>CAYNWH010000007.1:0-60252 GCA_964400885.1 uncultured Gammaproteobacteria bacterium
AAACAAAACCCCGACGTTTGCATAAAGAAACGATTTTTTCCATTAGATTATCATCTTTTTTTGCCATAATATTATTTATTAATAAAAATTCCCTTCCCTAATTACTAATTACTAATCATATTATTCCATTCCCTAATCACTAATTACCAATTACTAATCACCAATTATATCGTCATTATCTCCTGTTCTTTTTCCTTAGCCATTTCCTCTATTTTTTTATTGTAATCACTGACAAAATTATCCAAATCAGCCAAATAAGAATACTTATCATCTTCAGTTATTCCCTTATTTTTTTCCGCTGCCAAGATTTCTTCCTTAAGCTGATCGCGCAGTTGGCGTAAACTTATTCTTGTTTTTTCAGATTTTTCACTGATAATCTTCAGGATTCCTTTTCTGTTTTCTTCAGTCATGGGCGGAATTTTAGCAATTAATTTTTCACCAGTATTCACAACTGAAAGGCCTAAGTTAGAATAAGTCAAAGCCTTTTCTATATCTTTTAGAACGCTTTTATCCCAGGGTTCAATACTAATACTTTTAGCTTCGGGCACACTAATAGAAGCCAATTGTTTTAAAGGCGTAGTGGCGCCATAAGCTTCTACCTGAATATTTTCTACTAACATGGTCTGCGCCCGACCAGTCCTTAAAGCCATTAATTCTTCCTTAAAATGGCTTATAACCTTATCAAATTCAGCTTTGTTTTTATCAATATAAATGTTGGAATTTGCCATATTTTATTTAAGTTAAAAGTTTAAAGTGTAAGGTTTATAAAGTTTAGCTAAGAGCTTAGAGCTGCGGGCTTAGAGCTCTCAGCCCAAGGCTCCGAGCCCACAGCTATTTTTTAATTGCTGCCCCCAAATATATTATATTAGTTTCTTTAGGATCAATCAGCAAAAAGTTAATGACCCCGCCGGTCGGTGATTTTTGCGTTGACCAATTCTTGCCGCCATCAGTTGACTTATACAATGTAGTGTCAGTCCCGTAATAAATAATCTTATCATCTTTTGGATCAATTGCCAAAGAATAAATATTAGCGCCCCGTTCCGGCGTAATTAATTCAATGCTTTGCCATGTTGTTCCTCCGTCAGTTGTTTTTAATAAGCCATATTGGGAAGCTAAAACCAAAGTATTCTTTTTAGTCATATCTTGAATCAGATAGCGGTAAACTTTACCATCATAAAAATCATTTAACCCTTTGTTAATATCAGTTTCCGGTTTATCATTGCTCCAAGTTTTACCAGCGTCAGTAGTTTTAAACAAGCCGGCTGTTTCCGTAGCAATATAAATAATGCGCGTATCATCTTTATCAATTAAAATTTGTTTGATGGGATTATCAATTCTTTTAATTGTCTGCCAGGTATCACCAAAATTAGTGCTTTTTAAAACTTCACCTTTACTTGTTCCGGCATAAACAATATTGCCATTGTAATGTTCGGTTTCTACATCTGTAATTTGCAAGTCTGCTCGGGAATCAAAATAAACTTCCTGCCAGGTACGCATACAATCTTTTGACCGATAAATAGACTGGCCAGCCACCATAAAAACATTACATTTATCAAAATAATTTATAGCAATATCATTAATAACGCTGCCATCAAAAAAATCAACATATTGCCAGCTATCAGCTGCGTCATAAGAATAAAACATTCCCTGCTGGGTAGCCAAATACAAAGCGTTATTGTCAGACGGATCCATGATAATTCTATTAACACTCGTATCACTAATAGCCAAAGGTTTGCCTTCGGCATTTGATAAAGCATTTTTAGCTTGCCAATTAGCACTGGCATCCACTGTTTTATGAATCCCTAATTCGCCGCCAGTAACCTGGGGGCTTGTCTTTATTTGCACACAACCAGCCAAAATAGGCAAAAGCAGGAGAGCGAGAACGATTAAATGAATTTTATTTTTACCAATTGAACTAATTTTTTCCTTTATAAATTTTGACATAAGTTTAAATTTTATCAGCCAGAGGCTGATGCGCCTTTGGCGGAAAAATTTAAAACTAAATTCTCCACCGCTAGACGCGGATTTATATTATAATTTAAAAATTGATTAATCTTTTTTATTTCAGACAGCAAACCGATTATTTCACTATTGGAATATTTTTTTGCTAAGCGGCTAATTTTATCCTTGTAAGAAAAATTAGTCATTAAAGCAGATAAATTATTTTTTTCTAATAAAACGTCCCGCAAAATCAGCTGCCAAAAATCTAATTCCTCTTTCAGATAATCACTTATTTCTAAATTATTTTTAAAATCAAGCAATAAATCATTAATAATCCGGAAACGCGCGGTTAAATTATGCTGAAAAAGTTCTAAAAATTGATTGATTCTATCTGAATAATCCTTGAAAAGTTCTGGTTTTTTATAAAAATCAACAGCCAAACCAATTTGGCCATGAGCTAAAGCTGTAAATAAACGCCCCTGTTCGCGGCTTGCCTCCAAACTTATTAAATGATGGAAAATCTTTTCATCGCTAAGCGGTAAGAATTTAATTAATTGGCAGCGGGAGACAAGCGTAGCTAAAAGTAATTTAGGGTCAGTTGATATTAAAATTAGAATAGTTTTTCTTTTAGGTTCTTCTAAAATTTTCAAAAGAGCATTTTGGCTGCTTTCATTTAAATCATCAGCATTTTCTATTAAAGCAATTTTATAACTATTTAAAAAAGAGGCCATCTGCAAAAGTTTTTGCATTTCTCTGACTTGTTCAACACTGATATTCTTTTTATCTTCTTCTTTTTTTAAATAATAAACATCCGGATGAATCCCTTTGCTAATCTGGTTACAAAAAACACACTGGCCGCATGGTATTTCCGCCAGGGGCAATTTATTTTTAAGATGATAATCGTGGCATAAAATAGCTGACATAAATTGCCGAGCCACAAAATTTTTGCCCAAATGGACAGGACCGGCAAATAAATAAGCATGGGCTAATTTATCATTAACAATGTTTTTTTGCAAAAATTTAAGATTTTTTTCATGGCCGACTATCTGCCAATTAAAATTTTTCATGGTTTAATTATAACGAAAAAAAAGAGCTAAGTAAAGCCCTTTCTCAAACAAAAAAACTTGGCTAAAACCAAACACACATAACCAATAACTAATGACTAGTGACTAATGACCAATGACTAATTTTATTTTGATCCCAAAATTGACCGTTTATAAGACTCCAGATTTTCCAAGGCAATGCCTGTGCCTTTAGCCACGCAAAATAAAGCATCATCAGCCACATAAGCTGGCACGCCAGTCGCTTTAGAAACAAGCTGGTCAACATTACGCAATAATGAAGAGCCACCGCTTAAAATAATGCCTTTATCAATAATATCAGCTGCTAATTCCGGCGGCGTATTATGTAATACTTCTTTAACTGCTTCTATGATTCCTTCTAATGGTGTAGAAATTGCTTCGACCACATCATTAGTAGTCATAGTAATTGTTCTGGGCAAACCAGTCACCATATCGCGTCCTCTCACTTCCATGGTTAAAGGCTCTTCCATGGGCAATGCAGAACCAATATTAATTTTTATATCTTCTGATGTTCTTTCACCAATAGCTAAATTGTGATGACGCCGCGTATATTCCAAAATTGCCTGATCTAAACGGTTACCGCCGATTCTCACTGAGCCGCTGGAAACAATACCTCCTAATGAGATAACTGCAATTTCAGCGGTCCCGCCGCCAATATCAATAATCATGTTGCCAGAAGGACTGCCAATCGGAATACTGGCGCCAATCGCGGCCACTATTGGTTCTTTAATAATATAAGCAGCTTTGGCCCCAGCCGCCATAGTGGCATCAATTACTGCTCTTCTTTCAGTAGAAGTTATGCCGGCCGGGACTGCCACCATGACTTCTGGCCGAAAAATCCGAAAACCGCCCAAAGCTTTATTAATAAAATATCTTAACATAGCCTCGGTTGTTTTATAATCAGCGATCACTCCGTCTTTTAATGGCCGGGAAGCAATAATCGTATCAGGCGTTTTACCTAGCATTTCTTTGGCTTCAATGCCTACTGCCATTATTTTTTTATCAGTCGTAGAAATCGCCACCACTGAAGGCTCGTTAATTACCACCCCTTTTTTGGGCAAATAGACTAAAATATTTGTGGTGCCTAAATCAATGCCGATTTTTTTTCTAAACATATTTGAAAAATTGGTAAATTAAGTTATTAGCAATTGGTTATTAAGTCATTGGTGAATTGTATTTATAATATTCCTATCACTAATAACGAATCACCAATAGCCTCATTTTTATTTAAAGGTTACAGCAAACTCCTTATCACTATCCAAAGACGTTGAAAAATTATAAGAAGTATTAAACCATTCGCTTTCTAGTTCTGCAGGGCCGGCTGATTTTATAGTTTTAGCAAATTTTAAATCCAATGTCAAATTAGGAATTACGCCTGGCTGTTTCTGAACTAAAAGGTTATAATTGCCGCTTTGGATCTGCTCCTTAATCCTTTGTGGCAGCTTATACTCAAAAGTTAAAACCCCGGTTTCATGAGGCTCTATGGAAATAAAAGCGCCAAAATAAGTCTTATTAAATTCTTCAGCCACTTCAACCTGGCCAGACTTGCCTTCAGGATCTCTGACTTTATCATTTTCCATTGCACCGCTGGAGCTTAATAATTCACTGCCTAAAGGTACATAAACTCTGGTATAGGATCTTAGCCTGGTTGATTTCCAGGTAAAATCCGCTTTGTTTTTATAAGTTAAAACAACTTTGGCAATAAGATCATCGCCCTGCCAGTTCAAAGAATAATCAGTAAAACGCTGCACATACTGGTCTGTTTTTAAACTGCCTAAATTACTATCAACTGCAAATAAATAATCATTGTCAGTATTTTTAACTTCCCCGCTCCAGCCGCGGCCAATTACTATTTGCTCTAATTCAGGATCTGTCATATAAATTAAAATTTGTTTTTGCTTTAAAGCATTAATCGCAATATCCAAAACCTCAGGCAATCTGCTGGTCGGCAAAGTGATGAGCTTAATCCTAATCTGATCAGCCAGCTGTTTAATAATGCCTTTTCTTTCGGAAATCGGGATATTTTGTTCCTGATAAAGCTTGCCAACTATTAATTCCAGCTGATCCTGATAATTATCTTCAGTAAATATCTGATTATCAACAACTAAAGGTCCGGTTAAATGCAATAATCCTTTTAAAATTTCCGGCGTCATGGCAATCACGCCATATAAATCCTGCTCATAAGGCAAAACATCCGGAATTTCTGTACCTTTTTCGCCGATAATTGGCTGGCCAGATTCTTTAAATCCTAAAATAACCTCGTTTTCCTTATCATATATATCCATGGCTTTCTTGGCAGTAGTCGGAAAATCAGGCGACCAGTTAATGTCGCGCAATGACCAGTCTGCTTGCTCTAAATATTTAGCGATTTGCCAGGGCGAAGCTTCTTTAACAACATGCTGGGTTGAACGGTCCAGATTATAAATATTATCAGTATCAAAACTTTCAATATCGCCGTCTTTTAATTTCAAAATGCCATAAGTGCCGATAAACCCGCCAGTAGGACGCAATTCAGAATTATTTTGCAGTAAAAATAAATAGCTTCTGGGCTGATCAAAACCAACTACTTGCGGAATAACTTTAAGCGTTGGCAAAGCATAATCAATCAGCTCTTTGACTTTGGGCAAATTTTCTTTTAGCGGCGCAATCCCGTCGCGCAATGGCTTAACTAATTTTTCTTCTGGAATAGCATCAATTGCCACTACTGCCTCGTCAATTTCTGATTGTACTTCTAAAAGCAAATCTTCTGACTCAACTATTTTATTTAAAATTTCTTTTTTCTGCGCTGTAGTAATTGTGGCATAAGTAATTGATTCATTTTGCAAAGGCGCCACAATATCATCAACCAATAAAACCACTTTTTCACCGCTGTCAGTTAATTTAATGCCAGCAATCAGAAGCTGATCAACCGCTTTAAATTGGCTGCCAACATAAGGTATCTGGCGCACAATAACAATTTTGTCCAAAAGACTTTTCGCCTGATTAAATTCTGAATTAGCCTGGCTGATTGAATCGGCAGCGCCTTTGAAATCGCGGTTAGTAACCTGATGAATAGCTGACTCCAAATTAGCTTTGGCCTCAAATGATAAATTATAAGCCTGCTTAAAATTTTCATAATAAACCAGGGCTAAAACAGCAGCAAGAATTAAAAAAGCAACCAAAAGCCCTAAAACAATTTTAAGCAATAAAAAAAACCTGTCTTTAAAGAGCGAACGCTTTGGTTTTTCTGTAATTTTAGAAAAATCAGGCGAAATATTCTGAGGCATCTCTGCCTTTTTGTCTTCAAATTGAGAAATAGGCATGGTAGAAATTTAAAATTCAAAATTTAAAATTTAAAATTATTGTCCACGGCCAGTATTTTTAACGCTGAAATATTTGGTAAAATATTTTATCCAGGAAGCAATATGCCAGCGTGTCATTTTATTAAAATTCCAAAAATTCCAATTATCAGCCGCTGAAGCACGTTCGTAAAGATGCACCATTTCAGCTTCAGCCAAATAATAAACTTTAAAATTATCCATCCAAAACCTGCGGCACCAATCCATATCTTCAACATAAAAGAAAAATCTTTCATCCAGTAACCCGACCTTATCCAAGGCTGATTTCCTGGCCAGCATGCAAGCTCCCATTACCCAATCAACTTCCTGATTTCGTTGATGATCAAAATCCAGCATTAAATGGTCAGCTAATTGTTTTTTGGCAAATGGCAATTTGCCTAAAGGTGTGCGGCGATAAAATATTAATTTAGGTGTCTGAAAAGTGCGGCAGGAAATCTGATAACTGCCATTGGGATTGATTAATTTCGGCCCGGCCAAACCCACCTCCTGATTGTTCTCCATAAAATTAAACATTTTTTCAATTGAACCATTCAAAACAGTAACATCAGGATTTAATAGCATAATATATTTGCCTTGCGCTTCTTTAATGCCAATATTATTGCCAGCCGCAAATCCTAAGTTTTTACCTGTTTGAATAAATTTTATGTCAGGGAAATTTTCTTTCATCATGTTTTCAATATCATCACGAGAGCCATTATCAACCACAATAATCTCATAAGCCAAATTAGCAGTTGAAACCCTGACATTTCTGATGCACTGCTTAACCAGCCCCTTGGTTTTGTAATTCAAAATGATAATTGATAAATCCATAGATTTTTAAATTCCAATAAACAATACTCAAATTCCAAACAATAATTAATATCCAATAGCTAATGGCCGAATTATTTAGGAATTAGAAATTAGTTATTAGAAATTGTTTGATTATTGGTGCTTGATCATTGGTCATTATCACACAAACCATTTCCTCATCTGTTCATCTTTTACTAGCCGGTTTTTCATTATAAATCTGCGTTTAGCTTTCATTATTTTTAATTTGGCGAAAAACTCTTTCAGACTTGCCAGCGTTGACCATTCAAAAAATAAAATATAAATAAATTTCTTTAATTCATAAAAAGTTATATGAAAGAAATAACGCCAAAAATTCTTAGAACTTAAATTTTTAACCAGGACGAAAAGATGATTCTTATAAGAATGGTAATTGATGAATTTATGTTTGCTTTTTCTTTGGCTGATAATTCTTAATTCGGAATTTTTTTCATTAGATTTGGCTGTCCGATCATGATAAGCTTTGGCCTGCGGGCAGTAAAAACTTGACCAGGCACGATGACGCAAACGATAAGCCAAATCAACATCTTCTTTATAGCTGAAAAAATCATTATCAAAAAATTCATCATTATAACGCACATCTTCCAAGGCTTTACGCCGGTAAACTGCGCAAGTAGCGCTAGGGCCTAATATTTCTTGCTCTGTTTCAAAACCTCCCAGATCTTTCTCTCCGGCAGCAATATCTATGACCCTTTGATTCTTGAAAATTTTTAAGCCTAGTGAGTCAATTATATCAGATTTGTGGCTTTTTTTCAAGTCTTCTGTGTGCTCAAATTGCCAGCGTAAAATCTTACCAGAAACTGAACCTACATTTTTATTTTCTTCTAAAAAACCTGCTATTTCGGCTAAAAAATCCTTATCTAAAATAACATCCTGATTTAAAACTAAGACATAATCTGAATCTGACCATAAAAGCGCCTGGTTATGAGCACGGGCGAACCCGAGATTCTCTTTATTTTTTATCAGCCTTATTTGGGAGCCCAAAACCGGTAAAAACTGATTTTCCATAATTTTAACAGTCTGGTCAACAGAACCATTATCTATAACCAATAAAAAATAATCCTTAAAAGTTTGTTCAAGAATTGAATTTAAACATTCTTCAATATATTTCTGACCATTCCAGGTCACTAAATGGATAGAAAATTTGGACATATTTTTCAAGCTATTGGTTATTGGTCATCAGTTATTGGTGATAGGAATTTAAATTGGCTATTGGTTAGTATAATTTTTTATTAAATAAATTTCCAATAACATAATAACTGATAACAAATTACTAATAACTAATTATTTTCTATTTTTTGGTGTCACAAAAAAGCCTAAATATTTCCCAATCATCAACCGTGTCTGTGCATCAGCCGCTGGGATTGCCCCAAAAATAACCACATTTATCGGCAGTAATACCCATTGCAAAAACATTATCAGCCATTTAAATTTAGGATGCTGTTTAGGACGCGGGGGCAAAAGTCTAATGCTTAAAATAGCAGAAACTAAAATGCCTAGCATGCCTAAGGTCATCAAATATTCCAAAACAAAAGGAGCATTCTGCGCAATAACTGTTGATTTAACTGCCGGACCAGCCACATAAAGAGGCAAACGTCCTAAAACAAAAAGCAAAATTGGTGCCGTGGCCCAGGAATACATGCCTTCCCCTAAATTCCAAATATATTTTATCCTGGTTTTAAAAGGTATCAAGTCTTTCTTCTTATTAAAATGGTAAAGCATATAAGGAAAATGTTCTACACCCCAGCCCCAGCGCCTTTGTTGTTTATATAAACTTTTGAATCCGTCCCAAATAGATTTTTCCGCAATAACTGTATCCATGGAAACCGGTATGTATAAAGGTGTAACTTCATAATCGCCGTTATAATGAATAAAACATTGCAAAAAAATGCGAGAATCATCAGTCACGATATCTTTTTCCCAAAAACCAACATCAACTAAAGCTTTAAAACTCATAGCGTGCGAAGAAAAAGTATAAAGCCGGTCAGGCCGCATTAATTCAGCCAAAAGCCAAAAAACCGTGGAAAAAGCAGTAATTCTCATGGGAGCAGGCGCTTCCCAAATATTATTGTTATATAAAACTGCTGGCTGAAATGAAGAACGCGTCGGATTAGGATGCGTAATATAACAGTGAGTTAAATAATCCATGTATTTAGGATGGACAGAGGTATCACAATCAAAATACGAAACAATAACTTTTTCATAAGGAATATTTAATTGGTCAATTAACTCTTTGCATTTCCAACCCACCCAATTAGCGTTAGCGCCTTTGCCTTTTAATTCTCCGACTAAGCCGTCTGGATGCAAGGTAGTCAAGAGCTTGAAAAATTTATTTTCATAATTTTGCTTAATCCGTGGTTCCACTGCTTCATAAACTTCTTTTTTCCTTTCTTCCCAGGAAATTGCCACAATAATTTTATCAGCTGGATAGCCGCAGGCTAAAATACCATCTAAGGAAGTTTCTAATACTTCATAAGGTTCAGAATAAGTCGGCAAAATAAACAAATGATAATGATCCTGCCAATTGGGTAAAGATTCTCTTTTGTTTTTCCAATCAACTTTTACCTCCTTATTAAACATATAAGCTGAAACAATATTATAAAAAACAAAATAAAAAAGCCGCAAAACCCAATACAAGGAAAATAAAATAATAAAATAAATAACCCAAAGCGGTTTAATAAAAGAAAAAACAATTGAACCAATAAAAGTAACCCAGATTGCTAAACCTGGGATTATTTCTCTGCGTCTGTATTTTTTCCGTTCTTTTTCAGTAAATTTATCTAAATGCATAGACTCATACGAAATTACAAATCTTTTACAAATATACGAATTATTTCCGCCGAGCTGTTATGGTGAGCTTAGTCGAACTATCAGCGAGGCAGCTTTAAAAAATTATTTAAATTATTACAAATTGCCTAAATTCCCCTTCAAAGGGCAGCCATTTTACTTCTACTTTTGCCACTTGGGCAGTTTTGGAGCCTTCATAACACCAAGCAATGAATTTTTCCAAATCCTCTTTTTTGCCTTCAGCCAGACATTCTACTATGCCATCAGCAGTATTTTTAACCCAACCAGTTAAACCCAGCTCTTGAGCTTTATCTTGAGCTCTGGCACGATAAAAAACGCCCTGGACACGGCCGTAAATTTTAAGTTCAGCTCGAGCATTTTCCTCCATAAATTACTTAAATTAAATTACTTTAAATTTATCATTTTTAAGTCTAAAAATCAAGTTAATGCCGTATTTTCTTGTTTAAAATTAGCAAAAAAATCGGCCGGAGATTATCCAGCCGATTGCATTTTTAAAATTCTTCAAGATCCAGCACGTCTTTCATGGACCAAAGGCCAGGGGTCTCGTCATTAATCCATTTTACTGCTTTGAGCGCACCCAGGGCAAAGATCTTGCGGGAAAGTGCCCGATGTTTGATCTCGACCACTTCATCATGACCGAGAAAATAAATCGTGTGCTCTCCAGGCACTGTGCCTCCGCGAATGGCATGCACCACTACCTCGGTGATGGGCCGCTTATCGCTTTTGCCTTTGGCCCGGCCGAAAACGATTTCCCCTCCTTTGGCTTCAACCAATGTCTGGGCGAAAAGAATAGCTGTGCCAGAAGGAGAATCTTTTTTCTTGTCATGATGGATTTCCACGATTTCCACTGCAAAACCTTCAAGTACTTCAGCAATTTTAGGCAGCAAAGCATCAATCAAGTTCACTCCCAGGCTCATGTTGGACGCCCAGACAATGGGCACATCGTCTGAAAGCTTTTCCAGTTCTTCTTGCTGGGCAGGGCTTAAGCCTGTTGTCCCAGTCACCAGAGGAACCCTATGTTGCGCGCACCAGCGCGCTGATTCCAGAGTAGCTTCGGGATTAGTGAAGTTGATTACCACATCGATTTCGGCACTATCTAATCCATTAATTGATTTTTTTTCATGAAGACCTTCATTAATTAAAGGATCTACTTCATAAGTTATATGGACTTCATCTTCTTGCTCGATAATTTCTGCAATTGTCCTGCCCATTTTGCCCAGGGCTCCGACCAGACATACTAACATTTTCGTTTCCTCCTCTTTCTCAAGATTATTTTTGTTCTAACCTTGTCACTAAACCATTGGCTAGAGTGCAAAGCCAGGAATTCCAACGATCATCGCTGCTGCTTGTTGTTTGACCGATTAAAACATGATAAACATTGAAAAGTAATTCTGGCCTGATTTCAGCCGGAGAATTATTATAAAGATCAGTGATTTTACTGGTCACTTCAGCGGTGCTTATTTCGTCTCCCTGACGAGAAGTATAATTATCACGAACTATTCTTGAAAATTCCTTAATTAAATTTTTAAATTGCTTCACCAAATCAGTCGATTTCTCCTCTGTCATGCCTGCCTCCTTTATTCATTTTTCAAAGATTAATTCAACTTAACAGAACCTTGTTAAATTGTCAATTCAATATTTGTATATTAGTAGAAGATTTGTAGATTCGTATCAGAAATAAAAAAGAACGAGGATTTCTCCTCGCTCTGAAAATGTTCAACTGATCAGAAGTTGTAGATCAAAGTTGCTTTATACACGTTGGAGTCCATGGCTGATTCGCCATAAGGCTCAAACGCATAATAGTAGTTGAGTTTGAGGCTCAACTTGTCATTGAAGGGGATGTTGATTGCCGGTCCCACTTGGTAGGATCGCGAACCTTCATCTACTTTGTCCAAATAATGAAAATTACGGGCATCGATTCCCACTCGCGTAAATCCCAAAGGATAACTTAACGAATGGTAAGAAAACAGCATGTTAAATCCGGCATAATAATAGACGCCGTTGGCGAAAACCCAGTCGCCGGATTTGAACACCGGATCAATACCCATAAACCAACCGCGGTTCTGCTCCGCATCTTCAAACCCGTAACCAACATAGCCGCTCAGGTTGAAACGCTCATTGAACTTATAGTTCAAGCCCAATGAAGTGTAAGGCGCATGACTGCTCATCAGGTTGATGAAACACATGTTGGCCTGCAGATTGACTCGCGCGCCCAGACTGCGGCTGGCATTGAGCGAAACGCCCATCTGCGGTTGGTCTTCAACAGCCAACGCTGCCGAGGCAGCGAAAAGGGCCACAATGGCCACGATTGCGAACATGATCTTTTTCATTGATCTTTCCCCTTTCACGGGGAAACTGGTGTTCCCCGCTTGTTTGGTTGAGTGGCTTTTCTTCGCAGAAAAACGCGCCGCCAAACAAGCGAGCAATGGGAACGTGATCAATGTCAAAGATTAACAAAGGCAATTTCAGCCTTAACTTTTCCATGAATCTAAAGATCTGGTCAAAGACCGGCTGTAAATCCATGGGTTTGGGCAAAACTGCCTGCCAAGTTTGCTGGTGCTGGTCAGGTTGCGGCGGATCAGGCCCATCAAGCTGATGCTGTGAAACTTGCTGCATTTGAACGATCTGGGTCTGACCGCAAAAATGATGATCAACTTTTTTGCTGCACTGCGCGGCAAAAACAATGGCTGGCTGCAAAACAATGCCTAAAACTAAAGACAAGTAAGCAGCAGCCAAAGATCTGCGTATGGCGTTCGGGTAGATTTCCAACTCAGAGATTGACTGAATCGCCTTCGCAAAGTTTTTAACTGGCGCCTTGGCTCTAGCTCGCAGAATTACTTCTTCGCGAGCTGAAAGCTGATAGCCTATTGGCTTATAGCGCAAAAACTCTGCTTTCAAACTATTAAAGCGCAGCATCTCTGCCGTTGTTTCATAGAAGGGGTACTTCAGGCAAAAAAACGGCCAAAACGCCACTCGGTTGATAAATCTCCACGGACAGAGCAACAGCTCATCCCGCAAAGATAAATTACCAGGCAAATCCTCGTAAGCATCGTAAAAACGATCAGTATTATGGATATGCCTTTGCACCTTTACCTTGGCTGTTTTTCTTTCCTGAAAACGAATCAGGTAGATAAAGAACCAGAACCCCATGAACATCAGGTAAGTCCTGACCAGCCAGATAAAAATCGAGCAGTAAGGGATTTGAATTTTCTCGGATGGCCGATAATATTCGCCTCGCCTCAGGCTAATTTTTTTCTGAATACTGGTTATGTAAGAGAGCTCTTCTTCAGTAGGCTCTTTTTTGCCATTCAAAATGCCTTTTCGGTCTCGCAGGCGAACAAATTGTTCTAGCGGAGATAAGACTCCAGCTGAGGTTAAATGAAGATGGTACTCATCTTCTATAACCATTAATTGGTCAAAGTCCTGGAAATAATCATAGACTGAATAGTCATCCCCCTTAGCCTCGGCTTGCTGAAGCAGCTTTTTTATTTCCACTTCAGCCGCTTTTCTTCTGGCAGTCCAATCTTCTAATTCGGCCTGTTTATAAGCAGGTGGCGGCCTATCCCAGTTGTCCAGCTTGGCATTGTGAGAATACTTAGCCGCACTATTATTGCCAGCATCTTTAAGAAAAAGAAAAGCATCAAGTCCGCCAATGCAGACAAAGAGCAAGATGGCTAGGAAAATTTTTGGCACTAGGCCATATTTTTCCAGCCAAAGCGATCGCTTAAACATGGCCTGTACCTCCTTCCCTTTGGGTTGGTTGTTTGTTATTTTAAATTAAAATGTCAAAGTTCACGATATTAAATAATAGCAAGAATTTCTAATTTTGTCAATTTTAAAAGCCCCACAATGTGAGGCTTGTTTGAAAGTCGGGGGATTGATCACTAGTTTAGGGGGCTAGTTGCCATCCAGCGTTAAGGTTGTTGGGTTAAACCTCGACCGTCTGGTAATCCTGGCAGGAAAAAATGGCGCCGGCCGACAAAGCAGGCTTCTCTTTGGGATTGCCCTTGAGAAATTCCTGCAAAGCAGCCTTGCCTTCCTCCAGAATCGCCTGGACCGCTGAGTCTGTGGAAAGAGGATCATGGTGTGTCAGACCCAGCTTTTTGACTCCGGCCTCTAGGGCAACCCGCACACAGTTGGCAGCCGTACCGTGCCCAAACCCTGCAGTTTGGGTCACATACTTCTGCTCCGGATACTGGCTGTCCATGGCCAAAAAGTCAGCGGCTCTGAGAAAAACCTTCATGGCATTCGGAGTCGCATAAAGGTTCTCGTTGTCCGTAAGGAAAACGAAAACCTTGCCAGTCGGACCTTCCTCAAAGCGATACGAGATTGTCATCTCCGGATGAGAGCTCCGCATCATCTTAATGACCAGGCATTCGCTCTTCGGGTATTTTTCGCCTTGCCTGCCAATCGGCAGAGGCTTCCCATCGAAACGCTCGAACTGATCCAAAGTCATCTTCTTGATGCCGCCCTTCGGGTGGATGATGATGACCTGGGGGCTCGGGTGCTCGATGCGGTGGCAAGTGAAATGGCTGCCCACTTCACTGAAGTCCACCGGAAAGAACGGCCTGCGCATGGATGCCTCAAGCATCTCTTTCGGTCCGACACCATCGTCAACTGGCCCATAGCAAGCGATCGGAATCGTCTTGATAAAGGCAATTGGCGCCAGCGGCAGACCCTGCGTGTGGTCCCAATGGTAATGCGTAAAAAAGACGGCTACGGATTTGACTTGGTTTTTTAGCGCGTCCATGGCCAGCGGCACAATGCCACTGCCCGCATCCACCACCAGCCACATGCCCTGAGGCAGACAGTCGCTCTCGATCCGCAGACATGTTGTGTTTCCGCCTGTGGCCACACTCGCTTTGTTCGCGATAGGCACAGACCCCCTTGTTCCGTAAAAGGTTACTTTCATGAGAATCTCCTTTCTCGTCTCACGGATGGTCTAGCTTAGCCCAATTTAAATGATCAATCCCCCCAGTCCAGTTATACACTTAAAAATCAATTTTGTCAATAAAAAAATACCTCCTTAAAGGTATTCAAATCACAAATGACTAATGACAAATGACTAATGACCAATTACTAACCTTCGTTGGCCGAAGCCAACTTCGGTTGGCGAAGGCCAATGACTAATAACTAATACTATTTTTTCTTTTTCCCAGTTTTCTTTTCCACTTTCCTGGTTTTAATAAAGTCAGCTACATTAACAGCTGTCTCTACTAATAATTTCATATAGCTAGAAGTATGCTCTAATTTTTCTTTTAAAATAATAATTAAACCTTCCACTAAATCAATGGTTTTTCTAAAATCAGCAATTATTTTTCTAAACTCTTTCAAAATCATGGCTAAATAATAGATTGCCCAGGCCATGAAAATTGCCAGCCATAAAATTGCAAAGGCTAAAACAATATTGATAATATCTTTACTTGATACAAACATATAACCAATGACTAATTACTAATAACTAATTACTTAATTAATTATACCACAATTACTTCTTCCTGACCAAATTGCGAATAGCAAAAATTAAAATTATTGCTAAAACAAGTAAAAGACCAATCATATAATAAATTGGACTGATCTCTTCTTTAGTTTTTGGTTCCTGCGTCCCAGCTAGCTGATAATGGACGATTCTTGTTTCTTTAGCTATCGGGCCATAATTACTTTCAGCTTCAGCCTCAATTAAATTTGTGCCTTCGGCTAATTCCAAAGGAAAAGAAAATTCGCCAGTTTTTGAATCAATTTGCGGATGCAAATCGTCTAAAGTTTTACCATTTAAACTTATTTTTATAACCGCTTTCGGATCTGAAATGCGGCCGGAAAAACTTACAACGTTATTGGCTTGAGTAATCTCCTGATTATCAGCAATATAAAGCTCCAAATGCGGCACGACCCTGTAACTGCCGGCCTCATTAATTGTAAAGGAAATCTGGGGTTTATCATCTACTATTGCTGATTGAAAATTTTCTATTTCTTCGGGCTTTAAAATAAACTGGTCATCTTTTAAAATATCCGGATTCCAGACATAAGGCAGATCATAATAAGTGACTTCTAAAGGCGTTTTGAAAAAATTCAAGAATTCATAATCAATCCAAAAATATAAATAATCAAAAGTCGTGTAATCTGCCAAATTAGCAATATAATTCACTGCTTCTTCACTGGAGAGATCAATCGGTTCCCTAAAAACAACTTTAACTTTATCCAGCAGATCTAAAATAAAATTATCTACTTTGGTAGCGTCAGTAATTTCATTTAATTTAGTGGTCTGAGAACCAGCCTGATAAAATAACTCATTAATCAAAACTTGCTGAATTGTTTTTTGCCCGTCCCCTGTCACAGATTCAGGTATTAATTCGTCTTGATTGGCTTGATTATCATTGGCAACTAACTGGACAAAATAATTGCTAGTATTAAAAGCCAAATCCATTTGCGGATAGAGCGAACTATATAAACTTATAAAATTTATGCCTGTCTGGCCTATTACTGCTGGATTTTTAACATTAGTTAAGGTAATAGTAATTTTCTGTCCTTGAGAAACATTAATGGGTTTAGGCCAATAATACCTGATGTCATCGCAATTAGAAACGCAATTGGGATTAGTTTTGCCAATAATCGCTGTGCCAGACGGCAAGCCAGCAATGCTTAATTTTGCCTGGCTTAAATCAGGGCTATAACCGCCTAAAGAAATTAATATATGGCCAAGAGCAGAATCCTGCGGCAGAGAAAAACTGATTGTCCAGGTGGCAAAGCTAGAGACAGTCTTTGGCTGGACCTGGAAAGAAAAATCACTCAAACCGCTCACTGCCTGGCTTTGGCTGGGCAAAACTAAAAATGCACCTAGGCTTAAAATTAATATTATTTGTAAAAACTTTTTCATATACTAGCTTTAGTAATTTATTCTATATATATATATAATTCCAAATTTTTCCAATCACTAATGCCTAATTACTAATTCCCAATAGCTAAACTATTTTCTAATCTGCGCCCCTAATTTTTCTTCTAAAGTTTTTAAAACTTGTGCCTGAATTACCTGCACTTCTTCCATGGTTAATGTTTTATCATCAGAACGGTATTCTATTCTAAAAGCAATTGATTTTTTGCCTTCAGGGATACCTTTACCTTCATAAACATCGAAAAAAGTTACTTTGCGGATCAAATCTTTATCAACACTTTTGACTAAATCATCAACCTGCTCCCAAAGTATTTTTTTCTCAATAATCATAGAGATATCCAGATCAATATTCGGGAATTTAGAAATAGTTTTATATTTCAGATCATCAGAATACAAAGCTACTAATTTAGTTAGATTTAATTCAAAAAATGCCACTTTTATTTCTAAATCTAATTTTGAATATAAATTATCCGCTAACTCGCTTATATAGCCAAAATCTTTTCCAGAAACCATTATTTTTACTGTTCGGTTTTTTTTGCCAAAAACTGGTGCTTGGCTTGTTTTAGCAAATTTATAATCCAAATGCAAACGCGAAAGTAAAGCTGATATTATATTTTTAGCAATATAAAACGGCTCACTGTTTTTCTTTTCCTGCAAAAGACCAGCGACCCACTTCTCCTGTAAAGGCAAATGACCTTGCCCTTTATCAGAAATCTTCTCGCCTTTTTCATTCTTTAAATAAGTTGAGCCAACTTCAAACAAGCTAATATCGTCATAAAAACGGTTATTTAAAACCATATTTTGCAGTAAATTAGGCACCAAAGTTATTCTTAATCTGCTGGTTTCCTGAGAAAGCGGATTGCTTATTTTAATATGATCATCAATATCTAAGCCTATTCTTTTCAGTTGCTCTTCGCTGTTAAATGAATAATTATAGACTTCAGTCATGTCAAAACCATAAGCTAAGATATTTTTGATTTTCCTTTCCAGCTCTCTTTCTGGATTTAATTCCGGTCGCTGCATTTTAACTTCTGGCATTTTGATTTCAATATTGTCATAGCCGTAAATTCTAGCGACTTCTTCCACAATATCTTCTGGAATAGAAATATCCTTAGTGGCCCGCCAAGTCGGGATTGTAACTTCTAACCCATTTTTTTTCTTTTTATTGACAAAGCCTAAAGAATCTAAAATTTCAATAACTTTCTTCGGATCAATAGCCTGGCCTATCTTTTTATTTATAAAATCAAAATCAATTTCAATCGGCCCCTGATTTAATTTAAATTTTTTCACATCTTCAATTTGGGAAATAATCTTTGCTTCTTCGCAAAGCTGTAAAATCAATTCTATGGCTTTTTTAATGCCTAGCTCTGCAATATTAGGATCCAAAGATTTCTCAAAACGAATAGACGCTTCTGTCCTCAAGCCTAATTTGGCAGATGTCTTGCGAATAGAAACATGGTCAAAATTAGCTGATTCAATAATTATTTTTTTAGTTCGGCTGTCAATTTCTGTATTAGCGCCGCCCATTACGCCAGCAATGGCAATCGGCTGTTTAGCGTCAGCAATAACCAGCGTTTCTTCAGTTAATTTACGAGTTTCCTCATCCAAAGTTTTAATTTTCTCACCCGGAGTAGCATTGCGCACAATAATGCGCTGGCCTTCTAATTTATCATAATCAAAAGCATGAAGCGGCTGGCCAATTTCCATCATTACATAATTAGTAATATCCACAATATTATTAATAGAACGCATGCCTACAGCCTGCACTCTCTTTTTAAGCCAATCAGGAGATTCAGCGATTTTAATGCCTTCAATGACCACGCCCATATAACGCGGACAAAGCTTATAATCTTCAATTTTTATATTTAATTTTTCCTTACCATCTTTAAAACTTTCTACTTTATAAATTTTTAACTTTTCATTTAAAATAGCCGCCACTTCCCTAGCCACACCATAATGCGCCCACAAATCAGGCCTATGCGTTAATGATTTGTTATCAATTTCATAAACTATATCATCCAGACCCAAAGCTTTAGCTAACGTTGTGCCTGACACTAATTTGTTATCCAAAATTAAAATCCCAGAATGGTCTTTACCCAAGCCTAATTCATCTTCAGCGCATAGCATGCCTTCTGATTCTTCACCGCGCACTTTTACTTTTTCAATCTTCATGCCATTAGCTAAAATCGTGCCAATCAAAGCGACTGGCACTTTTTGACCTTTGGCAATATTAGGCGCGCCACAAACTATTTTTAATTTTTTTTCACCAATATTAATAACAGCCAATTGCAACTTATCAGCATTCGGATGTTTTTTGACTTCTAAAATTTCCCCCACCACTACGCCTTTTAGGTTTTCTTTTTGATCAACAAACCCTTCCACTTCAGCCATGGCCATAGTCAATTTCAAACCCAGCTCTTTAGCACTTAAAGAGTCAGCAATCTTTACAAAATCTTTTAACCAATTACGGGAAATATACATAAAATGCTATTTTAGCCATTTATTAATGAATCCCCTTTTGTCATTGTTATAATTTCTATACATATCAATCACAATATCGCGGAAAGAAATCAGCAGCCAAATTATACTAAAAGCAATAAAAGGATAGCTGTTTATATTATTAGCATAAACATACAAAAACAAACCGCCAAAAAAATTAAACAAATCATAAATCAGATAATCCTGTTTCCACTTATGCAATTGATTTAAAATAAAGGCAACTACTATTAATAAAACTCCAATACTGCCAATTATTAATGCGCTGTCCATAGATTTTAAATTAATAGTTAATTTATTGAACTTTTATCTTTTGATAATTAAATATTATTAGGCACATCCACAAATTCAACATCAATATCAAATTCCTTAGCCACTAATTCACCTAGATTTTGCACACCCAGTTTTTCCGTATTGTAGTGTCCAGCATTAATAAAATTTATCTTGATTTCTTCAACTTGTCTGACGATCTCTTCTCGGATATCGCCGCAGATATAAGTATCGCAACCAACTGCAACAGCAGCTTTATAATCAGGAGAAGCGCCACCAGAAATTATGCCGACTTTTTTAACCTTATTGGGTCCTGCCGCAAGATTATAGGAATTAATATTTAATTTTTTATTAACCAAGCTAACAAAATCACTAAAATTTATCGGCTGATCTAATTCGCCAGTATAACCAATATCACCGTAATCGGGAGTATTTAAAACTTTCATATTCACCAAGCCTAGCAAACGGCACAAACTAATATTGTTGCCAATCTCCGGATGAGCATCCAAAGGCAGATGAAAACCCATTAAATTAAGATCATTGCTTAAAAGTAATTTTAATCGGTTTCTAAAAATACCGGTAATCTGTTTGCTTTCAAAAATGGATCTGAATAAGCCATGATGCACAATGATCATTTGCGCCTTTTTAGCAATGGCAGCTTCAATTATTTTTTGTGATAAACTCACACCAGTAATTATCTTCTTAATTTCTTTAACACCCTCAACCTGAAGGCCATTATGACAATGATCTTCAAAATCTTTAACTTTCAGATACTCCTCGCAAAATTTTACGATTTTATCTCTGTCCATAAATCTGATTGTCATGGTGAGCTTAGTCGAACCATGACTTTTAATTCTCGCCACACTTCGACTATGCTCAGTGTGACAGATTACTTAAAATTGGTTAAGGAATCTCAAATCCCCTGATTGTAATAAGCGAATATCATCTATCCCATATTTCATCATGACCAACCTTGTTAAACCCAAGCCAAAAGCAAAACCAGACCATTTGGCCGGATCAATACCGCCTGATTTCAAAACATTGGGATGAACTAAGCCAGAACCCACAAATTCAATCCAGCCAGTCTGTTTACAAACAGAACAGCCTTTACCCCCGCAAATCAAACAACCAAAATCCAACTCAAAACCCGGTTCCACAAAAGGAAAATAGCCTGGCCTTAATCTGACCTTAACTTCTTTTTTAAAAATCGCTGAAAGCATTTCTTTCATCACAGCCACCAAATTAGCAATGGAAATTTCTTTATCAACCATAAGCCCCTCCAGCTGATAAAAAGTATGGTCATGGGAAGCATCAGTGGCTTCATTGCGAAAAACTCTACCTGGAACAACGCAACGCAAAGGCGCACCATATCTTTGCATAGCACGAATTTGAACTGGTGAAGTATGCGTACGTAAAACTAATTTATCTTTCCCTGAGCCTGTCGAAGGGTCAATATAAAAAGTATCTTGAGCATCTCTAGCCGGATGCCAGCTGGGAATATTTAAAGCCTCAAAATTATAATAATCAGATTCTAATTCCGGACCGTCTAAAATCATAAAACCCATGGATTTAAAAATATCCTCCAATTCAGACTGAACTTGAGTCATGGGATGCAAATGGCCTAACTTATATTTCTCAATTTCCAAGGTCACATCAATAAAATCCTGCTCCAAATTTGTTTCGGTTTGCAAATCCAAATCAGCCTTTTTTTTGTTTAAAGCTTTGCTTATTTCTTCCTTGACGTCATTAGCCATCGCCCCGAGCTTAGGCCGTAAATCTTCAGAAACATCTTTAATATCTTTCAAAAGCTTGGCCAATTCCCCGCTCTTTCTGGAAAAATATTTATTTTCAATCTCCTGCCATTCTTTTGAATTTTTTATGCCCTGAATTTCTTTCAATGCCTGCTCCTTTAATTTTTTGAGATTTAATTCCATAATATCTTAATTTAGTCCGCCGAAGCTTCAGCGAAGGCGGGCTCTTTAAGTTTTTTAAGATTTAATTCCATATTTTATTTAATTATTTCTTCAAGTCTTTTCTGCCACCAATTTTGAACCGACTGAAGATGTTTTTGGGGGCCTTGTTTTCTAAAATGGGCTAATCTCTCCTGGAAAATCTTATGATATTTTTTAAAATTAACCGAACTTCTTAAAGCCCATAAAGCAAACCTAATGTCTTGTTTTTCCTTTTCTTTAATAAATTTATCATCTAAATATCTATTGGGCGAATGGTCAAAATCAATCGAGACTAGCTTAATTTTATTTTTAAAAATCTTTTTGGCTAATAAATTAACTTTTTTCTCCCTTGTCTTTTCGCAAAAAATATAAATATCAGCTGGTAACAATTTCTTTTTCTCCAATATTTTTCTGGTAAATAATAAATTTTCTAAGGTTGACAAAGCTTTCGCTTCTTTAATAAATTGCCAATTATTAGTTTTCTTTCTAAGAAAAGGCCGTCTAGCTAAAACGTAAAAATACTTAACCATTTCTCCGGCTTCATCCCTTTTAAAAGGCTTAAAAATATCTGTTTTGCCGCCGCTAAAAACGATTAAAGGCTTTTTTATCTTATTTTTCAAAGAGATCTCATAGATATTATTAAACGCCAATTTTAAATAAGTTTTATAATTCTCATCTTTGCGAATATCTTTAGGTATGCCATAGCCTAAAACCAGAAATAAAGTCTGCATATTTTATAAAAATTATTTTCCTATCACCAATCACTAATGACCAATAGCTAATTATCAAAATTACTGCACAATTTTCGCTATGATATTAGTAAAAATATCGCTATAACGAATTACGTCCTGAAAAGTAATAATAATCACCAAAATCATTAAAACAGCAAAGCCTATTGTATGGACAATTGATTCAATTTTCTGGGAAACTGGTTTACGGCGGATTTTTTCAATAGCCAGGAATAAAAGCCGGCCGCCGTCCAAAGCCGGAAAAGGTATGAAATTTATAATTGCTAAATTTAAAGACAGCAAAGCAGTAAATTGTAAAACATAAATAAAGCCTAAACGAGCGACCTGGCCGGTTAAAACAGCTATGCCCACGGGACCAGAAACCTGAACGCCAAGCGGCTTGCCAATAATTAAATTTTTCAAAATATTGCCAAAAGCAAAAACAATTTCCTTGGTCAATAAGCCGGTTAATTTAAAGCCCTGCCAAATCGCTTGGTGAATAGGATAAGCAACAATGCCTGTTTCTACCAGGCCAATGCCAATGCCAGCCTTGCCATCACCAATATCCACGACCTGAATGTCTTTATCTAAAATTTGACCATCTCTTTGAATTTTATAATCTACTGTCTGGCCGATTTTACTGGAAGTATCAGCTAATAGTTTATTCACGCCTTTTACTTCCTGGCCGTCAACAGCTAAAAGCACATCGCCGACTTTTATGCCGGCTTCTTTAGCCGGCTTGTCATCTAGCACAGAAACAACCTGAACTTTATAATCTTTAACCAAGCCCTGCTCCAATGCTGTCTGATCAACTGCCTGCGGCAAGCCAATGGCAAAGCCAAAAGTAAACAAAACAGCGCAAAGCAAAAAATTCATAACCACACCAGCTACCAAAACAATAGCCCGGCGCCAGGCTTTTTGGCTGGCAAAACTATCCGGATCTTTACGATTTTCACCATCTTCACCTTTTATTTTGACAAAACCGCCTAAAGGGATCCAATTAACTGAATAAAAAACTCCGTCTTTACCTTTTTTGCCCCAAATTCTGGGCGGAAAGCCAAAGCCGAATTCCTCAACTTTCATGCCCATTTTTTTGGCTGTAATAAAATGGCCAAATTCATGGACAAAAACTAAAATGCCTAAAACAATAACAAAAATTAATACAGTAAAAAGCATGTATCTAAATTTAATATTAAAAAAATTTATAACTTAATTTTAGCTTAACTAAAAATAAAAATCAAATCCAGGCTTGACATTTTTGATAAAATTTGCTAATATTTTATTAACTAAAAGAATTGCTAATCTCAGTATTAACTTCGGGTTAGGCGAGACAGGCAGTGTACAATGTTTGTCTCAAGAGTTGCGATCTACTGGGCCAGGTCACAAAGGGCTCTAACGATCGATCCCGAGGGAGAAACCTTAGCTGAAAAAGCGCGCTATAGCTGAGGCAGAATCCTAGCCGTAAGGCAAAAACTCTAATTTTCGAAAAAAAGCCGCTTAACGGCTTAAATTTTTTTTAGGGCCCGCAAAAAAGAGCTGTATGGCCAAAAACCAGGCCAAGGCTTAGGTCATGCTCTCTAGGGCCCAAGTACTATTCCGCGGTCTGATATTCATCAGACCGCTTTATGATTGACAATATGAATTCTCTTTGCTAATCTTTATTATTACAGTAAATTAATGTCTGCTAGTTTTTCTTTCTGTTCGCTAGACTTACGTCAGCTGAGCTACATTACTTTATTTTCCTGTAAAGGAAGGCGAGATTCTTAATCTCGCCTTTTAAACTTGACGAAAATTAATTATTATGTTAAGTTAACAAATTACAGTATTGTGTCGCAGTCTTTTGCTTGTTCCAATACGCTAGAGCATCGTCACCTCAACTAAATTGCAGCACGATACAGCCAAAGGCGAGATTTCACATCTCGTCTTTTATAATTCCACTTTTTCAAATTTAATCCCTGAACCAAACCATTTTTCGCCTAATTGCTGATAATGTGGCGATAAATCAGTTACTTGAAATTTATATTGGGAATTTTTATCAAGTTTACTCTCAAGTTCCGAATGCCTTTGTAAATAATCAGCCAAAGATTCAGCCACTATTTCACCGGAATTTAAAACTTTGACACTTTTACCCATTACACCCTGAATTTCTTTTAGCAAAATCGGATAATGAGTACAGCCTAAAATCAAAGTGTCAATTTTAGCGTTTTTAAAAGGCTTTAAATATTTGCGCAAAACTTTTTTAGTTATATCAGATTTTTGCCAGCCTTCTTCCACTAAAGGCACCAGTAAAGGTGTTGCCTGCTGCAAAACTTCTAATTGCGGATTTAGTTTGGCAATTTCACGAATATAAGCCTGAGAGTTTATTGTTGATTTAGTGCCAATCACGCCGATTTTCTTTTTTGCAACTTTAACAGCATCTTCAACCACTGGTCTAATCACACCCAAAACCCGGCGATCAGGAAAGTTTTGTGGCAGCCATTCTTGCTGAATTTTACGCAAAGCCTCAGATGAAGCAGTATTGCAGGCTAAAATAACCAATTGGCAATCTTGTTTAAATAAAAAATCAACTGCCTGCTTAGCAAATTGATAAATTACTTCCTGCGACCGGTTGCCATAAGGCGTCCGTGCATTATCACCTAAGTAAATGTAATCATATTGCGGCAGTTTTTTGATTAACTCTTTTAAAATAATCAAACCGCCCAAGCCTGAATCAAATATGCCGACTTTTCCGCCTCTGCCAGTCATATTAATAATCATAATTTAAAATTATTTACTGCTGCTATTATACGAAATTTGCGTAAAAAAGACAAAAGAGATTAACTTGCGCCAACCTCTTTTATTTACCCTTATTAAGCCTTAGGGATGAAACATAGAATAAACATCAAAGAACCTTTGCAAAAACATTAAGATAGGAATTACTGCTAGAAAACCCCACCCAATGCTCAAAAGTATGCATCCTGTCTTTGCATGATACAAAGAATCCTTTATTGCTTGCTCACTATAGTCACTTAGAGTAACAACTGCACTACGGATAAAATTGTGTATGCCTAATAATCCAAAAGTAACGCCTAAAACCCCAGTGAATGTGCCGAGTGTCATACTCACCCTCCTTTATGTTAATGCCTCAATATATCAAAAAAATAAAAATCTGTCAACAAACAATCAAGAATTGATGGTCTGCTTTAAAAGCTATTAAATTTATTTTATTATTTTTAATATTTCCTTAACCTTCGCATCCACCATTTCCTGTGTTTTTGCTTCCACATTCAAACGAATCAAAGGTTCAGTATTTGATTTGCGCAAATTAAAACGCCAGTCTTTGAATTCCGCAGAAACTCCGTCAATATGCGAAATTTTGCCGTCTTTATATTTTTCTTCCGCATTTTTCAAAACAACATCTGGATCATTGACGTGCGTATTTATTTCGCCGGAAATAGGGTAATTTTTGCGGTAATAATCAGCAATTTCCGACATTTTTTTCTTTTCCAGAGAAAGCATTTCCCAGATTAATAAAAAGGGAATCATGCCATTATCAGCGTAAAAATTATCTTTAAAATAATAATGCCCAGCAGTTTCACCGCCAAAAATAATATTTTTTTTCTTCATTGTATCTTTAATAAAAGCATGCCCGGGCTTATTAATAATTAACTGGCCATGCATTTTTTTAACTACATCTCTAATAGCCCAGATTAAACGCACATCACATAAAATCTTTTGTTTAGGAAATTTACTTAAATAATGTTTGGCCAAAATTGCAGTAATATAATAGGCATCAACAAAATCACCTTTTTCATCAAAGAAAAAACAGCGATCAGCATCAGCATCCCAGGCCACGCCCAAATCAACTTTTTCTTTTTTTACTAAATCTTCAACTTCTTTTCTTCTTTCTGGAATCTTAGGGTCAGGCCGGCCTTTAGGAAAATTACCATCTGGCTGGAAATTTAATTCAGTAATCTCAATAGGTAAACCCTTTACCATTTTTTTCAAAACCTGGCCCGCCATGCCAAAATTGGCATCAGCTACAATTTTCATGGGCTTTAAATCTTTAGTATTTATAAAAGATAAACAATGGCTGACATAATCTGCCAAAATATCTTTTTTAATAATCTCCCCCTTTTCCGGCTCCATAATCTCTTCGCCCTTAAGAGCTTCTTTTTTAATTTCTAAAAGCCCAGTATCTTCAGAAATGGCAATTGCTTCCTCTCTCACAAACTTAATCCCATTATATTCCTTGGGATTATGAGAGGCAGAAATAGTCATGCCCCCGCCATAACCGTAATAGGCCACGGCAAAATACATCATATCAGTAGAAACTGTGCCAATATCAATCACGTCATAACCAGCATTGGTTATGCCTTTGGCAGCAGACTGCCATAGACTGGGAGACGAAATACGGACATCTTTACCTAGAACAATTGCTCCTTGGGGCTTAAAAACCCTAAGATAAGCTTGGGCAATTTTATAAACTGCGTCTTCATTAATTTCATCGGGATAAATGCCCCTCACATCATAGGCATGAAAAATTTCTGGATTTAATTTCATAAATTATGCTCTTTAAAAGTTTTTTTGGCTAATTTAAAAAGAATTTTACTTATTTGAATGCCTAAATTAAACGGTTAAACTGGCCCTTTGCAAAAAATAAAATTTTATATTATAATTAAAGTAATAAATATACTAATCTTAGTATATAAAATTTAATTAATTAAAGCAAAAAATTATGCCTATTTGGGGAATTATTTTAATTGTTGTTATTTTAATTATTATTTGGCTAATTGCTGTTTATAACAGTTTAATCAAAAGCCGCAATCGAGTTGATGAAGCTTGGTCTGACATTGATGTCCAGCTCAAAAGAAGATATGACCTTATCCCTAATTTAGTGGAAACAGTTAAAGCTTATGCCACCCATGAAAGAGAAGTTTTTCAAAAAGTCACTGAAGCCAGAGCCTCTGCCATGCAAGCCAAAGGAATAGAAGAAAAAGGCAAGGCAGAAAATATGCTCAGCAATACCTTAAAGTCTCTGTTTGCTGTGGCTGAAAATTATCCAGATTTAAAAGCTAGCCAAAACTTTTTATCTTTGCAGGATGAATTAACAGATACAGAAAATAAAATTCAGGCATCCCGAAGATTTTATAATGGCAATGTGCGCGACTTTAACATTAAAATTCAAGTTTTCCCTAACAATATCATAGCTAGCATGTTAGGTTTTAAAAAATACGATTTCTTCCAGGTAGGAGAAGAAAAAGAAAAAGAAGCACCACACGTAAAATTCTAATTAGCAAATGGCAAATGACAATTAGCTAATGGGCTACTGACCATTTGCCATAAGCCATAAGCTATTTGCCGAAATGTATCAACAAATAGATTCCAATAAACGAAAAACCGTAATTTTAATAATGATCTTTATAGTCTTTGTTTTGTTTTTGGGCTGGCTTTATGGACAATTAACTGACACTGGCTATTTCGGTTTAGTTATTGCCATTATTATTTCTTTAATCATGGGTCTATTTAGCTATTATGGCGGTGATAAATTGGCTTTAGCCACAGCCGGAGCCAAACCCATTACCAAGCAAGATAATCCTTATGTTTATCGCCTGGTGGAAAATCTCTGTATCACAGCTGGTCTGTCTTTACCCAAAATTTATATAATCAATGATCCTGACATTAATGCTTTTGCTACTGGCCGTGATCCTCAGCATGCTTCCATTGCTGTGACTTCTGGTGCTATTGATAAACTGGAAAATGAAGAGCTGGAAGGCGTTCTGGCCCATGAACTTTCCCATATTAAAAATTATGATATTCGCTTAATGATGGTCGTCATAGTTCTAGTAGGCATAATTGCCTTATTGGCAGACTTACTGATGCGCAATTTTCTTTGGGGCAAAGGCGATCGGGAAAAAAATCAATTTAGTGCAATTTTACTAGTTGTGGGCATTGTCTTGGCTATCCTATCCCCTTTAATTGCCCAAATAATCCAGCTGGCTGTTTCACGCAAAAGAGAATATTTAGCTGATGCCGATGGCGCATTATTAACCCGCTATCCTCAAGGCCTGGCTAATGCTTTAGAAAAAATTGCTTTAACTAACAAACTGCCTTTAAAAAGAGCTAATAATGCTACGGCTCATTTATATATAGCTAATCCTTTTGGCCAGAGTAAAAGATTCTTAAGCAATCTTTTTTCCACCCATCCGCCTATTGAAGAGCGCATTGCTAAGCTTCGGCAAATGGCCTAAAGTTAATTCTCAATTCTCAATAAAAATTAATATTAAACCCATGCCAAACAAACAAACAAAAATCAAGCCACTATCTTTAAGTAAGACTTTTTTAAATAGCGGCAAAATAATCAAGAAAACTTGGCCAGAATTACTGCTAATTATCTTTATTGTAAGTTCTGTAGTAATTGCTGTCCTGTTTTTATTGATGCTAATTTATGTCTTACTGGTAAAATACAATGTACTCCAGGTAAGCTATTTCTTCACTTTTAATTTAATCTGGCAAACTTTATCTTACATAATATTTATGATCATTGCCGCCGTTGCTCAGATTATGATCATTCAGCAACTGCTGACTCCGGAAATGAAGTTTAACAATATTTTTAAATCAATAGCCACTCATTTCCTGCCTTTTTTCTGCTTAACAATCGCTATTAATCTAATCTTTCTGATTGCTAGCTTGCCTCTTTATATCTCTGTTTTTCTTTTTTTATTAAACAAAATTATTTTTTGCATTATCTCCTCAATTATCGGCATAATTCTAACCATACTTTTTGCCAGTTATTTTATTTTCAGCCCCTTTATCTTAATTGATGAAAAAAAATCCTGCCTCAGTTCCTTAAGAGCTTCTGTTTCTCTGGCTAATAAAAATCTCCCCAACCTTATTTACAAATTAATTATCCTGGCAATAATCTTTGTTATTCTCGATGGCTTTGCGCTGATTATTTTACCAGTGGCTTATGTGGGAAAAATTCTAGCTTCAATTATCTTTTTAATTATGATAATTTTTACCTTTGCTTATCTTCTCGCGCTTTATCAAGAATTTAAAGATTAACCAATGTCAGAGAATATTTTAAAAAATTTTTCAACTAATTATCGGGAAGTTTTAGTCAAATCAATTAATCTGGCTTGGCAATTAAAAATAAAAAATATCACGCCGGAATTTCTTTTATATGCTTTAATTTTGCAAAAAGGCAGTATCGGCTCAGAAATTCTGCAAAAAGCTAATTTAAAAGAAGAAAAAATAAAACAACGGCTAAGTGCTTATACTCCTAAGCAAAAAAAGGATTTTATCCCGGTTTTTGCCCAGCAAACCTTAAGAATCATAGAAAAGTCAGCCAGTTTGGCCTATAGCCATAATCATCCTTACATTGCCACAGAGCATTTATTGCTGGCTTTGATTGAAAGCAAAAACCAAAATCTAGAAAAATCTTTAAAAGATCTTCAGCTCAATCAAAATTTTATAAAAAATCAATTACAAATAATTTTTAACAGCACTTCGAAATTCCAAAATTTCACTTCTTCATTTGGCAACTTTAATCCCAATAATGATGAATTGATTGATATGTACCCCAGCCAAGCCAAAGGTTCTTTTTTGGAAGCTTTTACTACCGACCTAACAGATAAAAAAATCCAAAAAAATATTGATCCGATTATCGGACGAGAAAATGAAAATACACGCTTGATTGAAATCCTGATGCGACGCAATAAAAACAATCCTTTAATCTTGGGCGATCCAGGCGTTGGCAAAACTGCGCTAGTTGAAGGTCTGGCTAAAAAAATCATTGAAGGCAATGTGCCGGAAATTCTGGCTAATAAAAAAATCCTGGCTTTGGATATTGCCTTAATTGTAGCTGGCACCATGTTTCGCGGCGAATTTGAAAACAGGATGAAGCAAATTTTAGAAGAAATAAAAAAAGATCCGAATATTATTATTTTTATTGATGAAATCCATAATATTATTGGCGCTGGCTCAACTCAAGGCTCAATGGATGTAGCCAATATTTTAAAACCAGCCCTGGCGCGCGGCGAAGTCAGATGTATTGGCGCCACGACTTTTGAGGAATATAAAAAACATTTAGAAGGTGATGCTGCTTTAGAGCGCAGATTCCAATTAATTAAGGTCCAGGAACCGACTGCCCAAGAAACAATTGCCATCCTCCAGGGCGTAAAAAACAATTATGAACAATATCATAATGTGCAAATTACTGATGAAGCTATTGCAACAGCTGTTGACTTAAGCCATAAATATTTAACTGATCGTTTTTTCCCTGATAAAGCGCTTGATTTGCTTGATGAAGCTGCTTCCCGCTTAAAAATTTATCAAAAATTAAATCAAACGGTTCTAAAATTAAAAGAAGAGGAAAAAATGCTAGCCGACATCCAAGCGGCTAAAGAAAAGGCGGTGATTGCAGAAAATTTTAAACAGGCAATTTTTCTAAAAAATCAGGAGAAAGAAAAGCTAGAACAAATCAATCAGCTAAAAATGGTTTTAAAAAATAAAGTTCAAAATCAGCCACAAATCAACAAAAATGAAATTTGCCAGACTGTAGCCAAAATAACTTCTATCCCGCTGGGGGAATTATTACTAGAAGAAAAAGATAAATTTTTAAAATTAGAAAAAATATTAGCCAGAAAAATAGTCGGTCAAGATAAAGCTTTAAATATTTTAGCCCAGGCAGTCAGGCGTGCCAAGTCTGGCATCTCAGAACAAAACAAACCATTGGGTTCATTTATTTTTATTGGGCCCAGCGGCATTGGCAAAACCTATACGGCTAAAATTTTAAGCCAAGTTTTATTTGATAAACCTGATGCTCTTATCAAAATTGACATGTCTGAATTTTCTGAAAAATTTAACATCTCCAAATTAATCGGCGCTCCGGCCGGCTATGTCGGCTACAAAGAAAGCGGCAAATTAACTGATGCAGTCAAAAGAAATCCCAATTCAATTGTCTTATTTGATGAAATAGAAAAAGCCCATCCTGATATTTTTAACTTGCTTTTGCAAATTCTTGATGAAGGTCATATCACTGATGCTGTGGGCAAAAAAATCAATTTTAAAAATACGATTATTATCATGACTTCCAATTTGGGCACGGAAAAGCTCAACAAGCTAATTGGTTTTGATAAAGATAATCAGACTGAAGATGACTTAACACTAGAAGCAGAGGTTAAGAAATTCTTCCGGCCTGAATTCATTAACCGCTTGGATAAAATAATTATTTTTAACAAATTAACTGAAAAAGACTTAGCCAAAATTGCCAGAATTGAATTGGCCAAATTGCAAGAAAGGCTGGAAAAGCAAAACATAAAGCTAGAATTTGAGCCTAAAATCATTGGCTATTTAATCAAAACAAATTATCGTGAAGATCAGGGTGCTCGTTTTATAAAGCAAAATATTGAAGAGCTGATTGCCAATCCTCTTTCAGAAAAGATTTTCCAATCAGCGGATCATAAAAATCTTAAAATAAAGATTAAAAATAATAACTTAGAAATTACCAATGGCTGAAGTAACTGCACAAACTCTCCCTCCAGCACAGCAAGCACAAGCTGCCCGTGATTTGCGTCAAGATAAAAGACAGGCTCCGGCACCACAATCTAGGCTTGAAAGAGAAAAAGCTGATTTATCTAAAGAAACAGGCGCTGAAAAAAGTATGCGTTTAACAATTGAAAAAAGGGAAGCGCTCAAGAAAAAAGAAATGCAGCAAAAAGCCGAACGAGCAAAAGAGAAAGCCAAGTCAGACAAGCAAACTTTCGGGGAAATGGGCAAAAGTTTAACAGCCAAAGCCTTGAAATTTTCCTGGCTCAATGTCATTGATACTTATGGATTGACTTTGTTATATATTTATTTCCACTTTTTTGGCAAGTATGTTGTTAGTTCCAGCTATTTTGTGGATTTTGGCGAGGAGTGGACCTATGAGGTAAATAAAGATAGCGGTATTAAAACCAATGCCACTGCTGCTAAATACGGCGAAATTATTCTTTTAATTTTGGTTACTTGTTTGCTGATTCTTATAATTGCCATGATATTAGTCGCTATTTTACTGCCAGCAGTAGCTGTTATTGCTGCGGTATCATGGCTGAAAGGTATATTTGGTTTATAAAAATTAAACTTAAATATTAAATAATTTAAAAATATGAATCCAAAATTAAAAAAAATCCTGATCATTATTGGTTTTATCATTATAATTATCATAATCGGTCTGGCTATTTACTTTTTATTTTTTCAGCCCATAATAGCGCCGGCCCTGCCTCCTGTAGCGCCTGTCACGCCGCCGCCCACTGGATTGCCGCCCATTGCCCCGGCTGCGCCTTTGAATCTGCCGCCAGCTATTAACTTGCCAACTGCTTTACCGCCTGAACTTTTAGTCCCGCCCACAGCAGCTGTACCTGGGCCAACAGTTTCTTATGAAGCCACGGGCGGCATAACTTCCTTTGGCACCCTGGAATCAGATCCTGTCAAAAACCCGGTTTTAGCAACTAATGGCCAAAATCTTGATTACTATGACGCGCAAACTGGTCTTTTCTATACTATCACTCCGGACGGACAAAAAACTCTGCTTTCTGATGCAGTTTTTAAAAATGTAGACAATGTTACCTGGGCGCCTAATAATCAAAAAGCTATTTTAGAATATCCTGATGGTTCAAATATTGTTTATGATTTTGTCCAGAAAAAATCAGTCACCCTGCCTTCTCACTGGAAAGATTTTACGTTTTCCAATGACAGCAGCCAAATCGCTTTCAAAGATATGAGAATTGATCCTGCTGACAGATACTTGTCTGTCACTGACACTAATGGCAATGGCTATCGCCAGATTGAAAGATTAGGCGAAGAAGATGCCAATGTCCATATTTCCTGGGCGCCTAATGATAAATATGTCGCTTTATTTAACCAATCAGTCAGCGCTTCAACCAGCGAAGTTTATCCTATTGGCTTTAATGGTGAAAATTACCGCAAATTTACTGTAGAAGGCCGGGATTTTCGCTTTGACTGGTCACCAAGCGGTGATAAAATTATTTATAGCGTTTTTAATTCTGCCTCTGACTATAAACCATCATTATGGGTAGTCAATACCAGCCCTGATTTTCTAGCCACTGGCCGCAGTAAATTAGAAATTGATACCTGGGCTGATAAATGCACTTTTGCTTCAGAAGATACTGTTTATTGCGCTGTGCCCCAGACACTGGATACTGGCTCTGGCTTTAGGCCGGATTTTGCTGATACCACTCCTGATGATATTTACAAAATAAATATTACTACTGGCGCTAAAGAATTAGTTGCTCAGCCGCTATTTCCTTCTACTATTGATAAATTAATTGTTAGCCAAGATAATAAAACTCTTTATTGGCTGGAAAAAAGCACTGGCCAAATTAAAAAAATGAATCTCTAACTTTATGCCCACACCTTTAAAAAAAGAAAGCAAAAATAAACAAAAAATCTATTTTGTTTATTTCATTATTTTTTCGCTTGTCATTCTTATTATTTTTGCAGTCATTATTATTGGCAGTTTCTGGGATTACTGGTCACAACTAGGCCGGATAGAAACTTTTTACAAAAACCAGGCCCTGCTTTTGACTCAAAAATCTCCGCAACTAAATGCTTATGATCCAACCACAGGCGATCCTCAAGCCAAGGTAACTGTTTTTGAATACAGCGACCTTTTTTGCACTGCTTGCCAAACCCTTCAGCAAAATTTAAATGATCTGGAAAAATTTTATGGCAACAGAATAAGAATTGTTTTCAAAGGCCTGCCCATTACAATTAATCCGGAAAACAGGCCGGCTTTAATTGCTGCTTATTGCGCTGGCGAACAAAACCAATTCTGGGCTTATAAAGATTTGCTCTTTCAGGATCCCTTAACTTTAAATAAACAAAAATATTTAGAATATGCCCAGCAGCTAAATTTAAATCTTGATAATTTTAATAATTGCCTGGCCAGCCAAAGATATGACGCGCTTATTAACCAAAATTTAACTGATGCTTTGACTCTGCAAATCACTTCTGTCCCGACTGTTTATGTTAATAAGCAAAAGCTGGAAGGCTTTATTGATTATAATGGTTTAAAAAATCTTATAGACCAGCAACTTTGAAATATTTAAAAATTTATTTATGCTTAAAAAAACAATAACCTTCAGTTTTCTTCTTGTCCTTAGTTTCTATTTGCTGCTTTTTATTTCTGTGCCAATAATTTTGGCTCAAGCAGCACCGTCGCCTGCTCCGGCCCCAGCGCCAGCCCCAACTCCGGCGCCAACACCAGCTCCTAGTCCGGCTCCAGCACCCAGTGGTGCCAGCAGCACGTCTTCAGATATTATACTCAAGCTCCAGCAGCCTTTTGGCACTTTGGCCCAAGAATTAAATATCACCAGTGAAAGTATTGGCGTATATATTAAAGCTATTTATGTTTTTGCTTCCACTGCCATAATTGTCATAGCAATTGTTGCAGTCATGGCCGGCGGTATCCAATGGCTTACTTCAGCTGGTAATCCGCAAAAAATCGGCCAGGCCAAAGATACTATTTTAAAAGCTTTACTGGGCTTATTTATTGCTATCTTTGCTGTTTTTATCCTGGAAACAGTCAGCCCCGGCACAGTCACTTTTAACCCGATTAATGTAGAGGTGATAACGCCCAATAACTGTTGCGAATATCTAGTCCCTGGGGAATCTAATAAGTCTTATGACTATATGGAACAAAAAGAATGCAGTGATAAACAAGGAAAAATTGTTGACACTAGCAAATGCTTGGGAGTTGCCAATTTTAATGCAGAACAATTAGCTGCTCAAAGCTGCCACACTTGTTATAACGAAGCATGCGCAGATAGAAATTTAATAAACATAAGTCAACCCTGCCCCCAAGGACAGCATTGCTGTGGTTCAGCAGCTCCGAAACAGGCCTCAGACTGTATTTCAGGAAATATGACACCTAAAAATCAATGCGTATGCAGGAATACTAATGAATGCAAACCCAATGAATGGTGCTGGAAATATGATTTACCAGGCGTTCCTGGCATATGCACCCCTAAAAAAAGCTCTGGCCAAAGCTGTGGAGATACACAAATAACTTTATTCACGGGAGCTCTTATATATGATGTAATCGTAGCTGACAATTTCCAATGTATAAGTGGAATATGCGCAGAAATACAATTTAGAACAATAAGGGGCGGTACCGCGGTTACTGCACGTAAGGCTTGCATACCCCAGAGAAACCAGGGCGTGTCTGGCACCTGGCAAAATGGCAAACCAACAGGTGGAGAATATTGTAATCAGAGCTATCAATGTAAGGGCGGCTATTGCTATGCTGATCGCTATAATGGTTGGGAAGGAATGTGCTTACATGATCCTGTCCCTCCTGGACTCCCTTGTGATGAAAGAAAACTAGATGGTGCAACAATCGGAGATGCAGCATTATCAAATGCTCCTTGCGCAGGTGATGCTTGTGCCTCTCTCAAAAATGTAGGCAGTGGCAATTGTCCCTTCTAAAAAATATCTTTTCATTTTAAAATTAAAATTATACGCCTAGTCTTTTTCATAAAGCTGGGCGTTTTTATTTACCTTCAATAAATAATCTGCTAAGCTTAATATGATAACTGAACCACGAAATTTTAACCACGAAAGCACACGAAATTTTCGTGCTTTTCGTGAATTATTTTCGTGGTTCCGTTAACAATAGATCTATGCCAAAACAAGCAAAAACAAAAATATAATATGGCTCTATTTAATTTAAAAACAAATAAAAAAACAAGAAAATTTCTGCGCAAAAATATGACCAGAGCAGAAACTGTTTTATGGAGAGAATTGAGAAGAAAAAATCTGGGTTTCAAATTTCGAAGGCAATTTGGAGTCGGGCCATATATAATTGATTTTTATTGTCCGCAATTAAAATTAGCCATTGAATTAGATGGCGATGTTCATACGTTCAAATCAATACGTAAAAGAGACAAAATTAGGCAAAAATTTTTAGAGAGTAACGGTTTATATATTAAAAGATATTGGAATTCGGATATTTTAAATAATTTAGATTCGATAGTTGATAATATTTATAACACTTGTAGGCACTTATCTAAATTAAAGCCAAAGGAAAATCTTGAGCTACTTAAATCTCCACCTAAGATTAGGGGGAGATTACAGAGGGGGTTGGAATAAAAACCTCCCCTGAACCCCTCCTTGCTAAGGAGGGGCGATCGAGGACGATTCATAAAATAAAAACCATTAACTATAAATAAAATGCCCAAACAACCTAAGACAATCTTTACCTGTTCCAAATGCGGAGCTCAATACCCCAAATGGGTTGGCCGCTGTGCTGAATGTGGCGCCTGGGGCACAATCAATGAACAAATAACTAATGACCAATCACTAATAACTAAAATCAAGGTTGATAGAGATCAACTGGTTGATTTTCAGAAAACCAACCTGCCAGTTTTTGAACGCCTAAAAACTAATATTAACGAATTTGACCGCGTTTTAGGCAACGGTATTGTGATTGGCAGTTTAATTTTGCTGGGTGGCGAGCCTGGCATTGGCAAATCAACTTTGATTTTACAAATCTGCGACCAGATTAACTCCCCTATTTTTTATGTTTCTGGCGAAGAATCTGCCAGCCAGATCAAAATGAGAATAGACCGCTTAAAAATAAATTATAATAATTTAAAATTTCTGGCTGAGAATAATATTGAAAAAATCGTGGCTTTTGCTATAGAAGAAAAGCCAAGCTTGTTAATCATTGATTCTATCCAAACTCTTTATTCCTCGGAACTGCCGTCTGAAGCCGGCTCAATTAACCAAGTGCGCATTTGCACAGTCAAACTTTTGGAAATAGCCAAAAAATTCAATATCCCGATTATAATTATTGGTCATGTAACTAAAGACGGCCAAGTAGCCGGCCCTAAATCATTAGAACATCTTGTTGATGCAGTCTTATATTTAGAGGGATCAGCCAGAGATAATTTCCGCTTATTGCGCTGCGCTAAAAATCGTTTTGGCTCAACTAATGAACTAGGTATTTTTGATATGACTGGCAATGGCCTTCAAGAAGTCAAAAATCCTTCTGAACTTTTCCTGCCCCATAACCAAGAACCGATTTCTGGTTCAGCTATTACCTGCATTATGGAAGGCACGCGGCAGTTTCTGATAGAGATCCAAGCCTTAGCTAGCAAGACTTTATTTGGCTATCCTCAAAGAAAAACAGCTGGTTTTGATTTAAACCGCTTGCAAATGTTAATTGCCGTCCTGATTAAAAGAGCTCAAATTCCATTAGTTAATCAGGACATTCATTTAAATGTTACTGGCGGTTTAAAAATCAATGAAACTGGCGCTGATTTAGCTGTTTGCCTGGCCATTATTTCTTCTCTGAAAAATAAAATCATAACGCCAGAAACTATAATCTTAGGCGAAGTTGGTTTGGGCGGCGAGATCAGGCCAGTTTACCAAATTGAAAAACGCATAGAAGAAGCCAGAAAAATGAATTTTAAAAAAATTATTGCACCCATCATAAAAAACTCTGCCAAAGATTTAATTATGGTTAAAAATATTAATGAGGCAATTAAAGAAATATTTTAAGCGAATTTAAAAGCGCCCTTTTGTTATCTTGTTTGGGCGCTTTTTGATGTAATGTTTTGGCTTTTAAACCCTGTAGAGATCCTCCTTATATCGACTGCCAAAGCAACAGTTCCAGCCTTACCATCTCTGCCATTTCTTGCCAGGTAATCAGGTTTTGCAAACCTGCTGAAAGCAATTCCATCAGCCTGGCGGTTTTTCCCCAAGTGAATCTTAACTTCATCTAGTCCTCCTTTTTTAAAGGCAACTCACTAGGAATATTATATTAATTATACCCCATCTAAAATCTATGTCAAACATGGCAAGGCTAAAGACTAAATTCTATCAGCAAAATACCTTTAAGCTGGCTCAAGCTTTATTAGGCAAATATATTGTTAGAAAATATAATAAAATAACTTTAATAGGCAAAATAGTAGAAACAGAAGCTTATTATGGCCCGCATGATTTGGCTTCCCACGCTTCGCGTGGCCGTACGCCTAAGACTGAAATTATGTTTAAGCAGGCTGGTTTAGCTTATATTTATCTGATTTATGGCATGTATTATTGTTTTAACATCTCCACGGAAAAAAAAGATTTTCCTGCTGCTATCTTAATCCGCGCTGTTGAACCCATTGCCGGCATTAATCAGATGATACGAAATCGTTATCTAAAAAATAAAAAATTCAATCCCCTAATTACCACTTACCACTTACCACTTACCAAAATTGCCAATGGCCCTGGCAAATTCTGCCAAGCTTTTAAAATTGATAAAAATTTGAATAGTGAAAATTTAATTACCAGCAAAAAACTTTGGCTGGCAAAAAATTCACAAGAAAAAATCAAATCATTTCAAATAATCAAGACTAAAAGAATCGGTATTGATTATGCCGGTAAATATAAAAATAAACCCTGGCGTTTTTATCTCAAAAATAACACTTTTGTTTCTAAATTTTAACTGCTCAAGTAATTTTTAAATATTCGTAGATTCGCAATTAATTTGTAGATTCGTATCATAATAAAAGAGCGGACATTTTGCAACGTCCGCCCCTCCCTGGTTTGAAAATATTTCAGGTCTGGTTGAAAACCAGCCCTCTTTTTTTGGCTCTTTCCTCGAGTTCGCACTGGCAACTGATACAATGCGTCGCTGTTGGCACAATAAGCAGCCGTTTTTCCCCGATCGGCTCTTCGCAAGCTTGGCAAACGCCAAACTTGTTATGCTCAATGCGACGCAAGGCTGACTCTACGGCCCGAAGTTCCATGGCCAGGCGTTCCCTGTTCTGCAATGAGAGACTGACTTGAGCCTCTTTCAGGCAGTTGTCGCCCGTTTCCGGTTCTCCGCCGCAGCTACCAACTTCCAGACCTAAAGCTCGTTCTAGTTCTTCCCTCCTTTCTGCCAGCTTTTGCCGGCATGCTTTAAGTTGTTGTTTCTTCAACGATCGCATACCTGTCCCGCTCCGCTTTCCACTCATGTCCTTTTTTTCCTCCTTATCTTAGCCTTAAAACACCTTTTTATTATATTAAAACAATTTTTCTTTGTCAAGCAAAAAAAATCATTCTAAATGGTCAATTAATTTATTTTTATCTAGCTTTGCTTCGAGCAAAGGAAAATCAGCCAGGCTATAATTTTCAAAAAAATTCACAGCTTCTTTTTTAGTCAAATTAATCAGCTCTAAATCATTTAAACTGGCAATTTTCAAATCAGGCAATCCAGACTGGCGCGTGCCATAAACTTCGCCTGGACCTCTGAATTTTAAATCATATTCAGCTAAAGCAAAACCATCTGCTGATTTAACTAAAGCATTTAATCTTTGGGTTGTTTTTGTGCTACTGTCATCAGTAAATAAAAAACAATAAGACTGGTGTTCTCCCCTGCCGACTCGGCCGCGAAATTGGTGCAATTGAGCCAGGCCAAAACGTTCCGAGCCTTCAATCATCATTATTGTAGCATTAGGAATATCAATGCCAACTTCTATCACTGACGTAGATACCAAAATTTTAATTTTATTTGCCTTAAATTCTGACATTATTTTTTCTTTTTCTGCTGCTTTTAACTTGCCATGCAATAGACCAATTTCAAATTCAGGAAAAATATTCTGATCAAGTTTTTTAAACTCTTCTTTAACTGATTTAACGCCTAATTTATCCGAAGGATCAATTAATGGGCAAATCACAAATACCTGCTTGCCTTGATTAATTTCCTGCCTGATAAAATTATAAGCTTTTAGCCTGTCTTTTTCTGCCACTAGCCTGGTTATAATTTTTTTCCTGCCCCTCGGCATTTCTTTAATAATTGAAAGATCAAGATCACCATATAATATCAAGGCCAAAGAGCGAGGGATCGGCGTCGCTGTCATAGAAAGAAAATGGGGCGTTTTTTTATTATTATTTTTTTCCTTAATTTTTTTACGCTGCTCTACGCCAAAACGATGCTGTTCATCAATTATAACCAAGCCCAAATTTTTATATTTAACATTATCCTGAATCAAAGCGTGCGTGCCAATAATTAAATTAATACTGCCATTTTTAATTTGTTCTAATATTTGTTTTTTATTGCTCATTGCTAACTGATCATTTTGTAATTGTTCGCTGCTAGTAAAAAGAGCAATATTAAAATTAAAATTGCTAAAAAAATCCCTTAAACTATTAAAATGCTGTTTGGCTAAAATTTCCGTCGGCGCCATTAACACTGTCTGGTAACCATTTAAAATAACATTTAAGATAGCTAAGGCAGCCACTACGGTTTTGCCAGAACCAACATCTCCTTCCAGCAGCCTATTCATTGGTTTTTCTTTTTCCAGATCTAAAAGTATTTGCCAGGCTGATTTTTTTTGGTCAGCAGTTAAACTAAAAGGTAAAACAGCGACAAATTTTTTAATTTCTGCTTCCCTAAATTTTATTTGCGGCGCTTTAACTTTGGCTAGATAATCTTTTAACCTTTGGCTTTGTAATTGAATCAAAAAAAACTCATTAAATTTCAAACGATAACGAGCTTTTTCTAATTTTACAAAACTAGTAGGAAAATGTATTTCCTGCAAAGCCTGGGCTATTGATATTAATTTATTATTTTTGATAATTTCCTTGGGTAGCCATTCAGCAATCTGCCTGACTGATTTTAAAGCTATATCAATTAAAAATCGCAGCTGCTTTTGGGTTAATCTGCCTGTTAAAGAATAAATCGGCACTATTTTGCCTGTGTTTAAACCGGCTTGGCTGCTATTTTTTTCATAAGAGGGTGAAACAAATTGCAGTCCTAAATTATCAAAAGTAACACGTCCGGCAATGAAAATCTCATCGCCAGCTTTTAAATTCTTTATCAAAAACGGCTGATTGAACCAAATCACTTTAATTGACCCGGTTTCATCTTCAAGCAGAGCTTCAGTGATAGTCATTCTTTTTTTAAAACTGCGCCGATTGCTAATTAGAATTATTTTTCCTTTTATTGTCACAATCTGATTCGGTAAAAGATCTTTTACTTTTACAACTTGGCTAAAATCATCATAACGAAAAGGAAAATAATCAATTAAATCTGAAACTCTATCAATGCCGATTTTATGTAATAACTTAGCTGTTGTTTTCCCAACGCTAGTCAAATTTTCAACTGGCATCTCTAATAAATACATAAAATTTTTAAATTTAAAATTCTCTTGATCATTACTCAGTACTCACGCTGATATGTGCCCTCGGCAGGAATCGAACCTGCATTACGAGATCCGCAATCTCGCGTTCTATCCATTGAACTACGAGGACGTGATTTAATTTTCAATTCTCAATTTTCAGTGTTTTAAAATTTGGTTATTGATGCTTAATTATTAAGATTATAACAAAAGGAGATATCTGCTATCTCCTCTTAAATAATATATTATTTCAAAAAATTTTACAACTTTAAAATTGTTTCTAACTGGTCATCAATACTTTGATATTCACGCTCAAGATCTTCATCAATATATCCTAAAAGTTTTTTTCTAATTATTAAAGGATTCATATCATTCAAAGGGATAGAAAGATCAGGGCTCAAACCTTTTAAACTGAAAAATATTTTTTTTACAACAGGAGGGCTATAAATTATGTAAAAATTTTTCATCTGGTTATATTCATAAAATTTACCGCCAACCAATATGCCCTCATCTGTTATTTTAAATTTCAATTCTTGGGGCTGGGCATAAGCTCTCAAAAAAACTATAAAAATTGCTATGATAACAATCAAGGCAAAAAGAAAATTAGCCGTAATAATACTATAAATGATTAAAGCAATAGCTAAAACTAACATTAAAATGTACCAGCGTTTAGTTCTTTTGGGCTGAATATATTCTGGTATTTTCCACTCAAAATAAACTTCACCAATTCCGATTTCTTCTTTTTTAATTGGATCTTGAGGCATATAATTTGTCTGTTTAAGATTGATTTACTTAATTATATTATAAATAAAAATAAAGCTTTTGGCAAATAAATCCCTTATTTTTATTAACAATTGACTTTTAATGAATTTCAAGCTAAAATATTAGATATTAGCGTAATTTAAGAAGGCTTTTGGAGAGGTACCCAAGAGGCTGAAGGGGCGGGTTTGCTAAACCTGTAGGTCGGTGTTTTATCCGGCGCGGGGGTTCGAATCCCCCCCTCTCCGATCGTAACTATAACTGTGACAATGACAATAACTATAATTTGTAATTTATGACATTTAGATTTCGTAATTGGCCAGTCTATAATGATGCAAGGAATTTTAGTAAAGAAGTTAATCAATTAATGAATGATTACTTCCCGAAAGAAGAACGTTTTTTATTGACAGATCAAATCCGTAGGGCGCTTAATTCAATGATATTAAATATAGCCGAAGGAGCAAATCGTACAACCGATAAAGACACTAATAGCTTTATGAATCGCGCATTAACTTCTTTAGATGAAGTAGTTGCCGGATTAGATTGCGCTCATGACGATGGTTACATCAGCGCTGCAACATTTGAATTATATTTAGGCAAAGCAGAAAATATCGCTAAACAGCTCAGAGGCTTTAGTAATCATCTGCAAAAAGAAAAATAAAAAGCATATTGTTATCGTTATAGTTATCAGTTATCGTCAAAATTAGGAAGGGTGGCAGAGCGGTCGAATGCACCGGTCTTGAAAACCGGAGCCCCGGCAACGGGGCCGTGGGTTCGAATCCCACCCCTTCCGTAATTCTTAATTAATCTTCTCTCTGCGCGATTACTAATCCATAAATTTCTTTAAAACCATTTTTTGCTAAAACATCGGCACATTCTTTCAATGTACTACCTGTTGTTATCACATCATCTATTAAGATGATTTTTTTATTTCTGTCAGCTTGTTCGGTCTTAGTAAAAGTAAAAGCATTAGCAAGGTTAATTTTACGCTCTTGTCTTGTCAGATTAACTTGGCTAACAGTGTTAAGTTTTCTTTTTAATAGAACCTTCTTCTCAATTTTATAAAAATCGCGAAGATGATTAGCCAATAAATCGCTTTGATTAAAACCTCGTTCTAAATAACGTTTTTTATGCAATGGTACAGCCACGAACCAGGTATTCTGGCTATTAATATTTAAATACCTAAAAACTTCCTTTTCTTTTAAATAGTTGATAATCAAACTGGCCAAAATCCGGCTAATTTCTTCAACATATTTATATTTCAAATTATGAATCAAGGCTTGTAAAATCTCGTTATTATAATCAGCCGCCACCCAAATATTTAATAGCTGAGATTCTTTTTGGCAATCCGGGCAGATTTGAGACAAAAAAAACTCTTTATGACAAAGAGCACAACAATCTTTTTGATTCAAATCAATTTTAGCAAAGCATTGCTGGCATAAATAATCCCCTTCTTGCCCGCAACTCACACATTCTTTTGGAAAAACTAAATCTATGAACCAATCTTTTAATTTTAAAATATCCATGGCCTTAATGCCTAATAACTAATGCCTGAAATTATTGCCAAAAAGCGCCATCAACTTTCCAGGCATCGTTTTGTTTAACTAAGTTTAAAATTATATCCTGATAAAAAATGCGCGGATTATTAATATCATTTTTAAATTCTTGTCTCTGAGTTTTTATTCTTATTTCTGCTTTGCCTGCTCCTTCATCTAAATTTAAAACCTCGCTGGAAATTGCTTTTGTTTCCAACGCATAATAAATATCTATATTGGGATTTTGTTTCTGCAACTCTGCTTTATATGTTTGCTGCACCCAATTACTCATGGAATTTGTCATAAAACTATCAAGATCATCTAAATTGGTATAATTACTTTGGTTGGAATAACTGCCAAATCTTTCAGCAAAAGCTTGGGCCACAAATAAAACATTGGCTTGCTTTTGCTGCTCTATTTCTGGAGCTGCAGCTCCGCCCAAATCCGCTAAGACTTCGGAATCTGGATTATTAAAAGTATTTGGCATCACAGTCTGTCCTACTGGTAAAACTGGAACTTGATTTAAATTAGTATTAGCATTAACCAAGCTCGGTGGCGGCGCTTTAAAATAAACCAAAGCTAAGTAAATTAGTGCTGCAATTATTAAAAGTAATAATAATAATAAAATTAGCCAAATTAATCGCTTACTTTTTGTTAATTTCTGTTTTGTTTTTTCAGCCATAAAATTTGCTAGTTATTATAAAATTTAAATTAAATATTTATATCGGGATTTCTTCTACTCCGGCTGGCTTGGCTTGATCGGGCTGATTTTCGCTCTTCTCTGCTTCTTCTTCAAATTCTTTCTTCGCTGCTTCAATCTCTAAAAGCTGCCTAGGATCGCTGGTAATTAACTGATCTTCACTATAAGAAGCAACGACTTTAATTGCAGCATGTTTTCTGCCGGCAAAAAAGATACCCTCGCCTACGCCGCCTTCTAAAAGCAGATATTTTTCTCCTTCTGTTAATAAAAAGATTTTTTGGATAGTGTCAATTGCCGCCGGGGATTGTCTTAAAAGCAATTGTAAAGCTGAATTAGTGACAATCGCCTTGCCATAGGGATTATTTAAGAAATCATTTACATCCTGGGTAATGGTAGTTACGCCCAAATAATATTTTCTGCATCTTTTTACTAAGGCATAAATAAATTTAGCCGAGTCTTCCTGGGTCATCAGCCACCAAGCTTCATCAATGACTAAAATCCTTTTTTTAACTTCTGAGCGAACCACATTCCAGATATAATTAACAATGCTGTAAATAGCAATAGGACGCAATTCATCTTCCAAATCCCTAACGCTAAAAGTCACCAATTGATTTTTGACATCAACATTAGTTGGTTTATTAAATAAGCCGGCAAAAGTTCCTTCTGTATATTTCTTTAATCTCAAGCTCAAACTTTCTGCGCCTTCCATGCCTGCTAAAATATTCTGCAAATCTTGCATAACAGGCGGCTCAATTACTGCCAAGTCTGATTCCGGCGTAATATCTTTGCTGGCATAAGTTTCTAATAATGCGCGGTCTAAAATTGTATCTTCCTCTATTGATAATTTACCCAGCATAATGCGCAATAAACCTTTCAAAGTAATAACTGCGCTGCGGATAATATCTTCGGTTGACGCATCGCCAATTGCTCTGGGCAAATCAAATGGATTAATTTTATTTTTGGAAGCTAAGGAGATATCAATATATGTACCATTAACTGCTTCTGACAAATGGAGATATTCTCTTTCTGGATCAATAATAATAACATCAGTACCTAACATTAAACTTCTTAAAACTTCTAATTTAATAGTATAACTTTTGCCAGCGCCTGAAGTCGCAAAAACTACAGAATTAGCATTTTGCAAAGAAAAACGATCAAAAAGGATTAAACTATTATTATGCCGATTTATGCCATATAAAATGCCGTTGTCCGAGGTTAATTCCGATGAAATAAAAGGAAAAGAAGAAGCAACGGGTGAGGTATTCATATTAAAAGAAACTAATAACTCATCAATGCCCAGGGGCAAAGTTGATTTGAATCCCTGCTCTGCCTGGTACAGCACCTTTTTGCTATAAATTAATTTGCCGCCAAAGATTGATTCAATTTCCGAAGTAAATTTATCTAGTTCTTCCAAACTATTAGCATAAATACTCGCATACAGAGCAAATTGGAAAAATTTTTCAATGCCTTGAGTTAATTCATCCCTTAATTTTTCCATATCCCGCAAGGCTGTCTCTAAAATCGGGTCGCGCGGCGCGCCTTTTTCAATATCTGACATTAATTGAGCCTGCAGATTGCCGACTCTCTTTTTCAGCTGTTTCAAAATTATTTCCGCTTTGACCGGATAAAAAAACATTGAGACATCCAGAGTCTTGCTTAAATTTATTATAGGCGTAAACCAGCCAACGCTTATATAGCGCGGGTAATTCAAGACAAAAAGGGTTCTAATAAAAGTATCGCCTAAGACCAGATATGTAGGCTTAACTTCAAAAGCCGCCGGCGCAATTAAATCCTTAATATCAATTACGCCTTTGCGGTAAATTCTTTCTTCTTCCAGCGTAATTTGCTCTGCTTTAGCTGCTGCTTCTTCCTGAGCTTTTTTTTGGGCTGCTGTCAATTCTGCTGGCAGTGCTTCTTGTTTTGATGATTTTTGGGTAATGTCTAATGCCATAATACAAAATTTTTATTTTTCTATGCCTAATTGGCTAATATCTTTTAATCTTTGATTTTGGGAAGTCTTAGGGTTATAAGCATTATAAAGAAGTTCTATTAAGCCCTGAGTATCTAAAACCACAGTATCCAAACCCATGCCTTTTAAATTTGCCTCTATATTAGAGACAATTAAGCCCAATTCCTGCTTATATTCTAAAAATCTTTCCCTCTTTATTTTTATTAATTTGCCCGGGGAAAATGCTTCTTTTAGCCTGTCAAAAAAATTCTTAGATTTGGAGCCTAAAGGATTAAAAGGCACAACAATAAAAAACCTTTTAGTCATTATTTCGCCAATTTCGACCAGCTCATTAATATAATCAATGTAGCCAATAATCTGCATCCTTAATAATTCATTGGTTTGTTTTTTTTGAGCATCTCTTAATCTTCTTAAATAATTGTCAATATCTAAGCGTCTAGACTGTATGACTATTTGTAATGGATGCTCTAAAGCATTTAGAAATTCCATATAGCCGCTAATTAAAGCTTTTTGTTCATCATCGGATTTTAAAGCAAAATTAACGCTTGAGCATAAAATTACTGCTCTTAAAGTGCCGTCCTTTAAAAGGATAGTATCTTCCCTAATTTCCGCAATATCCAAATATTTTTGGGTTGAAGGTTGCGTTACAGCCATAGATATTAATATTAGTGATTATTAGTGATTAAAAATTAGCGGTTTAGCTATTCCTCTTTATAAACTCCGCCTGTATTTACTACCAAAGACAAAGAAGTCAATCTTGATTCAGGAATAGGCGGCTTGGCAATAAATTCTTTTTTAACTTCTGCCTTTTCTACTGGCGGCAAGGAGGTTATTTCTTCTTTCTGCCAAATCCGCAATCTGGGACGCCTAAAGGTCTGAACAATATTTAAAAAGAAAAAATGGAAAGGCATGCCATTGACTCTGAAAAAAGCCACAATGCCAAAAATCGCTGTTACTATCAAAGCAATGATGGCAAAAGTATTAAAATAAAATATTTTATAAAAAATAAAATCCAGCATACCAGCCACCATCATTATCAAAAACTGCCTGGTAGTTATCGGACCGATAATTTTGGTCTCAACATCAAGAAATTGTGGGACTGAAAACTGTTCAAATGCCATATCTTTAATATTTTAAACTTTTATTTAACTCCATAATAGCTCTAAATTCCTCCAAAGTTATAATTGGATTTTCTTTTAATATTTGGTCAAATGATTTACCTTGTTTAATTGCCCTATTCATAATATCAGCATAGGTCTTATAAAGCGGGCTGCTTTTCAAAGCTTTAATCCCCTCTGTCCTTTTAACGATTGATTCTTCTTCCAAGAGATCTAATTTATCTTTTATTTTATCAATTGCTGACTTAGGATCTTTAGAAAGGCGCCGCAAATCTTCTATTTTAAAAGCAGCTAATTCATCAATAGGACCATATAACTTAGCAGCAAATTTAACATCTTCAATTTTGGGCCTGGCTTCTGAAAAAGGTTTTTTGAAGAAAGGCTGCTTTTCCTCTGTCTGCGGCGCGCTAGGTGCAGACGTTACTGGCGGCATAACTGGCTGAGAAACAGGTTCAGGTTTGGGAACTGGCTTTGTCTCAATCTTTTTTTCTGGCTCTTTTTCTTCTTTAGTAGTTAAAGCTGGCGGCGGTGGCGTTATTTCTTCCCTGCTTTCTAAAAATTCTTCCTCATCTTCTATCTTTTTTATTAAAGGACTAGCCGTCAGCTCTTGAGCTTTTTTCTCTTCTTCCATTAATTCCTTTTTAATCGCTTCTTTTTTGCTTAATTCTGCAAATTTCATGCCCTTATCTTTAAGCAGCTGATCAATGGTAATATCTGCGCCTGTAATTTTGGTTTCTGTTTCTTCCGGCCTTTTAACTTTGGCAGCCACGTCTATTTCTTCTTCTTTAGCTTCTTTTTCTTTAAAAACCTTTTTTTCTTTTTCTAATTCCTGGCTAATTAAATCCCTGATTTTAACTCCCTGATTTGCATAACTGGCTTCAATATTTTTTAAAATCTTAAGCAAATTCTGTCCCTCACTGTATTTCAAACCCAAGCCGCCAATTTTATTGCTTCTGGTTAAAATATCTAATGTTTCGCTGTCATCTCTAATATCGCGAAACCAATTAAAAATAATGTCCTCAAATCTCTTTTCATAACGTTCACTGATTTTTAATTTTGCCTGTTTTTCTATTGCCTTGATAATATCTTCAAGTTTTGCCTGCACTGGCTCGCTGACTCCTGCCTGCCTTACAACATTTTCCGGCAACAAAGGAAATAATTCATTTTCCAGATCATAAGTCAAATCTAAAACTAAATTAAAATTTAAATTAGCTTTTTCCTGAATTGCCAGATCAAGTTCATCTTCCTTTATCTTGCCGCTAAAATAATCGATTAAAATTTGTCTTATAATATCTTCCTTTTTTTTCTCAATTTTATATCTATCGATTAATTCATCAAGTTTAGTTGCAACCTCTATTTTATCAAAATATTCTTGAATATTAAAATCTGTCATAATTATAAATTTTAGAGCTGAAAAAATTATTTTTCTATCAAAGCGCCGGAAATCATGGTATTCATTGCTGTTTCCATATCAGCCACTAGGCCCTGAACTTCTTCAGCAGTCAGGTCTTTACGTGTTCTGGCAAAATCCTCCAAGCGCTTTAATCTGGCCGTATATTCTTTAGCTAATTGTTCATTTAATTTAGCGCCTCTTCTTTTTAATTTCGTTTCATAAGCAGACATGGCTTTTCTGACCTTATACAAACCTTTTTGTAATGATTGTTTAACCTCGCCCTTAGCACCCTGCTGCTGGGCCGTAGCTAAATCAGCTTGGCTTATTTCTGGTAAGCCGCTAATTTTAACCTGATCACCTTCAGGCGTAACGCCAATATCAGAAAACCCAACATCTTCAAGTACCTCCTGGTTAACCGCGCCAGCAGCCAAACTTCGCTTAAGCTGGGATTCTCTGTGATTAACCATTTGTCTGGCCCGATTTTCTGCTGTATCAGCTGAAACACCTCGTGATTGCAAAGCTTTTCTGATTTCAGCAATAACTTGCCCGCGATTGCGGAATTGTCCCGTCGGTTTATCAAAATTACTTTCTGCTAAAGTTTGTTTATTTTGGCTTTCGGTCTGCATAAATTGATTCATGTCATCTATTTCCATAACGCCAGGCACAGGCTGCGGCCTTTTAGGTAAAGACGGCATAACAGTTTGCCTTGAGCCATTAATAATTTTAGCTTTAAGAAACTGCTTGCCAGCCTTATATTGATTAGTGGCATAATCACTAACAGAATCCACTGTCCTGCCTTTTAAAGCTAAAATACTATCCATTCTTTCTTTGCCAATAGCTCTTTCTGCTAATCTGGATAATCTGCCTCCGGCTGGCACTGGCGGTGCTTCAGGTGCTGGCCCTGCTGCTGGTGCTGGCGGTACAGTGGGCGGCTGACCAGCCCCACCCCTTGGGCCTTGAGCATAATCATTAGCTTTCATACCAGTTGGCAAATACTCATCTCCCAGAATCAAATGGCCTTGGCTAACTCCGGTTGGCGCAGTATCATCTTTACGCCGTTCGCCATTTGACTGATATTCAGCTGTGGCTGCCTCATACATTTTATTAAGCTGTTTTCTTTCAGAATCAGAAAATTGAGCCATACTATCCGGATTAGATGCAACTTCTTCAATGGCTGACGCAATATTTCTTCTAGCGCCCGGATTATAGCGGCCATAATTTTCTGTTTCCTCACCATATGCCATTAATTCATCTTTCCAAAATTCATTGCGGTCTTCACCTGTCTCAGGATCAAGCTTGCGCCGAGCAAACTTGCTTTGCTCAGCCATTTGGCTTTGCTCACTGATTTTCATTCTCCTGACTGAATCTTTATATTCTTCTGCCGGCGTAGTAGTTTTTGGCTTTATCAAACCTTCTTCTGTCACATATAAATTATTAGTCCTCATATGACGGCCCGTTTCGTTTTTGTAATCCCGGCCTAATTGCTCAGTAAATTCAAAAAATGGCCGATCTCCCATTGTGCGGCTGAATTTCTTAGTAAAATCACCAACATCTTTAGTATCTATCCAGCCGTTTTTAGCGCCTTGGGACATTAAAGCCCGCGCTTCCCTTAAATCGCCTTTTTTATTAGCTGCACCTAATCTTTTGCGCCAGACATTAGGATTTAAAAAAGCGCCTTCAGAATTTAACCTTTTAGTATCCTTTTCTTCCCATTGCTGCCTGACTCTTTCCACTGCCATTTTTCGCGGACCAAATCTTGAGCGAGCAGTAGCGCTTACTCTTTCAGCCGCTTCTTTTCTGCCTTCAGCTGTAGCATATCTTAAATATTTATTGCGCCGCGCATAATCACCGACAGCCTGCATCGCACCCCTGACTGGCGCACCAGCCGCTCTGACAGGAGCCATAGCAATGCCCTGCGCAGCTGCGCCAGCTCTTCTGGCCCCTCTTTCCAGCCTGCCCGCTGTTTGGTTTCTAATGGCGTTAAACCCACCAGTGGCATAGCCAGAACCAACCACGCCCATCCGGCCTGTGAAATACAAACCGCCAACCAGCATAATAATGCCCATCATAAACCCTACTGCTCCCTCTGCCGTACCAGCGGGTGAATTAAGGCCATTCACATTATTAGTTATTTCACTTTGCTTAAAGCCGCCACTAACAGCGTCTTGGGTAATGTTTTGAGAAACACCATTCATGCTAATAATGGCAATCCACAGGAAAAAAGCTAAAAATGGCCCGACCATACAGTATTTAAAAAACTCACCCCACCATTGCTGGGATAAAGAAGCGATTTTACCGCCGGCTGGCTCAAAAACCCAGGAGAAAAAAGCTAAAGGCGAAAACACAATCAAAATCCATAAAGCCACAATTCTAAAAGCCAAAATCACGCAAAAAATCGCGACTACAATCGTAGCAATAATAACAAATATTAAACCAAAGATACTACCTACCATTGAATCTATGTCCGCATGACTAGTGCCTGCCTGCACATCATAATTATATTTAAATAAATCTGCTGAGCCAAAACCATTTATCAAATTGCCTTGAGTAATATCTTTAAAGGATTTAACAAAAGTTATCATAATCACCTGAAAAAAATCAATTATCAAACCAGCAATAGTCCGGCTAAAATTAACCAAAATCGCCATAATTAATAAACGGCCTAAAAGCTTGTTATAAGAATATTTTTCAATTTTCAAAACTGTGGCAAAAGCGATCAAAAGCAAACCCAGTATAAAAAACATATTAACAATATCGCGGATAATCACCCAGCCTTTTTGCACATAAGAATTATAAATAAAATTATTATATAAGCTTAACATCACTAAAAGTTTAACCAATAAAATCAAAACCTTGCCAACTAAACTTATCAGGGTCTGAACAATAAAATTAATAATGGAAATGCCAACCGATTTGGCTGCTCCCATAATATCCATATTAGTAGCTGAAACTCGTTCTATGGGTATTAAAACCAAAACTAAAAGCATTACCAAAAATACGGCCAGCAATAATTTTTTATTTTTTATTTTTTTCAGCATTTATCTTGAAATTTATTTTTAGGGTGAAGTAATAGAATAACCAGCTTCTGTTTTTGTTGCAGTATTCCCATTATTATCAGTGGCTTTAATAGTTAAATCACCGCTAGAAGTAATAGTAATAGCGCAATCTACTTGAGTTGAGCCAGTCTGGCTGCAAGTAAAATCAGATGTGCCTGCTGTGGTATTTGTTGTATCAACTGTCACATTACTGGCATTAATACCTGCACTAGCCGCCACAGAAATCGTTGTATCAGTTATGCTGACAGTCGCTGTTTTCGTAGTTACATTTATTGTAATATTCAAACTGGCTGCCGGACTATTAACCTTTTCACTGCACTGATCATTTTGCCAGCTGCAGCTCGGATTCAAATTGCAATCCTGCTCTATTTTATAATAAGGGCATAAATCTACTAAGAAAGGAAAATAAGTCAAACAAGCATAGGGCTGATAATTAAAAGAACCATAAGCACTGTAAGCATTTTGGTAAATGCTATCATAAAGAGGATTAAGAGTGTCAGCTTCTAAGCACATGCCTTCTAAACCAAGGAATTCTTTCACATTTTCAATCGGGCTGCAGACGCCATTTTGACCTGCCCCGCTGCCGCTGGTAATGCCGCTAATTAGCCCTGTTTGGCAATCCGTATTATCTTTGCAAACCTTACCTTTGATATCACTAGGGGAAGTACAAATTTTAGTCACAGTAGGCGGCGTAGCCGTAACAGTACCCAGCGGAAAATTAACTTTAGTGCCTAAAGCATTTGCTTCTTCGTAATTGCATAAATTGCCTGACTGATCCAGCTGCACGCTCTGGCTGTAAAGATTTAATAAATCTTTATAACCAGGTTGCTTAATTAAATCGTAAAGCATTGGTGAATCCTGCGCTGGGAAAATTTTACAAATCGGCTCTACAAAACGCAGATCTGACTGACCAGCTAAATTATTGACTAAAGGATAAGTGCTAAAGCCTTTTTCTAATTCAGATTCAATAGGCAAACGATCAGGTATGCTGTAGCCGGAAAAATCACCAGCGCGCCATTGCACTAAATCACTTAAGGATCCGGCGCCAAAACGATAAATATAGCCTTTTTTATTAACATAATCGCTAATTCTCTTTATCACCAAAGGCTGGTTATCAAGATCGTAACGCACATTGTCTTTTTCCGCTGAAAATTTAATGCATTCCCCGCCTGAACTTTCAATACATAAACCAGTCTCAGTGCAAACACCCGGCTGCCAGACTTGCTCTGCTGCCAGACAATCACTTTCTTTTTTATATTGGGGATCACTGCAATAGCTCGTACAGACTGCCCATTCCTGGCAATTGCGGTCAGCCTGAACTTTTAAAATTTCTGCACTATTTCTATCAGTATTTAAAAACTGTACACAGCCCGCATTCCAGTCAACTGCAGTGCAGCTTGAACGATCCAAATTAGATCCCTGGTCAATTACAAAATAACTATCTTCAGTATTATCTTTAACTTCAACCTGATCATAAGTTACATATGAATCAGGGCAATTACCCTTATTAGCGCCTTGATTTAGATTAAGCGGCGCATATAAGACTAGTTCAAAATCTTGCAAGTCTTCTCCTGTGTCAGCCGGCACAGTATAAAGCGCTTCTACTTTTTTCCAGTCACTCTCTGCGCTAAAAACATAAAGCGGTCCTTGAGCCACATTAGGATCTAAAGAATTAAATTCAAAAGCCGCTTCTGGCAAAGGACATTGATCACCTCTGCCTTTAGCATCTTCTGGTACGCGGTAATAAAATGAAATTTTATAAGTTTTACCTTTTTCTAAACGGGCAATAGTCTGGCTAATAGCATAGGTAGGCACATCTGTTTCCTCTAAAGAACAATCAGTATTTGGGTATAAATATGTACTAGGGCAATCCTGGCTTGTTCTCTTAATTAATTTAATAGCACGGCTACCCAGTTTAGGATTATCTGTTTCTATTTTCTGGCCGCCAGAACTAGCTGCTTGAGTTTGCCAGTTAGAAAGCAGGCCAGTCGGATCATTTGATTCAAAACTGCCATTGAAAACAAAATTAGGATTAATGTCCACGAATTCTGTGCAGCCATTCCATTTGCTATCACATTCACCCACAAAGCCTTTATATTTATTAGCTTCTTCAACTTTATAAATAGTAAAAGGAGAAGCTAAGCAAGTAGCAGTATCAGTTAGCCATTCGCCGTTTTGGAACTCACAGATTTCTTGATCTTTAATCTCAGCGAAAATAGGCGCGCACTGGTTGTATTTTGAACTCCAGCCGCCGCCATTAGCCTGGCAACTTTGAGCTGTCTCAAAATTCAAAGCCGCACAGCCTAAAGTCGGACTGCCCTTTTTAAACCAGCCTTCCACTCCCTGGCCATTAAGCGTGCTAGTGGTGTATTGGCAAAGCTTAGCTGGATCAATTTTAAAATATTCAGCATTGCCTGAGTCATTAATTAATTCAGTGCAGCCCAATGATTCTTCGTTGCACATAATAGCATTAGGCACATTTATATATTTATCCGGATCATTTTTAATATAAATATCATTAAAATTAACTGTTACACCCTGGAAAGTTGACTGGCCTAATTTTTTACAGCCTTTATTATCTTTAGTGCAGCTATACTTATCATTAAGCACCAAAGTCACTAAATTATCCTGTGGCACAGTATAATCATCTAAAAACGAGGCGTTATCATCATTAAACAGCTGTTTATTAGAGTTAGTTGAATTTTGAGTATCAATCAAAGCCTGGCAGCCAACAGCGCTGGAGCGGCATAAATTCGTAAAGGATTTAAGGTTATGGGTCTGGCTCAATAAATCCTGATAAGCCTGACAACCCAGCATAGCGCCTTCTTCTTCAGCGCCAAAAATATTTTGATTACAGCTGTCTGGCGTCTGCCAGCTATTTTTAACTACATAGACATTATCTTTAACCACTTTTAACAAAATATTATCCAGATAAACTTTGCTATCCAGCGAGTCAAATATTAAACTATTATTGGCAACATTATCCCAGCTGACGAAAACCGGGCCTAAAGTGTAATTGCGCCATTCATTAGTTAGACGCAAATTAGTTGCCAAAGTAGCAAATTCTTCCAAAGTTGAATCCTGAGAATCAGGCACAGCAGTGCTGAATTTAGCTGTAATAACTTCACCGGCTGGGTTGTCGGTCTTAGCCCAGAAAGAAAGCGTATATAAATTATTTTGCTGAATATCAATAAATTTATGTATGGTAGTGACTGGCGCTGAAACAAATAAAGAATGCCCACCCACTGTCACTGATTCGCCTACTCTAGATAAGCCTTCTGAGGAAGTACCCTCTGCTCCAGCATACCAATCTAAAGCTCCTGCTCCGTCTTCAAAAGTATCAAAGCTTTGGACATAAACATTATTGCCCTGATTGCCAATAAAAGTTCGGCAGCCATTAGCTTGGGCTGAACAAGAAATCGCTTCACTAGGAATAGCATCATAAATACAAGACTGGGTATCGCTTTGCCAGCGGCCATTAGTCTTAAGACAATTATCCTGATTTGATTCTGTTTTTCTAAAAGGATGGCAATCATCAGCAACAGAAATAGTTTTTCTAATATCTCGGTAATAATTGACTCCATTACTATCAAAGAAATTAACACAATTAAAATCAAATTCGCCCAAAGTCAAACGGCAATCGCCAGAATCATCAATAGTTTTTGGCGCGCCAGTTGCAGTATCTTGCTGAAACTCATATTTAATCAATTGAGGCGGTCCTGAAGCTGAACCCTGCCAAGTGAAAAATGTTTTTTCTCCCAAACCTAAATTGGGCTTAATGCATTGCCTTAGATAAGTAAAATATCCAATACCCTCGCCTCCCGCAGCTACAGCATCTAAATTAGTAAACTGGGCACAGCCTACTTCTGCTAAAGTGCAAGTCTTGGCTGTATTAGGAATAAAATAATTATATAAAGGATCTGGCTCTGGTTCATATAAAACCGGGTCTTGCTTAAAGGTATCATAACCCACGCATTCCGCCGGACAATAATCAGTCAAACTAACCACGCCTGGTATTTGGGGATCACCATTTACTGGCGTATAAATTTGGCAGCCGACTTCTTCTGGCTCACAAACTTTCATAAAATTGCCACAAATTGAATCATCTGGCTTATATTTATAACAAGCTGTGACATTTGGCACAAAGACTGCTGAACTCGTAGCTGTCGGCTGATCCCAAAAACCACCTGCTCCTTCTGGGTCTTCACAAGCTATTTTATTATCAATATTTAAAACTGGCGGCGGATCACCAGGTCCATAACCATGGCAATCTAACCGAGCCGGCGGCTTTTTATAATATAATTTATTGTTAGCGTCATAATCAGTATAAGCTGTCACGAAATTATAATTTCTAACCTGGTCTAAAGAATTAAGCGATAAATCAACCCCATCCAGATAAACAGTCGTTCCAGCTTGCCCGCCGGGTAAATAAATCATGATATCCAATTCTGTGCCACCAGCACCAGTAATTAAAGTGCTATCAACTTGATTATAATATTGATCAACATAAAACTGTTTGCTATTTAGCTCGCTTTGAGTCTGTCTCATCTTAGCCAAATTAAATTTGATCGGCTGGCTCAGAGGCAAATTAGCTTTTAAATAAGCAGTCGCTGTATAAGTATCGCCAGCCCTGGTTAAGATCTTGTTTTCATCAGCAAACTTACTTTTATAAACCAGCACTAATGCTTGATTATCTGTCAAATCACCGATATTAATTGCCAATTTGCTTAAACCTTGCCACACATCTGTGCCATCTCTGGAAACAAATGCCCGATCACTAAATGGCCCTTCGCCGCGCCAAGTCCCTAAAAGATTATTGCAATCTTCTTTTGTAGAATTATATAAACTGGCTCCCTGACAAAATTCATGCCAGCTGCCATTATTAGATTCACAACTAGGTTGGCAATTTGTATCATCTGGGCCTGGTTCACAAGTATCTAAATTTGATAATTTTTCTTCGACTTGTCCATCTACTTCGCATTTTTGCTGCCAAGTGCCGCCATTAGCTTGACATTTTTCTTCAGCTTCATTAACTCCAGTCGTAGCCGGATCATCAGCAAATTGCGGATTCTCACAAAGATTATATTTCAAAATGCTACTGGTGCAAAATCTTTTAAAATCACCAACATTAGCCAAGCAGTCTGTTTCATTCACATTATTATTAATAGCACCTAAACATTGATAATCCCACGTCTGCCCATTAGCTAAACATTCATCTTGGGTGATGCTTGTACCATCTAAACAATAACCGGACCAAGTACCATTATTCAATAAACAATCACTTTGATTATCATAGCCATAATTAAGACAGGTTTCATTGTAAGTGCCTTGACAATCGGCTGCGCTAGCCACTTCATCCTTTAATCTTAAATCCCAATTAGCCGGGAAATTACCATCCGGAGCATATTCAAAGCTTGAATCTGCCACTAAATTATTAGCTGAATCGCGGTATAAGAAAAATTCATTACAGCCTTCATTTTGCCGATCACAGGTGCTAACATAACGATTTAAATAAATCCTGCTATCTGTTTGCCAAGCGCCGGCTAAATCAGCAGCAGTTGAATACCAAGTGCAGCCGGCATTGTTTGGGCCGCAAATATTGCTGCCGCTTAAAGTATTTTTTAAATAAGAAACAGTGCTGGCACCATTGAGACCAGTTACACTGTAAGTCCGACAACTATTAAATTCTGCTGGACAAGTATTCGCAGCAAATTGCCAGACATTTTTTTCTTTAACGCAAAAACCATAATTTTCATTTACACAGCCGCCCTTGCCATCCTCTGTTAAACAGCTGGCAAAATCCGGACAGCGCGAATATCTTTGGCTATTACTATTAGTCGTCAAAAGCTCACCATAAGGCTCAATATCGGTCTGCACTGCACAGCGCGTACTTGGCAATTTCAAAACCCAATTCGGATCAACTAAATTGCAAAAAGGTGATTCATTTTCATCAAAATCACCGCAAGTGCCAGAACCTGCCTTATCAAAACCATTCACTACATCTGCCAAGGTCGCATTAGCCACTTCATTTAATCTATTAATATTATAATTTCTAACATCATCTAATCCTTCCCCGCCGCCAGTAAAGGGCCTAAATAAACAATTTTGTAATCTTTGCGATTTAAAGGGATCACTTTGCTCATTAAAGCCAAACTTATCTGTAGCAGTGACATCACTAAAATCTTTATAAGCGCCATTATCCACTGTCTTGCGATAATTGCAATCTCTAATTAATTCAGCGGCTAACTCTAAGCCTAAAGGCACGACTCTAGCTTTTCTTAACTTTTTAATATTAGATAAATTATATGTGCCTGGCGCAGCTTCTTCGCCCCAAGAAAAAGTATAATCGCCTACTAATTTGCCTTTATCAATTGCATCTTTAATAGTCAAGCCATCATTAATAGCAAGGGCAAAATTGGGATCAATTACATTATTATAAAGATTAGGGTTTGCCTGGCCTTTGATATTTAATTGAAAGTCTGCCAATAAATTAATGTCTTTAAAAGAAAAATTAACAGTGAATTTTTGGGAAATCTTTTCAATATAACTTTGGATGCCTGCCGGCGAAGTGACTAATTCTTCAAATGGATTCCAGTTTGGCGAACCTGCTGGCGTTTGTAAAGCCGCTGCCCCGCCTTGCTGGGCTAAAAGGGTCTTTGTAGTTTCTACTGTTTGCTGAGGATTTAATAAATCAAGCAGCTTCAAAGCCAATTGATTCCAAAGAGTCTCTAAAAAAACGCCCAAAGCATCTGCTACTATCTCCTTAGTATAATATGAAGCAACACTGCCGCCTGCTGCTAAATCTTTTTCAGCTCTGGCTCTAATTAAATTAGAAGGTGTCCTAATCGTGCCAGCAATGCGGTCAGTCACTGATTGCCAGCCCTGATCAATCGTGGCCTGCAAACGGCTATTAAGCCAAGCATTAAAGCCCTCTTTCATGATTCCGCTGGTTATCTTATCATAAGCATTAAATTCATTAGCTTCTGGGTCAAAAAGCCCGGCAGCTAATTGGGAATTATAAGCTGCACTGCCTTCCAAAAGATCAGGTACAAAATTCTGGTTAATCTGGCTTTGCAAATATTCATAGCCGCCTTTAATCGCATTGGCAATATTAACTACCTGGCCGGCTTTTTGGTTAAATTCTGTTTGATAAGTTAAAGCCAGGGCCTGATCCTGCACTGGGCATTGGAAAGGATTAAAATTTAAACCGCCTAAAATTGAATCGCAAGGTTTTTGATTTAAGGCACAGGCTGTCCTGTTTTGGCACTGGCCATAATTAGTAATAGTATTATTTAATCCTGCTATATATGGCTCTATTTTCTTTAGCCAAGCATCTTTGATTATCGGCATATTTTCCGGCGTAATGGGATAACGGCCAACGCTCAGGTCGGCTGGCGTATCAGCCACTCTATGAGTGATTATATTTTCCACATCTGCACGCAAAGAAGCTGTAAAAGCATCTAATGCTGTAGCCGCACCCTTTAAGTCTGTTTGTACTGGGGGTTCAGAACAAGTAGTAATATTTCCATTTATTTGTCCTGTCTCACAATTTTTTGCATAAGCCTGAGCTAAAGCTGTATCCCATCTTTTCAAACTAGTATCATTAGCAATGGAAGAATTTAATCTGCCTACGTTCTCATCAAAAGTGCCGCCTGCACCAATGCCAAAATCAGCAGAAATAAAATCTGTAAGCTTTCTTTGCCCAATTTCTTCCCAATGGCTTCTTAATTGAGTCCAGGTACAGTCTGGATTATAAGAGCCCGACCATTCTGGGAACATGGGAATATTTAAGGTTAAATTGATGGCTATACGCGGATCCAAAGTACAAATATCCAGACCAGTCAAATTTTTCAAAGTTGTCTGGACAAAATCTCCGGCAGCCCTGTCAAACCAACTATTCCAAAAATTAGGATCACTAATAAATTGCGGCCCCTCACCCTTACCACCGCTTGCTACCCACATAGCTGATTGCTTAGCAATCAAATTAGCTAAATTGCCCAAAATATTTTTAAAGAAAACTGCCACAATTTCATCCCAGATCTTGGTCGTAATCTTCTCTGTTGTGTCTCCAGCAAACCACATTGCTTGAAGGGTTTCCTGGGGAACATCAAATACAGGGATCTGGGCTTCGGCTTTTTTAGTATTAAATAAGAAAAGGGTGTAAAAATTACTAAAAACAAAAATTATAGTAATAAATAAAATTATCACTTTTTGCAGTTTTGATTTGCCTAATTTAAACATAGAAAATTTTTACCTATAA
>CAYNWH010000008.1:0-1402 GCA_964400885.1 uncultured Gammaproteobacteria bacterium
CTGATTTAATGGCCTTGAAACGAATCAGTGTTTATCCGCAATTAAATGTTATAAAGTTTTTAGAAAAATTAAAAAATGAATAATAAAAAGCGCCCGGCTAAAGCCGAGGCGCTTTTATATTTTAGAAAAAATTACAAACACAGATTTTTTGGCCGCAAACATGACAGTAGCCGGGTAAAAGCTTATAAAATTCCTCGGCAAAATTAAAACCGGCAGAATTAGCCACAGTTAGAAAATGGCTAAAATAATCAGCTGCTTCAATTTCTATTTGCCGAAAATGTTTTTGTTTATGCGTGCCTTCAAATAAATGCCAGGCTTCAGAAAGTTCACCTAATTCCTCAGCCCAATGCACTCCGCCATGTTCTAAGGTCCGGTTTTTAGCTGGATATATTTCTTCAAACATTCGTTGCATTTGAGCCAAAGTTTGCGGTTTGGCTTTGATGGGAGCTTTAATTTCTGCGCGCGGACCTTTCCAGTTTTTACAATTACAGGGCAATTGGCCGCAATAGGGGCAATAATAAGGGAAACGTTCCCATAGTTGTTTTTCTAGATCAATATGCAAACGGGAGCATAAAGCAAAAAGCCAAGCTGCAGCTAGAAGCAGATTAAATTTTAAACCAGCCGTGGAAAAAGCATTAGAAAAAGATTCAGCCTGATTAGTCTGTTCTGCTTTGTCAGTTTTGGCGCTTGGTAAATCGCCAATTTTGCCTTTACGTATCCCTTTTAAACCCCACATGGTAAATCTTTCCATATTACTGATAAGATCCCAGTTAGAATATAAACGATCATCTGCCAAACCGTAAATATCCCAGGTCATTTTTTGAAATTGCGATAATGGTTCATTAGGAAAAGCCATAATTTTGAGTTAATTGTTTGTTCTTAGCTTAATATTTTTAAGTATATAATGCAAGCTTGATTTTATATAAATTTTTAGTTAATCTCAAGGTATCTTCGCTCAAACTGATTAGTCCATAAAAAAGGAGGTGAATCAGAGTGAAATTTCAGGAGCATTTTGACAATTCTTTGTATAGAATAAAGCAAAAGTATCCCCAGTTTCTGATTGATAACAGGGAAGTGATTTGCAAATTGCTTTTTGAACTGCATCAATGGTTTGACTATTATTCTAACAAAGAAGGTTATGATACCGTATTTACGGTTTTTTATCATCGCGAAAAACGGCATCATGATGAAGGCATTATTGAAGCCATTAGCATTTTTACAGCCCAATACGGAGAAAAGTTTCGACAGATCATTGAAGAAGAAGCTCGTGCCCATGTTTATGATGATTTTGGCGAAATTCCATCTGAAGCAGAAGTTACCCGCAGGTATTTGCGGGAAAAAAGGGGATGGTAAAGCGCGCTTTGCTAGGCAAAGCGCGCTTTTTTGTTATAATAAACATAGC
>CAYNWH010000008.1:1502-14427 GCA_964400885.1 uncultured Gammaproteobacteria bacterium
TGGCTAAATTTAACGCAAACCAATCAGCAGTCCGTTTGGCATTATTTTGGCTCTAATTATTATGGAGAAATAGGGCAGGGTGGCTCTTATCGGCCCATGGTGAATTTGATTTTCTGGCTGAATTATAAACTCGGCGGCCTCAATCCTTTACCTTATCATCTGACTAATTTAATCTTCCATATTGGCATTTGCTTTCTGATATATTTGCTGGCTTTAACTTTACTGGAAAATATTAAAGGAAAAAATAAAATTGCGATTTTAGCAGCTGTTTTTTTTACGCTGTTGCCTAATCATAGCGAGGCCGTAATTTGGATCGCGGCTGTGGCTGACCCTGTGGCCAGCTTTTTCTATTTGCTAGCTTTTTATTTGTATCTGCTTTTTCGCCAAAGAAAAAGCTTTGTGGCTTTACTGCTTTCTGCTTTAAGTTTTATTATTGCGCTCTTAACTAAAGAAATCGCTATCACTTTGCCTTTATTAATTGTGGTTTGGGAACTTTATCAGGCAATTAAAGAAAATAAATTTAAAGCCCGCGATATCATCTTGTATCCCTTTGGTTATTGGATATTGCTAATTGGTTATTTTTTAGTGCGTTATGAAGCTATTGGTCTTATCTTTGGCTATTATGCGCGCTCAACCTTTAAAATAGATTTTAATGCCATGGCTAAAATGATCATTGCCTTGATTACGGATTTATTTTTTTCTGGCAACTTACGGGTATTACTGACTGATTATTTTGCAGCTAATAAAATATTTTTTGTTCTTTTAATAATTTTGCTGGCAGTTTTAATTTTGTATGTTTGCCGCAAATATTTTTATAAAGCGGCTTTTTTAATCGATGCTTATTTGATTTTAATCTTGCCGGTTATTTTTCTGGCTTTTAATAATTTAAATGATGAAGGGGAGCGGTATAATTATTTACCTTCAGTAGCTTTTGTTATTTTGTTGAGCCTTTTGGTCTGGCAAATAAAGGAAAGATATCTAAAAAATATCTTGCTCATTGCCTTGCTTGTTTATTTTGCCGCTAATTTATTAAATAAAAATTACAATTGGCAGCTGGCAGCGAACTTGAATCAAGGAATTGTTCAAGTGGATGCAGCGCAAGTTTTAGATTTATCAAAGGAAAATTTTCTGGTAGGTCTGCCTGATAATCTGTCAGGTGTGCCTTTATTACGAAACGGTTTTATTCAGGCGGTAAATTTATTCCGGCCGCAACTGGAATTTAAAGCCACTGTTTTAAATGCTTACCAGCGTTTAACTCGGGAAAATTATCAGCAGAAAATTTTATACTGGGGCCCTTATCCGACCGGCGGTTATATCGCAGAAACTTTTGACCAGCATAACTGGGTGACAGGCTTTGATCGTCAGGAAACTGATGCTTACATTTTTGAGCTCTGGAATTATGATTACCTGACTTACACCTCAAATACAATTAGATTGATATTTAAAAATCAGCAAGGTGATTTTTGGCCAGCCGGTGAAGAGGATCATAATGTTTTAACTTATGATCAGGGACATTTAAAGAATTTAGCTGATTTAATGAAAAATTAAGTAAATTTAAGAGCTTTCTCATGAATTTAGAGAAAGCTCTACTGAGGATCTGAGTTATAGTTGTTGTCATGCCGCTCTGCCTCAGGCGCCATGTTGGAATTTGATTCAGTGCAGCTAGGGCAGATTCTGTTATAAATTCCCTCACTGAAAAATTCCCGATCGCATCTCAAACAGACCCTTTTATCTTTCTTTTTTTTCTTTTTACCCATTTGCCTTTTGCCCCCTTTTTTATCAGCTGATGAACCGATAAAGGAACTTCTTTAAAATTAGCAGTAATTTATCCCAAAAGCAAGTTTTAATTTTTCTGAAATTTTGTTATAATTAGATCATATTATAAATAAGTTAAAATTTATGCCTGATGTAGAATTATTTAAAATTAATCCGGACCAAAGGAAAAAAACCATAGAAAAATTAATAGAATCAAGTTCGCCAACTCATGCTTTTTTTCTGATTTTAATTCTTTCCGCTATAGTGACTACTTTTGGTATTGTATTGGATAACATAGCAATTATAATAGGCGGTATGCTTATTTCGCCTTTACTTTCTCCGATTTTAGCCATTAGCATGGGTATTGTTATGGCTGATCCCAAGCTAATTTTTCGCTCTTTGCGGGTCTTATTGATTGCTATTATTTATGTGGTGGCTATTTCTTTAGTCTTTGTTTTTTTTGTGGTTAATAAAGAATTAAATCAGGAAATACTTTCAAGAGCCCATCCGAATTTGATTTATTTTGGTGTGGCCTTGGCTTCTGGTATTGCTGCTGCTTTTGCTTTTGCTAAAGAAGAATTTTCCGAACGAATCGTGGGTGTGGCCGTGGCTATTGCGTTATTACCGCCTTTATCAGTTATTGGTATTGGTATAGCTTACTTAAATTTAGAAGTATTATCAGGATCTTTATCTTTATTCTTGTTGAATTTATTTGGCATTCTTTTAGGTAGTTTGATTGTTTTTTCCTTGTTAAGATTTTATCCTGAAAAAAAAGTTGTGCATCAGGAATTAAAACAAGAAGAAAAAGAATTTGAAAAAGTTAAAAATCATAATCATACAGCTGGCCAATGATCAATAACTAATAACCAATAACTAATAACTAATAACTAATCTAAATTTATGCCCAGATGCGGTTGTTGCGCGCCTAAAAAGAAAACAGCTAAAAAGAAAAAAGCTGCAAAAAAGAAAAAATAAGATAATCCCTCGCTTGACGGGGGATTTTTGTTTTTGTTGATTAAATAAAGCCAATAAGGTAGATGTGGATAAGTAGGCTTGACATTCGGTTTTTGTTCGGTGTATTATTAAAGTATAAATGTTCGGTTTTTATTCGGTATGATAAAGAATTTTAGAGTTTCAGATTATAGAGTTTTAGTTAATCAATTAAATAATAATGACAAAAATTTTAAATATAAGAGATCTTTTGGTCTGGCAAAAGTCTCATCAGTTAGTATTACAAATCTATAAACATACCGTTATTTTTCCTCATGAGGAGAAATATGGCTTGATAGCCCAAATGAGGCGTTGTGCTGTTTCTGTACCGTCAAATATTGCTGAAGGTTTTAGAAGAAAGGGGAGAGATAAATTTCAGTTTTATTCATATGCTCAAGGCTCTTTAGAAGAATTAAAATATCAAGTTTTATTAAGTTATGATTTACAATATATAAGTGAAGATAAATATGCGGAATTAATTAGTTTATGTCATGAAATCGGAAAAATGTTAAATAGTTGGGTCAAAACATTAAAATAATTACTAAAATTCTAAAACGCTAAAATTCTAAAACACTATGTCATTAACAAAACGCCAAAAACAAATCCTCGATTTTATTCAAGAGTTTACAGATGAAAAGGGTTATGCGCCAAGTTATAGGGAAATAGGTCAGCATTTTGGTTTATCTTCAAGTGCTACAGTTGCTGAACATGTCCAGACTTTGCAGGAAAAAGGCTATTTAAAAACAGATCCTAATGAGGCCAGGTCAATTGAAATTATTGAAAATGAAAGGGCCGAAGCGATTTTTTTAAGCTTGGCTGGTTTAATTACAGCTGGCCAGCCGATTGAGGCAGTTGAAAATAAAGAGCAAATTGCTGTGCCGGCAGATTTTGTGAAAGATGAAGCCAAATCCTATGTTTTAAAAGTTAAAGGTGATTCCATGATTGAAGAAGGTATTTATGACGGTGATTATGTAATAGTGGAGCAAAACCCCAGTCCGAGAAATGGCCAGGTGGTGGTGGCATTAATTGATAATGCTTTTGCTACTTTAAAAAAGTTTTATAGGGAAGCTAATCGCATCAGGTTGCAGCCGGCTAATTCAGCAATGAAACCTATTTATGCTAAAAATGTTTTGGTGCAGGGCATTGTCAGGGCAGTGATCAGAAAATTTAGTACTATTTAAAATTAATTAATAAAGCACCTGGAGCTTTTGGGGTGAGTAAGTACTTTAGATAACGTATCTTTTAAAACAAAACTCGCCCCAAAGTTTGGGGCAAGTTCTGTTTCGCGACAGAGAAACACCTATTAAATTAATAAGGCTCCTCTTTTTTTATTATAAATAAATTGTTACAAATATACAAATTGGCTACAAATTTTACAAATAATTATTAACTATTAAATTTTATGAGCAGAAAACAAAAATCAATTTACCGCAGATTAATTTGCCACTTTTTCGACTTTATTTCAGCGCTTGATCCAAGTTTAAAATTTAATAATAAATATTAAAACCTATTTATTTAAATAGGGAGTGAAACTAATAGAAATATGATCAGCTGGCTTGAAAACTGCTAAATGTTATGGGCTTTAGTGGTGAGTTAAGCCAGCTGAATCTAATTTTACTTCCATGGAAATTTTAGATAAATTAAAAATTTTAACTGAAGCGGCCAAATATGATGTTTGCGCTTCTACTGGCTGCACCCCTCAAAACTGGGGCGTTAAAGGCTTAGGCAATGTCACACGCATGGGCATTTGCCATTCTTTTACGCCTGACGGACGCTGTGTGTCTTTGTTTAAAGTGCTTTTGACTAATCAGTGCGTTAATGATTGCTTGTATTGTGTTAACCGTAAAAGTAATGATAAGCCCAGGACTTGTTTTGGCGAGCGAGAATTAGCTGATTTATTTTTGGAATTTTATAAAAGAAATTACGTGGAAGGCTTATTTTTAACTTCAGGCATTCTTAGAAATTCTGAAGAAACCATGGAACGCATGATCAAAGTGGTGAAAATTTTACGCTTTGAATACAATTTTACTGGCTATATTCATTTGAAAGTTTTGCCTGGTGTAGGTCAGGAATTAATTGAACAAGGCGCAAAATTAGCTAATCGCATGAGTATTAATATTGAATGTCCAAGTGGGCCTAAATTAGCTTTAATTTCACCGGAGAAAAGATTAAAAGAGGATTTAATATCACCAATGTTAATTATGAAAAAAATTATTAATCAGGATAAACGTAAAATTCCGGCTGGGCAGACCACGCAAATGGTGGTAGGCGCAGCTGGTGAAAGTGATCAGGAAATCATGACTACCAGTACCTGGCTTTACCAAAAGGTTAATTTGCGCCGGGTTTATTATTCAGCATTTGTGCCAGTTAATCAGGATTGTAAATTACCAGTTAAAGAGCCAGTGCCTTTAAAGCGGGAAAACCGACTATATCAGGCGGACTGGCTGCTAAGGCGCTATGGTTTTAGCTTGAAAGAATTGCCTTTTGACCAAAGCGGTAATTTGCCTATGGATCTGGATCCAAAAATGGCCTGGGCTTTGGCTAATCTGGATAAGTTTCCTATTGAGATTAATAAAGCGCCTTTTTCTGTTTTATTGCGCATTCCTGGCCTGGGTGAAAGAAGTGCGCGCCGTATTATGAGTTTGCGCCGGCAATATAAGATAAAAACAGTTGAAGAATTAAAAAATATTGGCGTGGTTTTAAAAAGAGCTCTTGATTTCATTTTAATTAACGGTCGTTATTTTGGCGGTACAAAATATTTAACTGGCTCTAAATTTTTCCCGATTTTTAAGCAAAGTGTTTTGGCTACCGGCATTTTAAGACCAGAACAAAAAGAAGAAGCTTTGCAATTAAGCCTTTGTTTGGAAGCAGTATAATCTTAATAACCAATAACCAAATTCCAAATACCAAATAATATTTAATATCTAATAATTAATGATCTAAAATTTTTCAATTTAGAATTTTGGTCATTAGAATTTGTTTGATTATTGGTAATTGGTTATTGGAATTTAAAATATATGATAATTAAATTTCAAGATAAATTTGAATCAATTTTGTATGCAGTCTTATATAGCAATTTGACCGGCTATTTTTTGAGCTCTAAAAATGAGCCCGATAATTTATTTAAGGAGGAAATTTTTATTGATATTGATAATCTGAACTGGTCAGAGATTTTACAGCAGCACGATCATAAGTTCGGCCCTGTTAAATGGCTGAAAAATAAAAATGAAGATTTTGAGCAATTTAAAAATAATATTGAAACTGCTTTGCGCCATTGGAAAGCGTTTAAATATCAAGTAATTATTGGATTAATCAGACAAGCTCTAAAATTTGGCATTCTTTATGTTAATAATAAAAGTTCGCAAGAAGCCAAGAATTTACTTGATCTGGCTAGCCAGGTGAGAAAAGAAATTCACCGGGCTTTAGGTTTTATCCGTTTTATACCTGTTGAAAAAGGCCAGGAGAAATTTTTGCTGGGTTGTTTTGAAGAAGAAAGCCAAGTGGGTGATTTGGTGATTAAAAATTTTAAAAATCGTTATTTCGGCTATAATTTATTATTAAAAACTCCGAAATTAATTTACTTTCTTTATCAGGATAAGCTTTATCAGCTGCCGACTGAAAAGTTTAATCTGGAGATTAATGATAAAAATTTTGAGAAATTTTGGGAAGTTTTTTATCAGGCCAATTTTATTGCTGGCCGTAAAAATACTAAACTGGCCCAAAAATTAATCCCTAAAAAATATTGGTCCTGGGTAAAAGAAGGCAAATTAATTAATTTGGCTGATAAAGGCTTACTGTAAAAACGCACTGTCATCCTGAGTGCAACGAAGGATCTCCTTGTAATTGGGTGCCAAAGAGATTCTTCACTCCGTTCAGAATGACAGACAGTGCGTTTTAGTTTGCTTTGATTGATAAGTTTTGATATATTTAAAATAACAATTTTGAATAAACGGCAAAAAGGGGGAGCCTTTTAAGGCTCTTTTAAAATTCAAAAAAATGTACCTTGAGAAAGGAGGAAATGATTAATGGATACGAAAGAGTCATCAATGGAACAGCCTGAAATTCTGATTATTGATCTGGGTTCCCAGTACACGCTGGTGATTGGCCGGACAATCAGGGAATTGGGCTATCGGACAATCATTGTTTCGCCGCCCAGAGCTAGGACGCTTTTAAAGACCTGTAAGCCTAAAGTTATTATTTTGTCTGGTGGCAGTGCCAGTGTTTACGAGCAGGATGCGCCTCAGCCGCCAGAAGAAATTCTGACTCTAGGCATTCCTATCCTTGGCATTTGTTATGGCATGCAATGGCTGGCTTTTAAGCTTGGCGGCAGGGTTACGCCTAGCAGAGAACACAAAGAATATGGTGAAACTTTTGTCCGGTTTGAAGTTCAAGATTTAATCTTCAAAAAAATGGCTCAAGAGGGCACTGTCTGGGCCAGCCATGGCGATAGTGTGGCAGAATTGCCGCCTGGATTTAGGCCGATTGCCTGGTCTAATAAAGGCAAAATAATCGCTGGCATGGTCAGTTACAAGCGTAAGATCTGGGGTTTGCAGTTTCATCCGGAAGTGACTCATACAGCCGGCGGAAAAAGTATTTTGGAGCGTTTTCTACAAAAAGCTGGTAGCTGCAGCAAAAACTGGCAGCCAGCTGATGTGATTGAGGAAATCAGGGCTGAACTGCGTCAAGCAGTTATTGGCCATGATGGCCAAGCTAAAAAAGCCATTCTTGGTTTTAGCGGCGGAGTTGATTCAACTACCTTGGCCACGATTGCCCAGCCGATTTTTAGTTCCAACCTTTTGGCAATCTGCATTAATGCTGGCAACTTGCGCCAAAATGAGCTGGAGCAAATACGCGCTAATGCACGATCAGCCGGTGTTCAGCTGAAAGTTGTGAATGCAGCCAAAAGATTCACCAAAGCTTTGTCCAAAGCCACTCATTCAGAGCATAAGCGCCGTATTTTTCGTCGGCTCTATAAAAAGATCCTAGAGCAGGAAGCTAAAAAATTCAGCGCTGAATTCATAATCCAGGGCAGCTTGGCCACGGACATCATTGAATCAGGCGCTGCTGGCGAATCAGCTCTGATCAAGTCGCATCACAACATCGGACTGAATTTCAGCATCCAAGAACTGCATCCCTTGCGTCGGCTTTTCAAGTACGAAATCAGGGATCTGGCGCGTCAGCTGGGTTTGCCAGCAGCAGTTTCAGAAAGACAGCCTTTTCCCGGGCCTGGCCTGTTCGTACGTATAGTCGGCAAACCAGTTACAGCTAAAAGGCTGGCCATTGTTCGCTGGGCTGATAATATTGTCACAGAAATACTTAAGCAGTTTAATATTTACGACCAGATTTCTCAGCTGGTGGTGGCATTGGAGTGTAACCGGACAGTCGGTATCAAGGGTGATGGGCGATCTTACGGTTACACTATTATGGTCAGGGGTGTTTTGACCGCTGATTTCATGACCGTGCGCGGTTTTCAAATCCCAGAGCATGTTCGCAGAGAAATTACTTCGGCCGTAACCAAGCACCCGCAAATCGTTCGTGTCCATTACGATGAAACAAATAAGCCTCCGGCAACAACCGAGGCTGAATAAAAGTTTAAAGCCGTCCCGCTGTGCGGGGCGGCTTTTCTTTTATAATTCTTTGATTAAAAGCGGCGCAATTGGTAAAATTTTAATTTTTTTAATTCTTTTTTCTTTAGGTATCGGATATGTATCAGTTAAAACTACTTGTTTAATTGGTGCTTTTTTAATTCTTTCTATAGCCGGGCCAGATAAGATGCCGTGTGTAGTAAAAATATAAATATCTTTAACTTTGTGTTCTTTAAGCTCATGGCAGGCTGCGCAGATCGTGCCAGCTGTATCAATCATATCGTCAGTGATAATAACATTTTTGCCTATAATATTTTTTTTAAATTTTAAAATTTTAGCCATATTTTGCTGAGGCCTGATTTTTTGCATAACTAAAACCGGTAAAGGATCTAAAAGTTTTGCTAGTTTAAAAGCGCGATTTCTAGCGCCATTATCAGGCGCCACAATAATAGTATTTTTTAGACTTATATTTTTTTTAATATAATTGGCAAAAATGGGCAGGGGATCAAGGTTGATTAATTTTGGTTTTAAATAGTCTTTGTCTCTTTGGCTATGAATATCTACGGTAATAAATTGATTGACGCCAGCTTGCTTAAATAAATTAGCCATGAGTTTAGCCGTAATTGGTGCGCCCAGTCGATCTTTTTTATCCTGGCGCGAGTAGCTAAAGTAGGGGAAAATGGCTGTGATTTTTTTAGCGCCATTTTCTTTAAGCGCGTTGATTAGAATTAAAAATTCTAAAATATTTTTATCTTGGCAAGTTGAGCCAAGAATAAAAACTTTTTGGCCTTTGACTTCATTTTTAATCTGCAAATAAATTTCTCCATCGCTAAAACGCTTGGCTTTAAACAAACCTAAGCGAAGCTTAGTTTTTTTACAAATTTGCCGGCTAAGTTGTTTGGCATTTTTTAAAGCAAAAATATACATAAATTTATTTTTATTTGCCAAACTTTTTAGATTTTTCCATTAAATCAACCACTTCTGCATCGGTTGTTTGGCCAAAGTCTTCATAAAAAGCGCCGACAGCGCCAAAAAATAAGGGTGCATCAAGATAAATAACTTCATCAGCTTCTTTTTGGATTATTTTAAGAGAATCTCGGGCTGTCACAGGCACGGCTACAATAATTTTTTTGGCTTTTTTCTCTTTAACTGATTTAATGGCCGCTCTCATAGTTAAACCAGTAGCAATGCCGTCATCAACTATAATGACTGTTTTATTTTTCAAATTCAAGGGCAACTGGTCTGGCCTATAAGTTTTTAACCGGCGTTCAGCTTCTTTTTTTTCTTCGGCTATTTTTTTCTCAAGGTATTCATGGCTAATTTTATAAGTCTCAATTGATGTTTGATCAAAAATGCCTTGGCCTGTTTCTGTGATAGCGCCAATCGCAAATTCTTCATTAAAAGGGGCGCCAATTTTACGGGGAACTACGAGGTCCAATGGCAAATTTAAATTTTGAGCAATTTTAAAAGCCGTAACCACGCCGCCTCTGGGCAAGGCTAAAATAATAGTATTCTTTTGGCTCTTGAATCCTTTTAACTCCTTTGCTAGTTTTTGCCCGGCATCTTGCCGGTCTTTAAACATCATAATTGATTAAATTATAACTTAATTTTTAGGCCGTCATAAGTTAAAAAGACTTTTGTTTTAATTTTCTTGGCTTTAACAAATTTTGCTATTTCTACCCGGGCAATTTTATAAGGCGGATAAGAATGGCCGATTTGAGTTAAATATAAATTTTTTACTTTTTGTTTTTTTGCTAATTCAATGGCTTGTCTGGTATTTAAATGGGTAATAAACTGGCGCTTAAAGTACATGGCTGCATCCAAAATTAAATTTTGGCAATTTTTAAAAGATTTTAAGGATTGATTGGGAACTTTGATAACATCTGAACAATAGATAAATTTATCAAATTTATAAGCAAAAGTAGGAAAGTCTTTTTCATTTAAAACATAATGTTTGACTGGCAAGGCAATAATCCCCCAATTTCCTATTTTGAATTTTTGATAAGGTTTAATGGCCTGGAATTTAAGATTGGTTAAATTTTTATATCTGTTAGTTATTTTTTTAATCGTTTGTTTTTGGCAGTAAATGGTAATTTTATTTTTGGTCCAGCCGTTTAATTTTTTAATGCCGCCGCTGGCATCCCAATGGGCATGAGTAATTATAGCATAATTAATCTTTTTTATTTTTTCCCGCTTAACTTGCTCTAAAAAATCAGGCGAGCAATCAATTAAAAGATTTAACTTATCTGTTTTTAATAAAGCTGAAGATCTGGTTCTTTTTGATTTACTGCCCTTTTTTCTGGCATCTTCACAAACTAAATCCTGGCAATCTTTTCTGGGGATGCCTGTTGAAGGACCTGTGCCTAAAAAGATAATGTGCATAAGTTAGTTTGACAACTTAATTAGCTGATTGTTAAATTATGAATAAGGATATTGGCAGCAGACTCAAAACTTAACGGCAATGCCGTGTCTTCTTTCCCCTGGGAAGATCGTTGCTTGGAGGCATTAACTCACCAATCGTTGCTGATCCGCAGAAAGAAAACCACCTTCACTCAATTTAACTTTTACCTCCAGGCTCTGTCTGTCAATATCCTTTATTCAAGCTCTCCTATTATGGGGAGCTTTTTACTTATTATAACAAGTTTTTAATGCTATAATAAAGGCATGAAATTAAGTTTTAGACATTTTTTAAATTTTACCTTTTTTTTAGAGATTTTTTTGTTTGCCTTTACTTTGCTTTTGGCTATCAATGTGGCTTTAAATTTAGCTCGAAAAGTTCCTGTTAACGAAACTGTCAAATTGGAAAATGGCTTAGGACTTTGGCAATTTGTCATTATGTTCATTGTTGCTACAGCTATTTTATTGCTAATCTTAAAATATTTTAAAAAGCCCTGGCTGATTAAGGGCTTGTTTTATTTGGCAATTTTTGAAGGGCTTTTAATTTTTACTCAGGCTTATTTTGCCTGGCCAGATTTTTTATATATATTGGGGTTTTTGCTCTTTTTTTGGCTTATTTATCGCAATGTTTTAGTCCATGATTTAATAGTTGCCTTAGCCATTGCTGCCATTGCCGTGATTTTTGGCTTAAATTTAACGCCTTCAGCTGCAGTTTTAGTCCTGCTTTTATTGGCAGTTTATGATTATTGGGCGGTTTATAAAACCAAGCATATGGTGCAGATGTTTCGCGGCATGGCTGAATCCAAAGTCCATTTTTCTTTTGTTATTCCAGCTAATTTTAAAAGTTTATTTAAAAAAATTAAAGATGTCAGTCCCACTACAGAATTTATGTTTTTAGGCACAGGAGATGTAGCTTTGCCAGCCATTTTCATTGTGGCCAGTTTAAAAATCAATATTTTAACTGCTTTAATCAGTGCTTTAGGCGCAGTCTTTGGCTTAATTATTCTGCATGTTATTTTTATTACCCAAAAAGAAAGGGCGCCGATGCCTGGCTTGCCGCCCATTGTACTTGGGACGCTTTTGGGTTTTTTAATATCTTTTTTTATATTTTAATTTATGCCAGCTTATCAAAACTTGGAACACACAGCTGATTTAAAAATTCGGACCATAGGCAAAACTAAAGAAGAGGTTTTTGCTAATATGGCTAAGGGCATGTTTGCTAATATATATGATCAGACTAGTCTTTTAAAGGATCAGCCTATAGAAATGGAATTAATATTAAAGACTAATGATATTGCTGAACTTTTAGTGGATTTTTTAAATGAATTGATTTATTTAAGCGATATTAATGATGTTATTTACAATACTTTTGAATTGGTTATTTTTGAAAAAGATCGTCTCTGGCATTTGGAAAGCGTGCTTAAAGGTTTTAAAGTCAGTGGATTTAAATTGGAAGTCAAGGCCGCTACTTATAATGAATTAAAATTAGAAGAAGATTTAGACGGTAATTGGCTGGCAGAGGTAGTTTTTGATATTTAAATATTTGTTATTAGTTATTAGTGATAGGAACTTAATTCTAATTAGAAATTTCCAATAACTTAATAACCAGTTACTAATGACTAATTACCAAATTAAATATGATAACTAAAGATAATTTAAAAAAGATTTCCGATTATCTTTATGAAATTTCTCAAGATTTTCGTTCTGATATGTTAGTGCCAGCCAGGGTTTATACTGATGAGAAAATGCTAGACGCTATTTTATCAGATCGTTCTCTTGAACAAGCTGTTAATGTGGCGACTTTACCAGGAATTCTAAAATATTCTTTAGCTATGCCAGACATCCACCAGGGTTATGGTTTCCCAATTGGCGGAGTAGCAGCTATAAAATGGGAGGAGGGAGTAATTTCTCCTGGTGGTGTGGGTTATGATATTAATTGTGGGGTGCGTCTTTTAACCTCTAAAATAAGCAAACCTGAATTGAATAAAAAATTTGAACATTTAATTGATGAACTTTTTCGCACTGTGCCAAGCGGCGTAGGTAAAAGCGGGAAATTAAGTATTGTTACCCAAGAATTAGATGATGTTTTAAGTCAGGGAATTGATTGGGCCATTAAAAAAGGTTTTGCTTTTAAAGAAGATAAGGAATATTGTGAGGAAAATGGCCGGATTTTAGCAGCTAATCCTGATAAAGTTTCT
>CAYNWH010000008.1:14527-18369 GCA_964400885.1 uncultured Gammaproteobacteria bacterium
CGCCGGCTTTCGCGCTCTGCTGCTAAAAGGCAGGTTTCTGGTCGTCAGGTTAAAGATGAACTGGAAAAAAGAGGCATTTTGGTGCGCTGTGCTTCTTTTAGCGATATTGCAGAAGAAGCGCCTTTGGCTTATAAAGACGTTGATAATGTGGTTAATATTGTGGTCCAAGCTGGTTTAGCTAAAAAAGTAGCTCAAATGTATCCTTTGGGCGTTGTAAAAGGCTGAATTTATAGTTATAATTAAGATAGAAACGAATGTTATTATTTTTTACATTTGTAGATTTGTATTTTATCCGTCCCAAAGGGACCCCTTTGGGGTAAATTCGTATCATTATGACGTTTGTCCCTCTTCATGTTCATAGCCATTATAGTTTGCTTGATGGCATGGCTAAAATTGATGATTTAGTGGCCAAAGCTGTCGCTGATGGCATGCCAGCAATGGCTTTAACTGACCATGGTTCAATGTATGGTATTATTGAATTTTATCAAAAAGCCAAAAAAGTCGGCTTAAAGCCGATTTTGGGAGTAGAAACTTATGTAGCGCCTTATGGCCTTTTAAATAAGCGAAGTAAAATTGACGAGGATAATTACCATTTGATTCTGCTGGCTGAAAATGAAATAGGTTATCGTAATTTACTTAAGCTGGTTTCCAAGGCTCATTTAGACGGATTTTATTATAAGCCCAGGGTTGATTACGAAGTTTTAGAAAGATATAAAGAAGGCTTGATCGCGCTTTCAGCCTGCTTAAAAGGTGAAATTCCCAATGCTATTTCAACTTATAAAGATCCAGCTAAAGTTGAAAAAGTTTTGGAAAAATATTTGAATATTTTTGGTAAAGATAATTTTTATTTAGAATTACAGCATCATCCTAATGAGCCAGAGCAGGCAATCGTTAATAAAAATTTAGCTGAATTAGCTAAGAAATATGATCTAGGCATTGTCGCTACTAATGATACGCATTATCTTAATACAGAAGATGCTAAAACCCAGGATATTTTATTATGCATTCAAACCAATAAAAAAGTAGCTGAACCCAACCGTTTATCAATGCTTAGTGATGATTTTTCTCTGCGTACTACAAAGCAAATGATCCAGGATTTCGCTGATTATCCTGAAGCAATTACTAATACCATAAAAATAGCTGAACGCTGCAATGTGGAATTGGAATTCGGCAAAAATATTTTGCCTAATTATATCTTGCCAGAAGGGGAAACAGCGGATAAGCATTTAAGAAAATTATGTTTTCAGGGTTTGGCAGAGCGTTATGGCGGGCAACTCAAATCAGATTTTGACTGGCGAGTTGAGGAGCATGTAGTTTTAACCAAATCTGCTAATCATGAATTTAAGAAAAAAGATATTTTGGACCGTCTTGACTATGAATTATCAGTTATTACCAAAACTGGTTATGCTTCTTATTTTTTAATTGTAGCGGATTTTATTAACTGGGCTAAAAATAACAGTATTGTGGTCGGCCCAGGCAGAGGTTCAGCCGCTGGCAGTTTGGTTGCTTATTTAACTAAAATTACTAATATCGGACCGCTGGCTTATGATTTGCTTTTTGAAAGATTTTTAAACCCTGACAGAATTTCCATGCCTGATATTGATACTGATTTTGCTGATACTAGAAGAGATGAGGTTATTCGTTACGTTGAGGAAAAATACGGTAAACGGCATGTCTCTCAGGTTATTACTTTTGGCACTATGGCGGCCAGAGCAGCTGTTAGAGATGTGGGACGCGCTTTGGGCTTGCCTTATAGCTATTGCGATAAGGTGGCTAAAATGATTCCCATGAATTTAAAATTAAAAGACGCCCTGGAAAAAGTTTCTGATTTAAAAGAAGAATATAAGGCGAGTGAAGATTGCAGGGAATTAATTGAAAATGCTAGAAAATTAGAAGGCGTTTGCCGCCATGCTTCAACTCATGCTTGCGGTGTTTTAATTACGCCAGAACCTTTAACTAATTTTGTGCCATTGCAGTATTCTTCCAGTGATGACAATGCTATTGTTTCCCAGTATTCATTGCATCCGATTGAAGATTTGGGACTTTTGAAAATGGATTTTCTAGGCTTGCGCAACCTAACAATTATTGAAAATACTTTAGAAACAATTGAAAAAATACATGGCGTAAAAATTGATATTGACAATTTAAAATTGGATAATGATAAAGTTTTTTCTTTATTGCAAAAAGGCGAGACTACAGGTGTTTTCCAATTAGAATCAGGCGGCATGAAAAGATATTTGAAGCAGTTAAAGCCTAATGAATTTGAGGATATCATTGCTATGGTTGCCCTATACCGTCCAGGTCCTATGGATTTAATACCTCAGTATATCAGCAATAAACATGGTAAAACCAAGCCAGCTTATTTGCACCAGAAATTAGAGCCTATTTTAGCTAGAACTCATGGAGTGGCAATTTATCAGGAGCAATTAATGGAAATTGCCAGAGAATTAGCTGGTTTTACTCTGGCTGAAGCTGATGTTTTGCGTAAAGCCGTAGGTAAAAAAATAAAAAAGCTGCTTATTGAACAAAAAAATAAATTTGTCGCCGGCTGTTTAAAAAATAATATTGATAAAAAAACCGCCAAGCAAATTTTTGCTTTTATTGAACCATTTGCCGGTTATGGTTTTAATCGTTCCCATGCCGCTTGCTATGCTTTGATTGCTTATCAGACAGCTTATTTAAAAGCCAATTATCCGGTTGAATTTATGGCCTCTTTATTGACTTCTGATCTTGATAACATTGATAGAATAGCTTTGGAGGTTAATGAATGCCGCACTATGGGCATTGAAGTGTTGGCCCCTGATATAAATGAAAGCTATACACGTTTTACTGTCGTGGCAGAGAGTTTGAAGGAAAAAATACCGCGTATTAGATTCGGGCTTTCGGCTATTAAAAATGTCGGTTTGAGCTTAACTAAGGCCGTTATTCATGAACGAAAAGCCAATGGTCATTTTCAGTCTTTGGAAGATTTTTTAAGCCGAGTTAAAGATAAAGATTTGAATAAAAAATCATTGGAAAGTTTGATTAAAAGCGGAGCTTTGGATCAGTTTGGTGATCGCAATGAGATGCTGATGAATCTGGATAAGCTTTTAAATTTTTTAAGAGTGATTAATTCCGAAGAGCAAAATTGCCAAGATAGTTTATTTGATCTATCAGAAGTGAAAATTAAGCATAATCTGCAATTAGAAAAATTTGCGCCAGTTAAGAAAAAGGATGCTTTAGCCTGGGAAAAAGAGTTGCTTGGACTTTATATTTCAGACCATCCTTTTAGTGATTTTCAGGAGCAGTTGAAGGATTATATTTTGACTACAATTAATGTTAAAAAAGGATTTTGCGCCGGTACGATCAGAATTGCCGGAGTTATTAATAAAATTAAAAAAATTATTACTCAAAAAGGGGAGATGATGCTTTTTGTCAGAATAGAAGATACTTATGATAGTATTGAGGCTATTGTTTTTCCTAGCGTTTATAGCAGTACAAAAGAAACCTGGGAAGAGGATAATTTGGTCATTATTAGCGGGACTGTTTCCAATAAAGATGGCGACTATAAAGTTATTTGTAATGAGGTTAAAGCTTTAAGCTTTGAAATAATTGATGAATTAAAATCAAAGTTAAAGAAAATTAATCAGCAGGTTCAGCAAAAGACGCAAAATTTATTTATCTTTTTTAAAAAAGTTGTCACTGCTGAAACTATAGCAAAGTTAAATAAAATTTTAAATTCAACTAAAGGGCAAAATAAAGTTTTTTTGGCTGTACCGATTGATCAGAGTCGGTTTAGAAAAATAGAGACAAATTTTTACGCTGATTTTAATGATCCACAGCTGCAAAACCAGTTAAATACT
>CAYNWH010000008.1:18469-22763 GCA_964400885.1 uncultured Gammaproteobacteria bacterium
TCCAGTGATTTTAATTTTATTATTGTAGAAAATACTGAGGCAGTAAATCCTGAGGAAGGTATTTTTAGCGGCCAGATTATTAATAAGGATATTGAAGGTGAAAAAACCTTCACTACTACAGGTCAAAAACAGGTTTTGGGAGATACTGTCGGGCAAGTAAAATTAGTCAGTGAATTGTCGCGTGATCAGGTTTTAATACCTACAACCAGACTTTTGACGCCAGATGGGATTTTATTTAGGTTGAAAAATAGGGTTACTGTACCTGCTAATGGTAGCGTTATGGCCGAAGTCTATCCTGATGATCCTACTAAACCCTTGGCAACAGCTGGTACTAAATTTACGATTCCTGGCTTAAGCCAAAATTTACAGACTTTGGTTTATGCAGAGGCAGATAAAGATTTTCAAGCCAGCGGCAGTTTTGTCTCAGCTATTTCTCAGGCAGAAATGGATCAGGCTTTAGCTGGTTATTCAGATGAATTAGCTCAGCAAATTTTTGATCAAATTGATAGCAGCCAGGCAAAGATTTTAACTAAACAGGTCTTGGAACAGCAATTCAGCAATAAAGTAGGCGATGAGGTAAATGAATATACTTTAAAATTGAAAATTGGGGTTATAGGCGTGGTTTTTGATGAGCAGCCAGTTAAAGCTTTCGCTCAGAATATTTTAGAAGGTTTAATTCCGGCTGATAAAGAATTGCTGACCACTAATCAGGATAATCTTATCTATGAAATTGAAAAAGATGATTTGGATAATAAGCTAGCTCAAATTAAAAGCACGATTAAAGGCGTGACAATAATTAGCGAAGATAGCCCTATTTTAGCCAAGGATAAATTAACCACAATGAATTTTGATGAAATCAAGGCTTATTTAGAAAATTTTGATGATATTGATAGGGTTGAAGTCGGCTTTTTCCCATCCTGGCTGAAAAAAATCCCATTTTTTCAGGACCATATAATAGTGAGGGTTATTAAATAAGATTTTCTTGACATTGGTTGTAAAATAATTTAATATTTAAATATCTCTAAAAAGTGATTGAAACGGCTACCAACCGTTTAGCCATTCTTTGGCTTCAAGGCCTTGACTAAGCTTCAAAGAGATTAAATAAAGTGTCCTCTGAAGCTTTTGCGCAAGAGGAAACTTGGGTGGAACCGCCTATAAAAATGGGTCCCAAGACGATGATTTTATTGAATTTTGTCGTTTTGAGACCCATTTTTTAATAACCAACCTACGTCCCCCGAAGCGGGACTTCGGCCTTCGCCGACTGTAGTCAGCTACGGCCGACGTAAGTCGGTTGGCGAAGGCCAATAACTAATAACTAATTACTAATTACTAAATATCAAATTTATATGTCAAACGGAAAAAAACAATCCAATTTAGAAATCATGCGGCATTCTGCCAGTCATGTTATGGCAGCCGCAGTTAAAGAGCTTTTTAAAGATGTGAAATTTGCCATTGGCCCGGCTATTGAAGAAGGCTTTTATTATGATTTTGATTTAGGCAATAAAACTTTTTCTGAAGATGATTTAAAACTTATTGAAAAGAAAATGAAGCATATTGTTAAACAGAATCTAAAATTTACTAAGGAAGAAGTATCCATCAAGGATGCTTTGAAAAAAATAGAAGGTCAACCTTATAAGCTTGAATTAATTAATGATCTAGAGAAAGAGGGGAACAAGAAGGTTACTTTTTATAAATTAGGCGATATCTTTGAAGATTTATGTTCTGGTCCTCACGTTGAATCATCTGGTAAAATTGGTTCTTTAAAATTAATGAAAATATCCGGTGCTTATTGGCGGGGTGATGAAAATAATAAAATGCTGCAAAGAATTTATGGCACTGCCTTTGCCACCCAAAAAGAACTTGATGAATATTTGAAAATGTTGGCAGAAGCGGAAAAAAGAGACCATCGTAAAATTGGCAAGGAGCAGGAATTATTTTTAATAGATCAGACCGTTGGTTTGGGCTTACCCATGTGGTTTCCCAAGGGTGCTTTAATTTGGCGCATTATGGAAGATTTTTGGTGTCAGGAACATTTAAAAAATGGCTATGAATTAGTCCGTTCTCCTCATATTGGCTCACAAGCTTTATGGGAAAAATCAGGCCATTGGAATTTCTATCGGGAAAGTATGTATTCTCCAATTGAAGTTGATGGCGAAAAATATCTGCTCAAACCAATGAACTGTCCATTCCATGTGACTTTATACAAGGCTAGGCCCCATTCTTATCGCGAATTGCCTTTGCGATGGGCAGAATGCGGTACTGTTTACCGTTATGAAAAATCAGGCGAATTATCTGGCTTAACCCGTGTTCGTGGTTTTACCCAAGATGACGCCCATATTATTTGTTCCAAAAATCAGGTTGAGGATGAATTAAAAAGAGTCGTTGATTTTATTGTTTATATGTTGAGCACTTTTGGGTTTAAAGATTATAATGTTTATCTCTCCTTAAGGGATCCTAAAGACAAAAAGAAATGGGCTGGCAATGATGAAGGCTGGCAATTTACTGAAAAAGTTTTGGAAAAAGTTGCTAAAGCCAAGAAATTGAATTATGTAAAAGAAGAAGGCGAAGCAGCTTTTTATGGGCCGAAATTAGATTTTAAAATTAAAGATTGTTTGGGCAGAGAGTGGCAATGCTCAACCTTACAATTTGATTTTAATTTGCCAGAAAGATTTGAGATGAGTTTTGTTAATGATAAAGGTCAAGAAGAGCAGCCTTATATGCTGCATCGTGCTTTATTTGGCTCATTTGAGCGTTTTATAGCTCTATTAATTGAGCACTATGCAGGTGTTTGGCCAGTTTGGTTAGCGCCATTTCAAGTAAAAGTCATTAATATTGGCTCTGCTCATGAAAAGTATTGCCAGGCAGTGGCCGATAAATTAAAAGCCGAAGGGATTAGGGTAGAATTGGATTTAGTCAATGAAACAGTAAGTAATAAAATTAGGAAAGGTGAAAAAGATAAAATCCCTTATATTTTAGTCGCTGGCGATAAAGAACTTAAAAATAAAGAGGTAGCTGTCAGAAAGCATGGCCAGGGTGATTTGGGACCGCAAAAGCTTGATAAATTTATAGAGCAGATTAAAAAGGAAATAGAAAATAAGATTATTAATTAAAAATATATGAAAAATAAAATTATAGGCACATTATTAATTGCTATAAGCATTTTTCTACTAACAGCCTGTTTGCCTCAGTATGGCGTTGGAAGAGTATTTAAGCCATCAACTATTGAAGTTAAGTATGAATATTGCGAACAACCCACATGTTTAGCATTGCCTTGCCCTGTCAATTGTACTAAGTTGTATGTTTGTGAAGATGGTAGATATATTTGGAATACTAGATTAATGGGTACTGTTGATAGTGATTTAGCAGAAATGGTAAAAAATAGCGAGGATCAGACCAATATGTTATTTAGAATCGGCAGTTGGTTTGAAGCTAATGCTAAAGAAATGGATAGAACTAATTGGTATTATGAATATCAAGGTGACTTTGAACCTTGTGGAGAATTAAGTCTGTCTAAAAATATAGAATTAGTCAACCTTTCTCTAAATGAATATAATCAAGCCCAGGCCGTTCAGAACCAATAAAATATATTAATCAGACAGATTTATAATTTTTAATTCTAACGCATCAGAGGTTTATAAATAATTTTATTTTAAATTTATACCCTGCTTTAGCAGGCTGGTCAGGCCCACTAAAGTGGGGTATAATTTGTTATTATGAGGTATTTTATTAAAATCTTCGGCTGCCAGATGAATTATTCAGATGCTGAACGTTTTGCTGCTAAGCTGGAAGAAATGGGTTATAAAAAAGCCAGTTCTGACAAACTGGCTGATTTAATTGTGCTCATTACTTGTTCAGTGCGCAAGTCAGCTGAAGACCGGGTTTATGGTGCCATTAATAATTACAAGAAGAAAAAGCTTTATCCTAAACTTAAAAAAGTAATTTTAAGCGGTTGCATGGCTTTGCGGCCTGAGGTGGTAAAGAAGACAGATAAGGCGGATGTTTTTATGGATATCAAAGATTTAAATCGCTTACCAGAATTACTGAACACAAAAATTGAACAATCAAAAAAAGAAGTTGAATCATATTTTTCTTTAAAGCCCAAGTATGACAGCAAGTTCACTGCTTATGTGCCGATTATGACTGGCTGTAATAATTTTTGTTCTTATTGCATTGTGCCCTATGTGAGAGGCAGAGAAGAATCGCGCTCAGCTCAAGAAATTATTGCTGAAGTTAAATATCTAGTTAAAAAAGGCTATAAGGAGATTATTTTACTTGGACAGAACGTTAATTCATA
>CAYNWH010000008.1:22863-44545 GCA_964400885.1 uncultured Gammaproteobacteria bacterium
TGGCTTAGTTTTATTACCAGTCATCCTAAAGATTTATCAGACAAACTAATTAAAGTCATTTCTCGAAATAATAAGATTTGCAAGTATCTTAGTTTGCCCATTCAAGCTGGTGATAACGAGATTTTAAAAAAGATGAATCGTAAATATACTGTGGCGCAATACAAAAATTTGGTTAAAGAAATCAGGCAGCAAATACCTGGCGTGGCTATTTCTACCGATGTGATTATTGGTTTTCCCGGCGAGACAAGAAAACAATTTTTGAATACGATTAAACTTTTTAAAGAGGTTAAATTTGCTATGGCTTATCTTAATAAATATTCGCCTAGAGAGGGAACTGCGGCCGCCAAATTAAATGATAATGTTTCTAAAGCTGAAAAGAAAAAGAGGGAACAGGAATTAAACTGGGTTTTGGCTAAAACAGCTTTAGAAATTAATCAAAAATTGATAGGTAAAACACTAGAAGTTTTAGTTGATAAAAAAGGCAAGAGTGATTTTTGGCTGGGGAAAACCAGAACCTTTAAAGTCGTAAAATTTAAGTCCGGACAGAATTTATTAGGTAAATTTGTTAAAATAAAAATAACCAGAGCTGGCGGTTTTGGATTGGAAGGTAATTATGTTAAATAAATTACGAAAAATTTTAATTATCGTCGGTCCCACTTCTAGTGGCAAAACTAGCTTGTCTATTAAATTAGCGAAACAGTTTAATGGGGAAGTAATATCCGCTGATTCGCGTCAGGTTTATAAAGGCATGGATCTTGGCACTGGCAAAGTGACTAAAAAAGAAATGCAGGGTATTAAGCATTATCTTTTGGATATGGTTTCTCCTCAGACTGATTATAATGCAGCTAAATTTGTTAGATCAGCCCAACTAGCCATTAAGAAAATACAAAAAAAAGGCAAACTGCCAATTATTTGCGGGGGCACTATGTTTTGGATTGATGCTTTACTTTATGGCCTGCCCAAGACTGTTAAGTCGGATTTAAAATTACGTAAAAAACTTGATAAATTGAGCGCAGAAGAACTTTTTAAGAAGCTTAAACTACTTGATTCTGCGAGAGCAAAAAATATTGATAAAAATAATAAACGCCGGCTGATTCGCGCTTTGGAAATTGTGATGTTGACTGGTCAGCCAGTACCTAAACTTAATAAGCAATCCAGATATGATGCTTTGAAAATAGGTGTAAAACGCGATAAGCAGGAATTAAAAAAACTGATTCACGATCGTTTATTAGTTAGATTAAAGCAGGGAATGATAGCCGAAGTAAAAAGTTTACATGAACAAGGAGTTTCTTGGCGAAAACTTGATGATTTTGGCTTGGAATATCGTTATATTTCCCGTTATCTAAGAATGGAATTAAATAAAGAAGAAATGATTGAACAATTAGAATTTGCTATTAACCATTATGCTAAAAGGCAAATGACTTGGTTTAAACGTGATAAGGAAATTATTTGGGAAAATAAGCTGCCTGAAATTGAAAAAATAGTTAAAAAATGGTTATTTGACAAAATGTAATCTTTATGTTGTTATGCATTGACAAATTAAATATTTAATGTCAACTTTAAAGTAGGTAAACTTGTTCTCAAAAATCAAAAAATTCGCCTATGCTAAAGCTATGGCGGATAAAAAAGGAGGTGATGTCTCATGTCAGGCGTTTTATCAGTTGGAATTCCCGGAACATTAAAAGAACCCCTTACTACCCTTGTCATGAATGACCTGCGTGAGGCATTAAAACGTATCAAAAGCATCAAATTTCATCCAGATCGCGTTGCCATCGAACTTATAGCTGGCAATGTCTCTGTTAAGGGATCAATCATGATTCTGGGTGTAGTTGTTGAAGGAAAGAATGCAGGCTTTCCTTACGCAGGACGTTTTGAACTGACAACGGAGTATAAGGAAAGATTTGTTGATTTTGACGAAGAAACGAATGCGATTGTTATTCCAATCCCTGGGGTAACTAAATTGACTTTTAGCAATGGTCGCAAATCGTATTCGTTTTCGAAACCAAAATCCGGCCGCTGAAAAGCAGGTCGGATTTTTTTTATTTATCAGAAAAAATTATTTTCTTTCAATCTCTGCTCTGTAAAAGTCAATAACTTTTGCTGCATCTTGACTGCCTACATCTACTGTACGTTCAATTTCGGCTAATTTTTCCATAACAGCTTTTCTGGCCTGTTCCCTTTGGGGGGATTGGCCTTGATTTTCATAAGCTTTCCAGTTTTGCCATTCCATTGTCATCTCAAAGTTTCTTAAGGCATTTACAGCATCCCAAAATCTAGTCAAAGATTGTTTTAAATCTTCAAATTCTGGCACGCCTTCTGTTCTGCCGCCACCCATCATTTTTTCTTTAGCTATAAGTGGCTCTTTCATTGGATCTTTAGGTGTATTTGGCATAAAAGGTTCTCCTTTCATAGGATTTTTTATGGTTAATTATTATGATATAATTATACCATAAATAATTAAATTTGTCAATATTATTTAGTTTATTTTAGTTTATTTTTGAGTAATTTTAGCACAATTTCAGGGTCAGCTTTGCCTTTGGTTTGGCCCATAACCTTGCCAACCAGAGCTTGCAAGGCTTTTTCTTTGCCTTTTTTATAATCAGCGACTGGCTGGGGATTATCTTTAACTGCTTTGTCAATTATTTTGTTTAATTCTGATTCATCGGTAATTTGAATTAGATTTTTTTCTTTAATCAGGTGAGAAGGATCAGCACCAGTTGCTACCATTTCAGCTAAAATTTTCGTGGCCACATTACTGTTGATTTTTTTGGCAAAAATTAAAGTTATCAGTTCAGCCATGTTTTCTGCTGTCATCTGCATTTCTTGGATTGGCGTTTGTTTTTCTTCTAAAAGCGGGAACAATTTATTAATTAGCCAGTTAGTGGCTAATTTAACCAATTGCGGCTTATTTTGTTCCCAAAAATCTTCTTTTTTAATAGCTTCGCCAATTATATTGGCTATCCAGTTTTCCAGCTCAGAAAAAACATTTTCTGCAAAATCAGCCCGTTTTTTATCTTCTATTAAAATTTTCACATCCTCATAAGGTAAATCATATTCAGCAATAAACCGTTCTTTCTTTTCATGGGGCAGTTCTGGTAATTTTGTTTTTAAACATTCAATATCAATGGCAATCTCTTTTTCCTCACAAACCTCATTTTCTGGCTGTAGCTGAAAGTGGATAGGAGGAATATCTGGCTCTGGGAAATAGCGATAATCATGGGCCTCTTCTTTGGTCCTTTGTTCTTCGGTAATATTTTGATTATCATCCCAGCCTCTAGTGGTTAACTCTTTGGGCGGATTGCCTTCTAGCCAGAGTTTTGTCTGGCGGGAAATTTCATACTCTAAAGCTTTTTCGACTATCTTAAAAGAATTTAAATTTTTAATTTCAGTTTTGGGATAATATTCTTGATTGCCTTTTGGCCTGAGAGAAATATTAGCATCACAGCGCAAATGGCCTTTTTCCATGTCAGCTTCAGAAATATCCAAGTAACGCATGATTTGTCTTATCTCCTGTAAAAATAATTTAGCTTGAGCCGGGTTTTTTATATCAGGCTCTGTTACAATTTCCATTAAGGGCGTACCGCCACGATTAAAATCGATCAAGCTGTATTTATTGCTCGGCGCATGCAAAAGCTTGGCCGCATCTTCTTCCAGATGCAGACGATTGATCCTGATTTTTTCTTCCTCATTGCAGGCAGGATTTAAAATATATAAATAACCGCTTTTGCCAATGGGCTGGTCATATTGGGAAATTTGATAAGCTTTGGGCAAATCAGGGTAAAAATAATGTTTGCGGTCAAATTTTGAATATTCAGCAATCTGGCAGTTTAAAGCCAAGGCTGTTAGCGCTGACCACTCGATTGCTTGCTTGTTGGCAACTGGTAAAGTTCCAGGATGGCCTAAACAAATTGGGCAAATACAAGAATTAGGCGGCAAGTTTTCTCCGCTGTTATCGCAAGAACAAAACATTTTAGTTTTGGTCTTTAATTGAACATGAATTTCTAAACCTATGATTGGTTCTAATTCCATAACTTGTTATTATCTTTGTTAGGCGGTTTGGCTTGAATTTTCTTCACTTTTTACCTCTTTTGTTTCTTTCAAACTGTAATATAAAAATAGGATGAAAGCCACGAAAAGGGGAGATAAGATAGTAAAAATTACTGAAGTTATTAAATTATAAATAATGCTTTGTTCATAGCTAATAAGATCAATTTGTCCGCCGGAGATCATAAACATTAGAGCAATTATTACAGCCAAGACAATTGCATAAATTAATAAAGACGGCAAAAGTAGACGCCAAAAAGTTTTGCCCCAGCGGCCAGTAACTAATTCTTTGCTGCTTTTTAAAGCGGTCCAGCCTTTATTATCCTTATTTTCCAAAACATTAATATAAACAGCAAATGAATACCAAACGGCAAATATAATGCCTGGGATAATTAATAAAATAAAGCCGAGTATAGTTATTAGACCAACTAATAAGGCGACTAGAAAATAAGAAGGGATTTTTTTAAAAGCTGATTCGTAGATTTTGTTAGCTTCAATGGTTTGTTTTTTATAAATTTTATCAATTAATTCCATAAAAACAATAACCACCCAAAAATCGATAACAATGCTTAAAGCTGTTAAAATAATAATTAAAATTGGCGCAGCGGGCGTATTAAAATATTCAACGACATAGAGAAGCAGATAAGGGATTAAGCTGACAATAATTGGATAAAAAAATTTCGAAAAATTATCCAGATAAAGCTGCCAGCCTTGTTTAATAATTTCGGAAATAGGGATTAAAGATTTTTCCATACTTTTTAAAAATTTATTAGTAATTAATAATTTATTCAATATAAGTAATTTTTCTTTTGATAATATCCATTATTTGCTCATGAACCTCTTCAATCGTTTGGTTAGCATTGATAGTGTGCCAATTAAAATCTTTGGCAATTTCTTTAAAGGCCTGGGTAGCCTTTTCTAGCATAGCCAAATCTGCTTCATGGACATTATTTTTGTCTAAAGATTCAGAAAACGGTTCTCCTTCAAATAAAATGCCTAGATCTTCTTTGAGCAAATGTGAATTAAGGCGATAGAGCAGATCCTTATCAACACCAGCAGCCATACCCCAGGCAATACCAGTGCCAACATAATCTTCAGCCACAATCCATGTTCCTTTTTCTATTTTGTTTTTTAAAGTTGGTTCATATTGAGTCCTATTAAGAACCTGAAGTATTTGAAATTCCCTGGGCGTAAGTTGGTAACTGTTGCCTTGCCTTAAATAATCATCAATCATGGGCCCTGAAGGTTCAAGGCTGTAGATGGCATATTTAAGATATTCGGCATCTTTATTCAGGCTGATTATTAATGTTTCCACTAATTTTTTAGCTTGAGTTGTTTTCCCTAAATTATTAGAGCCTAAGATGGTAATAAATTTGCCTTTGTGGTTTGGCATATGAATAGCATTAAGTATTAAACATTAAGCATTAAATATATATTAAACTGATTTAATTTTAGCAGAAATAAGTGGTTTTAGCCAGACTTCGCAGGCCGAAGCCTGCTACAGCAGGCATAGGCCAGTTGAGCCAAAACCACCCCTTGATTCTTTTTTTGCTTGCTCAACTTCTTGCCATTTGGCTTTATTGATTCTAACAAAACAAGCTTGGCCAATTCTCTGGCCTTTGGCTATTTTAACTGGATTATCTGTAAAATTGTAAACCTGCAAATGTATTTCATCTTCCGGCCCACAAAAATCCTGGTCAATAATACCAATGCCATGCGGGCTTAAAAGTCCTAATTTTCTGGGCGTTGAACTCCGGGGCACTAAAAGCAGCATATAATTTTTTGGTGTTTGGATAATTAGGTTAGTAGGAATTAAGGCCACTTCTTTGGGTTTAATTTCTATGTCAATTCTAGCATAAATATCAAAGGCGACTGACCCGCTTGTTTGGTAAGTGGGAAGGGGTAATGATTTATCTATGCGTTTGATTTTGATTTTCATAATGGATATTTGCTTAATAATCAATCATCAAGCACCAAATTCCAATTAAATCCTAAGCACTAAATTCTAAATACTAAACAAATCAGAATACCTAGATTAGAAATTTAAAAAATTAGAATTCAATATTTATTATTTATTTAGAGTTTAGGTATTAGAATTTAGAGTTTGTTTGAGATTTGATTATTGGTCATTGGTGATTAAAATTGCAAGGGTTGGTCTTGGGTATATTTAAGCCCTTGTTTAATCGCAATTTCAGCTTTTTGAATTTCAGCACCCAAGTCAAAGGCATGAGGAATTAAAGAAATAATATCTGCTAAAACTAGCTTATTATATAATTTAATGGTTGCTTTGTCTTCTTTGCCGTTTTGGCGGAATTCTTGCAGTGCCTTGCCATTAGGCGAAATGTGCTTAGCTGTAATATCATCGCCTTCAACTGTTAAAATAATATAGCCGCGCGGATCAGAAGTGCAATCTAATTCCTGGCCGTATTCTTTTATTAGCTCCTGTGCCAGCTGCCAATTATTATCATAAATATGGGCACAGTTGGAAATAATATTTAAGTTACCTAGCGGCATTTTAAGCTTATCAGCAATATATTTTTGCAATGTTCTTAAGCCAAAAACATTTAAAAGCCAGCCGCCAAAAATATCATGAGAGCGGAAATAAGCTGTTAATTCTAATTTTTCTTCAACGTTAGTGGCTTGTAAAAAGGTCATGCAGGGCGAGCTTTTAGCAGTATGATCCTGGATGCCAAAAATATTTGCTACAGCTGCTCGATCAGTGGGATAGCGACTTAAATAATCTATAATTACATCATCAATTTGATTATACTTTAAATTTTTGCCTTCAATTTTGGGAAAATTCCATAACCTTTCACCATATGTATAATCAGCTGTGCCTTTATCTCCAGTCATAAATTTTAGCAGGTAATCTTTTATGTCCTGTTCAGTAATTTGAAAATAGGGAAAGATTTTAAAATTATCAGGATCTTCATCAGTCACAACTGCCGTGATATTAAATAATTCCTTGCAATTATTGCCATGATAAGATTCGCGAATCGTGCCAAATTTCATGATTTTTTTTAAAATTTCCAGCCAGACCTCGCCAGCATATTGGCGTCTGATTTTAAAAAATGACTGGTCAGTTGGCAAAATGCCATCAAATTCAATTTTGGCTTCTGGAAAAATTTGCGGTTCAGCCCAAGGTTGATTTATTGGCTGATATTTTTGAATTTCTCTTTCTATTGCTCCAGGCTCATAAATTCCAGTTAAATTAACATATTTTACATTTTGTCTGAAATTTTCAATAGCTGCCTGAGGTATTTCTTTATGGATTTGGCAAAATTCTGTTTCTAAAATTTGATTATCAGCTGTTACTCCTTTATCAATTAATTTCATTAAAGCTTCACCACTGCCGACTCTTTCTTCGCCGCAGATAATGAGCAATCTAATCCTGGGATTAGATGAAATATTTCTTAAAATATAATTGATGCCATCTTTAGAGTATAATTGTCCGGCTAGCGCAAAATTTTGCTTATTAATTTTATCAACTATTTGATTGACTGGTGTCCATAAACAAACAATACCGATTTCTGCATCGGGATTGCCAATAATTAATTTGTCTTTAAAGTAAATTGGCCAGTTGGACATAATTAAAAGATGAAATTAACCGATAGGGAACCAGACTGTTTTAGCTATTTTGGAATTAGGTTTTAATTTAGGTATGATTAAATGAAAATGTAGGTGCAAGACTGTGGCGCCAGTATAATTTTGATCGCCAAAGCGCAAGGTTATGCCCCCGCCTTTAATTTTATGTTTTTTAACTGTCCAATCAATAAGATGTTTAATAGCCGTAAAATCTTGAGCTGTTAATTCTGAAAAAAATTCTTTATGTTTTTGCGGAATAAAAATAAAATGATGTGTTGTATCTTTATAGGGCCAGGAATTTGACGTGACTAACCAGCCTTTATATTTCTTTAAAATTGGTTTTTTATGATATTTAAAATTGTCAGGACAAAAAGGGCATTTGTCTGTCTTAATTATTTTTTCCAGCGTTCTTTTATAGTTTTTAGTTTTAGCAAAGCGCTTGGCAATGCCGGCTTTGTTTTGTTTTTTTACCATATTTTATAAATCTATTTTAATTATCTCAACTTCTGCAGCTTGCATTACTCGCTCACCATCAAAATTAGCCCAACCTTGATTATAAAAACATTTTTTAAGGCCGGAGACAGCAATTAATTTAGCGCAGGCTGGGCAGGGGAATGTAGTGACATAAAGAGAAGCTCCTTCTAAAGAAACGCCATCTTTCGCAGCTTGAGCAATAACACTGGCTTCAGAATGAATAGCAGAGCAAAATTCAGTCTTAGTCCCAGGCTGAAAATTATCTCTAATGCAGCCGATTTTATAGCACTCATCACTATTAGGCAGCATTTCATTATATCCTTCATAAATAATTTTGCCATTTTTAACAATTAAAGAAGCAATTTGCCGCCAAAAACAGCCGCTTTCAGCTGCCAAAATAATTGCTTGCTTCATAAACCGGATATCTTGCTCTGTGTAATTTTTTATTAAATTTAAGCTGTTGGCTTCTTGCTTTTGAACATTCTCTTGCGGATGATAATAAAAACCGTTTTCAATGATTAAATTTGGATGATTTACTAAGTATTTTTTTCTTAGTTCTTCTGTTACATCATCTAGAATTAAAATAATCTGTTCATGATTTTTTAATTTTTCTATATTATTTTCGTCTAAGATATTAACTGAATGGTTTAAGGCCTCAAGTAAATTTTTGGTTTTATTAAACGGCATTTTACGCAAATCGATTTCTAATTTATACAATTTTTGTGCCAGATTATCGTTTAAAATAAAAATTTCGGCATCTTGATATCTATCTAAAATGTCTAAATAGCCCCTGTGGATTATGGCAAATGTTCCGATAATAACCATAGCTATTTACTCTTTTTTATTATTTCATTGATTTGGGCAAGATGACTCTTGAAAGTTTTTTCAATAATATCAGTAGTTGAAGTGTTTTCAGCTTGGCGAGGCAGTTCAATCAGTTCATTGACATGGCTTTTTATGTTATTTTTTTGTTCTTCAGGATAGCTTTCGTTAATGCAGACAAAAATGTCTGGTCTGGTAATTTTAATTAATTCATAATCCCATTTGCCATTTTCATCGACATCTTCTATTAAAGTGACATAATCAACACAATCTTGGTAGCAAAGCATTTCCATCCTTTCATCTTGGGGAATAATGGGCCTGAATTCATTTTTATAACGTTTAATGGCAGCATCAGAATCTACGCCGACAACTAATATATCACCATGTTTTTTCGCATTAATTAAGTAGCGAAGATGCCCAATATGCAGCATGTCCCAGGAACCAATTGTGCAGACAACTCTTTGCTTAAGTATTCTATGCGCTTCAATAAATTTCTTTAACTCCTCATAATTTAAAACAATTTTGGCTTTCATATGATTTGGCTTATTGCTTATAGTTTTATCAAATAGTTAATAACTATTTGCCATTGTATTTTAACAAAAGGCGGCAAAAAAATAAAGTTGAAAAAAGACACTAATTAGAGATTTAGTGTCTTTTTAAACTTAAATTTGCACTTTTATGCCAGGTCCCATTGAGGATGAAAGAGTGATATTTTTAATAAAGATGCCTTTTAAGCTGGCAGGTTTGTTCTTATTTAGAGCTTCCATAAAAGCTTTATAATTTTTAAGTAATTTCTGGTCATCAAAAGAAGCTTTGCCAATCAAGATATGAATATTGCCAGTGTCATCATTTTTATAACTAGCTTTACCTTTGACTAACTCAGAGATTGTTTTTTTAAGGTTAGGAGTGACAGTTTCAGTTTTAGGGTTAGGCATCAGACCTTTAGGTCCCAAAATTTTGGCAACTTTAGCCAGGTCTTTCATCATTTCGGGCACAGTGACTAAAATATCAAAATCGATTTTTTTCGTCTTATTAATCTTTTCTATTAATTCTTCGCCGCCGACAATATCTGCACCAGCTTCTTTTGCTTCTTTTTGTTTATCCGGAGGGGCAATAACAGTAATTTTTAATTTTTTGCCTGTACCATGAGGCAATAGTACAGTGCTTCGTATCTGCTGTTCGCTTTTTTTAGTATCAATGCCAGTGTGGATTGCCAAATCAATTGAAGCATCAAATTTTGTTGTTGCTGTTTCTTTGGCTAATTTAATTGCTTCTTCAATAGGATAAGCTTGATTAGCATTAATTTTTGCTTTTAATTCAGCAAATCTTTTAGAATGAGCTGAATGTTTTTTTTGTCTTTTCATAGGTTTATATGGTTAGCTGAAACACGAATCTATATTCACTAATTGCATGAATTTTTAAATACTTAGCAATTAGTGTTTATTCGTGATTATGAATTAGTGTTTAAGTTATCAATATAAAATAAAAACTGATGTACGCAATACACCAGTTATTAATGGGTAGTAGTATTGCGTGGTCTAGTGCGAAATTCGCTCCCACACTGTATTTAGTTATAAAGTAAAAAGTAAAAAGTTGAAAGTTTAGCCTTCGACTGTCAGGCCCATTTGGCGAGCCGTACCCTCTATAATCTTCATAGCCGCTTCCAGATTGTCAGTATTTAAATCTTCTAATTTTTTTTCTGCAATTTCGCGAATCTGGGCCTTGGTTACTTTGCCAATCTTTTCTTGCAGTGGTTTGCCAGAGCCTTTTTCAATGCCAGCTGCTTTTTTTAATAATTCAGAAGCCGGTGGGGTCTTTAATTTAAAATCATATGAACGATCTTCATAGACGGAGATTTCAACTGGAATAATATCGCCCATTTTATCTTTTGTCGCTTCATTAAATTTAGTGCAGAATTCCTGAATATTTAAACCATGCTGGCCTAAGGCAGGTCCAACCGGCGGAGCTGGATTTGCTTGTCCAGCTTTAATTTGTAATTTAATTATAGTTTTTAATTCTTTAGCCATAGTTTTTATAATGTATTATGAACCACGAATTTTTTCACGAATTGCACGAAAAATTTCGTATGTTTTGTGGTTATGTTTTAGTGTTTAAGAAATCGAATATCCACCATTATATCTTTTTGATTTGTAAAAAGTCAAGCTCAATAGGTGTTTCTCGGCCAAACATGGAAACTAAGATTTTAACTTTACCTCTGGCTTCATCAATGGAGATGACCTTACCTTCAAAGCCTTTGAAAGGTCCATCAATAATTTTAACTGGGGAACCTTCAGAAACATCTATTTTGAATTTGGGTTCTTCTTGGCCCATTCTTTTGAATAATGATTTGACTTCTGTTTCAGAAACAGGGGTAGGTGTTGTGCCTGAACCCACAAAACCAGTGACATTAGGCGTATTTCTGACCACATACCAGGAGTCATCAGTGACAATCATTTGAACCAGTAAATAGCCAGGAAAAATTTTTTCAATCACAGTTTTTCTCTTGCCATTTTTTATTTTAATCTTTTTTTCTGTAGGAATAATTACGTCAAAAATTTTATCTTCCATATCCATAGTTTCAATTCTTTGCCTGAGATTATCTGATACATTTTCTTCGTAGCCAGAATAAGTATGAATAACATACCATCTTTTGCCACGGGAAATTTGTTTTGCCATATGGTTTTGGTAATTGGTTATTAGTTATTAGTGAATTGAACAATTATTTAATGATTTGTTCTACGCCAAGGGATAAAATGTAATCAATAATGCCAATAAAAGCAGCTAAAGCTAAACTAATGCCAATAACTATAAGCGTATAATTGGTCGTCTCTCGTTTAGTCGGCCAAGTGACTTTTTTTAACTCAAAATATGATTCTTTAATATACTGAATTAACTTTTTGATTAAATTCATAGATTTATTAGTAAATTGAGAGTTTTTAAAAAGACCCTGGGCAGGTCTTGATTATATTCTTAATTTACTACTATTATAAAAATTTGTCAAGCTGTATGATTTAAGCGCTTATCTACAGGGTAAATTTTTATTTTTATTTTTATTTTTGCTATAATATTAACATATGATTAATTACCAAGAATTAAAGAAAATCGGGCTTTCAGACAAAGAAGCCAAATTATATTTGACTTCTTTAAGCCGTGGTCCGGAAACCGCTCCAATCCTGGCGAAATTGGCTAATATTGTCAGACCAACAGCTTATGTAATTATTGAGGCTTTAGTGAAAAAGGGCTTAATGAGTTCTTTTGCTAAAGAAAAAAAGACTTATTTTATAGCTGAATCTCCTGAGCATTTATTAAGTGTGATTAGATTGCAAAAACAGGAAATTGAAGAAAAAGAAAGGGAATTTTCTAAACTTTTGCCAGAATTAGCAGCCATGGCAAATATTAAAGGTGAAAAGCCTAAAGTTAGGGTTTTTGAAGGCAAAGAAGGTCTTAAGGCTGTAATTGAGAGCATTTTAAAAAGTAAAACAAAAATTATTTATAGTATAATTCCGGCTGACAATATGTTTCAGCTTTTTCCTCAAGAGGAACATAAGTCAATTATGGCTAATCCTCGCGTCCAAAAAAAGATAAAAGCTAAAATCATCTATACTAGCAAAAAGGGAAGAATCTATAAAGCTAAAGATCCCCAAAATTTAAGGGAAGCTATTTACATTGATGAAAAAAGATTCCCATTTAAATGTGGAATTGATATTTATGACAATCATTTGGCTTTTTATTCTTATAAAGGCTCAATTATGGGGATAATGATTGAAAATGAGGATATGGCAGAGACAATGAAAACTATTTTTGAAATGCTTTGGCAAAAATACAGTTAAAAACCAAATTAATCGTGTTTTAAAGAAAAATGTCAATTACTATTGACATTTTTTTATTTTTATGATACAATTTAGGATTAAATTAGAGCTGTTTGGGGAATGCTTGAATTCCAGGCAGCAGGGAAGGAGGTGAATAAAATGGGAGGAGGGTGATGAATTAGCTTTGATTGGCTAGAGAGAGCCAGTCCTGTAGCGCTGAAAGAGAAACAAGCCAAGCAATTAGCTCTGAAAAAGAGTTGTCAATTAGATGTTTAAGGGTATTATTCGTGGTTTACAATTCAAATAAATCAATTACGCAATCAGAATTCTCAAACAGCTAAGAGGAAACAAAATGCTATCCAAGCCCTCGGGAAATTATATCCCGAGGGCTTTAAAATTGTCTTTTAAAATATGCAATATAATAGCAATTGACTGATTTTTAATTTAATATTTTATTTAATTTTAGCCAATTTTTAATGCATTAGCGTTATCTTTTGTCAAAAGACCCTTGACAGCTTTTTTGTGATGTGCTATACTGCTTTATTAACTTGTAAAAAGATTTGAAAATTTTTAGCCGAGGGCATAGCGCAAATAAGATTTTGCAGCGTTGATTCCAAGAATCCTATGAATTGGGAATTAAGCTGGTCTTATTTGTCCTATCTCCTTTACTAAAAGGAGTTCCATGCTTATCAATTTAATTAACTTCAATAAAAGGCGGCAATTTTTTTGCCGTCTTTTATTGACATTTTCATCAAAATGCATTAACATGAAAAAATTCAGGAGGGTATTTTAACTGTCAGGTTTTTTAAAGTGAAAGGAGGGTTTTATGAGAAAAGAGATAAAAGATCTGCTTGAAAAAGCCGATGCTTTCAAGCGAGAAGCCGCTCAAAGCTTAAAAGAGGCAAGACAATGCCTTTTTGAGCTTTGGGAATTAATTCTGGAAGATGACGGCTTAGCTCCGATCGACTAATTTGGGATTTTAAAAAGGGCCAATTGTGCAATTGGTCCTTTTTTATTTGCCTTGTTTTTATTATTTAAATATCCAGATTTTTAACTGATTTAGCATGCGCCTGGATAAATCTTTTACGGTTTTCTACTTCATTACCCATGAGAATATCAAATATTTCATCAGCTTTTGCCGCATCAAGTATAGAGATTTTTTTCATAACCCGATTTTCAGGATCCATAGTTGTCTGCCAAAGCTGGTCAGGATTCATTTCACCTAAACCTTTGTATCTTTGGATAGATATTCTAGCTCCAGTTTTGGTTTCAATTTCAGTTTCTTCTCCAGCTTCAACTTCAGCTACCAACGCAGTTTCTTTTACCTTTTTAGATTTGGCTGCTTTTTCTGATTTTTCCTGGGTTAATTTGGCAATAAGCTGATCTTTTTCTTCATCACTATAGGCATATACGATTTCTTTGCCTTTAGCCAAGCGGTAAAGCGGTGGTTTTGCTACATAAATATGTCCGTCTTTAATTAATTCAGGAAAATAACGATAAAATAAAGTTAAAAGAAGTGTTCTGATATGAGCGCCATCAACATCAGCATCAGTCATAATAATAATTTTGCCATAACGCAAATCAGCAATATTAAATTGTTCTCCAATATTAGTGCCTAAAGCAATGATTAATGATTTTAATTCATTATTAGCCAGCATTTTATCAATTCTTGCACGTTCCACATTAAGAATTTTACCGCGTAAAGGTAAAATAGCCTGAAATTCTCGGTTGCGTCCTTGTTTTGCTGAGCCGCCAGCAGAATCGCCCTCTACAATATAAAGTTCAGTACTAGCAGAATTTCGGCTAGAACAATCAGCTAATTTGCCTGGCAAAGTCAGGCCTTCCAAAGCGCCTTTTCTTAAAATATTTTCCCGAGCTGTTTTTGCTGCTAAACGCGCTTTGGATGCTAAAAGACATTTGCCAATTATAGCTTCAGCATCACGGGGATGTTCTTCCAGAAAAATGCCAAAATATTCAGACATAATATTATCAACTACTGATTTTACTTCAGCATTGCCTAACTTTGCTTTGGTTTGGCCTTCAAATTGCGGATCTTTTAATTTAACGCTGATAATCGCTGTTAAGCCTTCCCTCGTATCATCACCAGTTAAATTCTCATCTTTTTCTTTTAAAATATTTTTAGATCTAGCAAAATTATTTAAAGTCCTGGTTAATGCAGTTTTAAAACCAATCATATGCATGCCGCCTTCAGTGGTATAAATATTATTAGCAAAAGAAAGCGCTGTTTCATTGAATTCATCAACATATTGCAAGGCAATCTCAACGGAAATGCCTTCAGCTTCCTTTTGCACATAAAAGATATTATCATGCTTTGGTTCTTTAGAATGGTTTATGTATCTGACATAAGAAGCAATGCCGCCTTCAAAATAAAAGGTATAATCTTCTTTATCTTTTTTATTTCTTTCATCTTTGACAATAATTTTAACACCCTTGGTTAAATAAGCCTGCTGTCTAAGATGATTTAAAATTATTTTTAATTTAAACTCTAAGGTTGTAAAAATCTGGGGATCTGGTTTGAAGGTAATTCTGGTGCCCGTACCTTTTATAGCTTTAACAGGTTTAACTTTACTCACAGGTTTGCCTCGTTTGTATTCCTGCACCCATAATTTACCATCTCTTTTGACTTCTGCTCTCAGATATTCTGAAAGGGCATTAACTACAGATACGCCAACGCCATGCAGACCGCCAGAAACTTTATAGCCGCCTTCACCAAATTTACCGCCGGCATGAAGCTTGGTTAAAACAGTTTCTAAGGCTGATTTCTTGGTAACTTTATGTTTTTCAACTGGAATACCGCGGCCATTATCAGCTACTGAAACCATGCCATCATTAGTTAAAGTCACAATGATTTGATTGCAAAAACCTGCCATTGCTTCATCAATAGCATTATCAACAACCTCCCAAACTAAATGGTGCAAACCATCTTCAGCAGTATTACCAATATACATGCCCGGTCTTCTGCGGACAGGCTCTAGACCTTCCAAAACAGTAATTTGCTTGGCAGTATATTCTGAAGCAGCTTTTGATTTCTTCTCGCTGATTTTAAGTGATTTTTTAGTCTTTTTGCTGAGTTTTCCTTTGTTTTTTTTAGGCATATTCCTTAGAGATTAAAGATATAAAATATAAGATTTAAGATTTTGGACTAAGTAAATAAGCGACTTTTTAATCGCTTGTCTATTTTAATTATAGCATTATTTAGGCACTAGCTCAAGTCTGGTTTGCCTAATGTTTTTTACTAAGAAGCATTAAAATGATATAATACAACTATAAATCCTAAGCACGAATATTTAAATTCTAAGCAAATTTTAATGCTCAAAATTCCAAACTTTGTTTTAAGTATTGAAAAATTAGGATTTTGGATCTATTTATAATTTAGGATTTAGAATTTAAAATATATAAATCTATGGTTAATCAAGATCAATTTTACGAGAAACAATTAGGCTTTGCTTATTGGTATGTGACTCATAAAATATTATTAAAAAATATTTTAACTTTATTTTTACTGATATTAGCAATCTTGTTGATTGCTTATAATTTTTATTTATTGATTTTTAATTTTGCTATTTTTCAAAGTAATTATCAGTTAATCCTTAATAATTTTGTTACAACCAATTCTGATTATCTTGCCTTGCGGCAGTTAAATTTACCTCAGTCGATGCAAATTGGCCAAATTCAAACTTTTGCCAATAATGAAAATTATGATATTGTAGCTGAACTAGCTAATCCTAATCAGAAATGGTGGGCAACTTTTGATTATCAATTCCAAATAGGCCAGACCCTTACAGATAAAAGGCAGGAATTTATTCTGCCAGGCCAAAGGAAAAGTTTGATCGATTTAGCAATTGAAAATGGCAATTTAGCTTCCCAATTAGTCCTAGGTAATATTAAGTGGCAAAAAGAAATAAATTTTGACAATTTATATAAAGACAGATATACGTTCGATATAGCGAATATCCAATATCTATCTGCTCGGGAACTAGGTATAGGAGAAGAAGTTCCTGTTAATCGTTTGACTTTCCAGATTACAAATAGCGGTGCTTATAATTATAAAAGTGTAAATTTTCTGGTCTTTTTAAAAGCTGGAGCGCAGACAGCGGCTGTTAATCAGATAGTCGCAGAAAAAATATTAAGCGGCCAAACTAGAGAGATTAGCGTGACATTTTTTCAAGCTTTGCCTAAGATAACAAGTGCAGATATTGTGCCAGAAATTAATATTTTAGATGAAAATGTTTTTCTGAAGTTTTAGTCGCTAGAGCTTTTAATTATGAAACTGCAAAAATTTAGTTTAATTTTTAAAAAATTTGATTGGCTTTTATTGATAACTATTTGTTTATTAGTGGGTTTGGGTTTAATTTTGCTTTATAGCGTAGCTTTAGGCAGTCAGTCCGAACAAACTATATTAAATTTTAATAAACAGATAGTTTTTTTTATTTTAGGCATACTGCTTATTTTATTTACGGCGATTTTTTTTGATTATAGAGTCTTAATTAAATACAATGCTTTTTTGTATGTTTTGGGCGTAATTTTACTTTTGGCTGTTTTATTCTTTGGCAAGACCATCAGAGGAACGACTGGCTGGTTTGATTTTTTGGGCTTTTCTTTCCAGCCAGTGGAATTGGTAAAAATATTCTTGATTGTTTATTTAAGTAAATTTTTAAGTGATAAAGCTAAATATATCGGCCAATTAAAATATTTAATTCTAAGCAGTTTAGGCGTTATTTTATTAGTTATTTTAATTGTTCTGCAGCCTGATTTCGGCTCTGCTTTAATTTTATTTATTCTTTGGTTTATTTTGATTTTATTAACGGGCATAAAAAGAAGCCATCTTTTTTTATTACTGACTTTATTGCTGATCAGCAGTTTGATACTATGGCTTTTTATTTTTCAGGGCTATCAAAAAGAAAGAATTCAGGTTTTTTTAAACCCCTCACTGGACCCTTTGGGTAGCGGCTATAATATTACTCAGGCTATTATTGCAATTGGTTCAGGGAAAATTTTCGGCAAGGGTTTAGCTTTTGGCTCTCAAAGTCAGTTGAAATTTTTGCCGGAAAGCCAAACTGATTTTATTTTCGCGGTTTTAGCAGAGGAATTGGGCTTAGCTGGCATTATACTGCTTTTCGTGCTTTTTGGTTTTCTTTTTTTTAGATTAATAAAAATAGCTAAAGAGGTGCATGATAACTTTGCTTTGTATTTGATAATTTCTATTTCTATTTTATTTTTTACTCAATTAATTATTAATATTGGAGGGAATCTGGGGCTTTTGCCGATTACTGGCATAACTTTGCCCTTTTTGAGCTACGGCGGCAGTTCTTTGCTGGTTAATATGGCCCTGGTTGGTTTAGTTGAGTCAATAATAATTAGAAATTAAGTAAATTAGTTGACAAATTTTTAAAAATTATTTAATATATCTCTATAAATTTACTAGTTAATTTATGAGTAATTTTGATAAATTGCCGTACTTTTTTGACGAGGAGATAAAATTGATTGCTTATTGTCCTTTATGCGATGCAGATTTGAACCCTTTGCAGGCTAGAGTCGTGGAAGGCAAAGAGGATTTGCATTTGGTCCATATCCAATGCCATAAGTGTAAAGGTTTTATTTTAGCTCTGGTTTTAAAAACAGCCAATGGCATAAGTTCAGTGGGATTAATAACTGATTTAAGTTTCAATGATGTCTATACTTTTAAAGATAAAGACAGGATTACAGCGGATGAAATAATAAATATTCATAAAATAATAAATAAAAGGGAATTTACAGAACGGATTATTAAAAATATAAATTAAATTAATTTTTTTTAAAATATGGCTACATATGCATTAAAAGCAAATATTAGAGAAGCGCTGGGTAAGAAAAATGAAGCATTAAGGGAAAATGGATTGATTCCCAGTGTTTTATATGGTCATGGCATTAAAAATCAGAATTTAAGTGTGAAAAGAAATGATTTCCTTAAAATTTATCAGACTGCCGGCACCAGTAGTTTAATTGATTTACAAATAGATGAGACTAAACCTGTTAAAACTTTGATCCATGACATTCAGAGCGATCCTAAAAGCAGCGAAATAATCCACATTGATTTTTATCAGATTAAAGAAAATGAAAAGATTACCACAGAGGTTGAACTGGAATTTATTGGTGAAGCCCCGGCTGTTAAAGAATTAGGCGGTATTTTGGTTAAAAATTATGATGAAATAGAAATTGAATGTTTCCCTAAGGATCTGGAATTAATAGATACAATTAAAGTAGATTTGTCAGTTTTGAAAACATTTAATGACGCTATTCATATAAAAGATCTAAAAGTGCCGGCTGAAATTAAGATTATGGTATCACCTGATGAAGTTGTTGCTCTTGTAACAGAACCTGAAGAAGAGAAAATAGAAGTTCCAGTGGCTGAAGTTCCAGCAGAGCCTGAATTAGCAGAAAAGAAAGGTAAAGAAAGTGAAGAAGGGGGAGCCCCGGTAGAGAAGGCTGAGGCAGAAAAGATTGAAAAGGCTGACAAAACTGCAGAAAAAAAATAACTTAGCTTGTTAATTTATAAATATGCCCCATGAATTATATAAAGTGGGGCATATTTAATAATAAATATCTTAAATACAAGATGAAAAAAAAGATTTATTTCTTAATATTGCTTCTTATATTATTTTTAATTCTGGCTGGCTGCACTCTTATTAAAATTTTAGATTATAAGGCAATAAGTGAACCCCAAATAATTCTTAATGAAATTACGCCAGCCAAGGAAATCATCCGCCGCAAGATTGATGGCGCAGAAGTTTTTTCTCAAGCTGAAACGAATTTATATCCGGTAGCGATTATGATTGAAAATTCAGCTGATGCCTGGCCATTATCTGGTTTGGATAAAGCTAATTTGGTTATCGAAGCCATAACTGAAGCTTCAATCCCGCGTTTTGTGGCAATTTATGCTAATGATAAAGAAATAGATAAAATCGGACCGGTTAGATCTGCCCGTCCTTATTATTTAGACTGGATAGAGCCCTACCAGCCGCTTTATATGCATGTTGGCGGCGCTCCAGAAGCTTTGCGAAAGCTTAAAAGTGGGGAGTATAATTTATTTAATTTGGACCAGTTTTACCAGTATCAGTATTATTGGCGTGATAATAAATGGCGAGTAGCGCCTCATAATGTTTATACTTCTTCAGAACTAATTAAACAGGCTTTAACTGATAAAAATTTAACTGAGCCAGTTGATTACCAGATGTGGCAATATAAAGAAGATCTGGAATTAGAAAAAAGGCCAGAACAAGTTAATGATATTATTGTCTCTTATACTAAAGATTATTATAAAGTTAACTGGCAGTATAACCGGGAAGAAAATAATTATATCCGTTATCAGGCAGGCGATATTATGAAAATGAGCGATGGGGAATGGATTAAAGCGAAAAATGTTATTGTACAAGTTAATGATATGTATGTTCTAGATTCAGTCGGTCGTAAAAAAATTACTACTTTAGGCGAGGGTAAGGCTCGGATTTTTAGAGATGGTGAAACTATTGAAGGCAAGTGGGTTAAAGATACGAAAGATGCCCTAACTAAATATTTTGATAATGAAGGTAAAGAAATAGAATTTAATGGCGGCACTACCTGGATTGAAGTGATCCCTGATGAAGATTATCTAAAATATTAATAAAAAAACTGGCTGAAAAGCCAGTTTTTTTTATTCTTGACAATTTGATATTTTTTTGCTAAATTAAAATATTCTTTAAAAAAAAGGAGGTGATGAGCATGGCAACATTTGCCGGAGCTAAATTTGCAGGATCTCATACTACGGTCATAGACCCGGCTGTCGATTCGATTAAAGCACTTGCTAATTGTGATCTTGTCAATAAAATTGCTCTGGGATTTATTAAAAATAAAGCCGCCAGCGGAAGCGGGGGAAGAGTTCATTACAAGATTCAGGAAAATGGTTCAGGCTTTAAATTGGTAGTCAGCGGTCCAGGTACTGTTCAGGAATTTTATGTTTATACCAGTGATATTGAACAGGTCAAGATATTGCTGGAAAAAGTGTGGACCAGTAAGGGCCGAAATAATAAAAAAAATCGCCACAAAAGGGGGTGATGAGAATTGCATGAAAAATTTCAGGTCAATGCTAACGTGAAATTGAAGCCTAACGCTGAAAAAACTTGGAATTCTTGCGAAATCATTGATGAACTAACAGCAGATTCCATAATGGACTTTAAGGGGTTTTATCAGTTTTGTTTAATAAATGCCGCCAGACAGTTTGGCAGTAGCAAGTTCAGTATTGTCAGTATAAAACTTACAATTATTTCCAAACCTTTTCAAATTCAGGTTAATTTACAACCTTTTGAAGGCGAACTAATTAATGTCAAGATTAAAATTCAGTTACCTGAAAATAAAATTAAAGAATTAGGCCTTGATAATTTAATTGCTCACCTTGAAAAAAAAGCAAAATTGTTAAAAACTGATGAGTTTGAGATGATTATTTATGTCATGATTATACCCCTGGAAAAGGAAGATTTTACTTCAGCTCATTTCTAGTCTCTTCGTGTAAGCGAGGAGACTTTTTTATTTTGTAATAATTAATAGCCGGTCAAAGCCGCAAAGATCCTTTTTTATAAGTATGGAGTAATGAGCAAGAGTAGGAGAAATTAGTTTTGTTATAGCAGCAGCTTGTTTGTGGCCAATTTCTAAAAAGATAGCTCGTGGCTTGAGTTTAAAATGTTCTATTTGCTTAAAAAATTTTCGGAAATATTTTAGACCATCTGAACCTCCATCCCAGACCATTTTGGGTTCAAATTTTAAGCCTCTAGTATCAGAAGAGGGAAGTAGATTTTCTTCTTTTTTATCTAAGTAGGGTAGATTGGCAGTAATGATTAAACTGGATTTTAGATTTTGGATCTCAGCTTGCAGTGGTTTAAGCAAGTTACCTTTTAAAAATTTGATTTTAACTTTAT
>CAYNWH010000009.1:0-34500 GCA_964400885.1 uncultured Gammaproteobacteria bacterium
GTACCGCCAAGGGGAATCGAACCCCTGTTGCAAGGATGAGAACCTTGTGTCCTAGCCACTAGACGATGGCGGCAAATAAAAAAACACTATTTAAAATAGTGTAGCAAAAAACATTGTTATTTTCAAACTGTTTAGCTCTCTATTAATATCAACCACTCATCTTCATAAACTCTCTGCCAACCGTCCAAATCTATTAATTCCGGGTCTAAATCTAACCGAAGGGTCTTTCCGCCATTGGGAAAATTATCCACCCAGAAAAATAACGGGTAGGTATTGGTTTGCTTATCAAAATATAATAATAATGCGTTTATGTCTAAGTTTGACAATTCGGTTTTAAATTCATCAGGACTTTTCAAGCTGCTCAAATTTTTTACATTTTCTAAACGTTTAGAAAATAAAGATGCCTGATGCGAAAAACTGGCGTTATGAGCAATATAATAATTTAATGGTAAATAAGCATTGATTTCCGGCACCCCGCTAGAAAGCCAGTTTAAATCTTGAAAATTGGATATTTTAGCTTCAATTATTTGAGCCAGCTCTTTAGCCCCGGGTGCTGACTGGTCATTTTTTAATTGTGCAAAAACATTGGCATTGCTAGCAAAGTTATACATTGGCAATAATAATAATCCGACCAAGACAATTATCAATATTTTTTTAAATAGCCGGGAATATTTATCTGGTAATCTATTAAAAAAATAAATCACCCCATAGCTAGCTCCGATTGCCAAACACGCGCCGCCTAAAAATAAAAATGGTTTTGACGGCTGAAATGTTTTTCTTAAAAAAACAAAAGTTAAATAATTCACCAGTTGATAAAGATAACAAGAAGCCAATAAAACCAAATTGGCTTTGATAAATTTATTTTTTCTAAACAAAACCAAACTAATCAAACCGATTAGAGACAAAAAACCTAACAATGAAAACTCAAACCAGGGCATGAACAAATTAAAATCCGAGGGAACTAAATAACCCGCCTGCCAATTTTCCACTCCTTCTTGCCAGAAACTATAGATCAAAGGGATTAAATAAATGGCAGAAATAATAAAAATTATTACCCCGGTTGTAACAATGCGGCCTATGCTTCTAAGCCTATTCTTATTAATTAAAGTAAGAATAAACAACGCCGGAATAATTATAAACCACCAAAAATAGTAAGTTAAAAAAAGCAGTCCGCCAATTATTCCAAAGAATAAATATTCTGTAATTTTAAATTTTTCACTATTCAAATTATCATAAAAATATCCCAACCAAATAACGCACAATAAGGCTGTTAGAAACTCATAAGGTTTTGTAATAATTACAGAAAAAGGAATACTTACGAAAAAAATAAAAGGCAATATTATCCAAAACCAATCAGAGTTTATTATTTTTTCAATATCATTTTTAATCGCATAATATTTATGCCATATATACGGTCCGATAAAAGTGATTACGATTGTTAACAATACCCCGATTTTGGCAGCATCTACTGCATTTGCGGTAAATAAACGCGCTAAAGTTCCTGTTACCCAAAAATACAAAGGAGGATAAAAGGGGGGCAAGCCTTGATAATAAAAATCATTTAAATATTGGCCGTGCAAAACCCTGGTTAAAAAAGCCAAAATAAATGTTTCATCGCCTTGAATCCCCCAAAAGGTTTTTTGCAATGAATAACTAAGGATAACGTAAAAAATAAAAAAACAACCAGTAATTAATATCAAATAATATATAGGTTGTTTTTTATTCAGAAATACTAAAATCAAAAATATTACAAAACAAATAAGCAGTAATATTTTAAATCCTATAGTGAGCTGGGCTAATGTTAAACTTATAAGCATAAACTAGAGCCTACGGTAATCCGAACGTGTCGCCTAAAACAAACATTCAAAGCTAAAAATTATCCTGATCACAGATCCCTTTGAGAAAAGAGGCCGTCGGTATAAATTAAAAATTTATCTATTTTCCCATTCCTCTGTCTGCCGAACCAGAAGCTTTTTTGCTTTTAAGGGCTCGGCCATTATTTCTTTAACGATTTTTTCCATTCTCATGCCTTGCGAACCCTTAACTAAAATCAAATCGCCTGATTGGATTAAATTTTGCACAAAAATACCGGCCTTTTCGTTATCTTCAAAACTCTCTATTTGCGATTTTAATAAACCGGCTTCTTCTGCTGACTGGGCAGTTAATTTTGATTCTGGCCCGACAGTAACTAAATAATCAATACCGCTCTCCACAACTTTAAAGCCAATCTCGCGATGAGCCTCGTCTGAACGCTCGCCCAGTTCCAGCATATCGCCTAAAACTGCAATTTTTCTCTTGCCTTCAGGCAAATCAATCATTTTCAAAACTTCTAAAGCGGCTTTGGCTGCCAAAGGTGAAGAATTATAAGTATCATCAATGATTAAAGTATATTTAATACCGGCAATCAGTTTCATGCGGCCATTAGGCGAACGATACTGCCTCAAGGCCTCAGAAATATCAACCAGATTCATGCCATAAGCAATACCAACGCTAGTGGCAGCCAAAGCCGCATAAGCCTGTTGCTTGCCAAAACAATGGGGTAAAAAAACTGGCACAGTCGAACCTTCATAAGACACTTTAAAATTTGTACCCCAGATTTTGCACTCCCACTGATATTGAGTTTCGCAAAAATCCTGCTCCAAACCAGAGAAAAGCAATTCACCGGCCCTGACATTCGCCTCTTCGCTAAAGCCAAAAGTAATCACCCTGGCTTTTAACTTATCTTTTATACTCAAAACATTTTCATCATCATAATTCAAAACCGCAAACCCCTCTTTGAGCAATTCTGTTACAACTTTTTCTTTTTCTTTTAAAACGCCTTTTAAATCCTTAAAAGCCTGCAAATGTGTTTCTGCTATTGCAGTCAAAACGCCGATTTTAGGCGGCACAAAATCAACCAAATATTTTATATCGCCGACTTTATCAGCCCCCATTTCTAAAACTAAAATTTGAGGATAATCCTTATTTTTAAAAAGCAACAATTTACAAGCCTTATAAAAAACTTTCAGCCAGCCCCAAAAAGAATGGCCGCCGGTTTTTATGCCGATTATAGTCAAGGGCACGCCAATTTCATTATTATAGCTTTTAATATTGCGGCGAACATTATATTCAAATGATAAAACAGCAAAAATAGCTTCTTTAGCTGAAGTTTTGCCTACACTGCCGGTAATCCCAATAATCTCCGGCTTATATTCTTTTAAAATCTGACGGGAGAAAAAACGAAGTAAATTTTCCAATATTTTTAACATATATTTTATTACTTACTAAAATACTAATATTTACTAATATACGAATGTTATGGATATAAATTAAGAATTCTTTTAATTCTAACCCCTGAACCAGTAAATTGGGCCAAAACTCCTAAAGCTAAATCAGTAGCTACCAGATAATGATAAACCTGTTCTATATTAACTTTTCTAAAATAATCGCCCCTTTTTATTTCTAAAACTATTTTATTATCAATTAAAAAATCCAGAAAATAGCTGCCGACCTTAACATCTTTATATTTTAAAGGCACGTATAGTTCTTTTTTTACTTAAAAATTATTTTGTTTTAGCGCCTCACAAACTGCTAGTTGATGATATTTTTCCTTATGTCCTGGGCCTAATTTATTATAAACATCAAAAAGTATACCGTTTATTTTATAACTTAATTCAGGATAAATCAAATCATTTCTTTTTCTAATTAAATTCATATCTTTCTATAATTAGTAAATTCGTATTTATTCGTAATTTCGTAAGTTAAAGAGCATCTGGCATCGCATGATAATAGTCTAAAATAAATTTTGCCAAACGGCCAAATAATGGCGCCGTAGTAACAGAAGAAAAACTGCCTTTTTTAGGATTTTCAAACTTTAGAATCATGACAAATTTCGGATCTTTGATCGGCGCAAATCCAATAAAAGAATGGTTAGTTTTATTTGAATATACACCTCCTTCAGCAATCTGGGCAGTACCAGTTTTGCCAGCCACATAATAGCCCGGCACAGCAGCATCTTTAGCTTGTCCATTTTTTACCACTGAAACCAGCATACCTGTTAAAAGCGTGGCAGCTTTAGAGGAAATAATCTGTTGAGGTTTAGGTAAATTAGTTTTTATGACCGTGCCATTAAACTCCCTAATTTCATCAACAATATGAGGCTTAACTAATTTACCCCCATTAGCAATAGCAGAAAAAGCCTGGACCATTTGCAATGGCGTAACAGTAATCCCTTGCCCAAAAGAAGCTGTATCCTCATAAACTTCGCTCTTGCCATTTAAAGAACTAATATTGCCGGCGACTTCTGTATCAAGCTGGATGCCGGTTTTCTGGCCAAAGCCGAATTTTTCCAAATATTTCTGGAAATTTTTCTTGCCTATTTGTTGGACAGCAAAAATTGCGCCTGTATTCAATGATTTTTCCAAAACCTGCGTCATGGTCATTTTGCCATGCGCTTGCAAGTCAGCATTTTTGATAGTAAATTCATCTATTTTAACAAACCCATCATCAATATAAGTTGTTTCCGGTGTTATCACTCCGAGATCCAAACCAACAGCCATTGTAATAGGCTTAAAAATAGAGCCTGGTTCATAAGCCTCAAAAATCGCCCGATTATTATAAGCGCTAATATCATCTACCTGATTATATTGGTTAGGGTCAAAATCAGGATAAGAACACATAGCAATAATTGCGCCAGTTTCCGGATCCATAACCACAGCTGCTGCGCTGTTTGCTTCAATAATTTTGGCATGTTCATTTAATTGAGAACAAACTTCAAACTGGATAGTCTTATCCAAAGTTAAGACAATATCAGCTCCATCTTTAGCTCTGACAAATTTTTTTTCACTAATGGAAATCAAGTTGCCGGAGATATCTTTCTCAGACTGTATTTCACCTTGCTCACCAGCTAATTCCTTATCAAAATAACCTTCAATGCCATAAAGGCCTCTTTTTTGACTATTACTATCAAACCCTACAAAGCCCAGGACATCAGCACCAATATTTTTTTCCGGATAAAATCTAAAAGTTTCCTTACTAGACGTAAGGCCTTTAATGTTTAATTCTTTTATCATTTCCACCTGGCTGTCTTCAACTTTATGCATTAAAGGTTCATAAGGATCGTCCTTTTTAGACAACTTGGCAATTAATTCGTCTTTAAGAGCAGATTGTTTTTCCGGATCAGGCTCTAAAATCGGCGTTAATAAATCAGAGACCTCTGTTGGTTCAGCTTCCATAAATTTAGGCTGGGCATAAACCAAATTATAATCTTTATTAATCGCAATGGGATATAAGCTATCTTGATTATTAAGTGCAGAAAGGTCCTGATCTTTTAAATAAATTGAGCCTCTCTGAGGAAATAATTTCTGGTAAATTTCATGCTGGTCAGAAGCCAAGGCATAATAAAAATCAAATTTTAAAACCTGAAAATCAAAAAGCTTTAAAATAATTAATAAACTAAAAACTAGAAATAAAGCGGCCAAAAACTTTATGCGCGGCTCAAATTGCTTTTCCGGATGGTATTTCTTTTTTCTTTTCCAACGGGTTAAGTCTAACATACCTACATTTTAGCAAAAAATCCTAATAAAACGAAGGAGCCCCGCGCAGCGGGGCTCCATTATTTTATCTTAATTTAACCGAAATTAGTCTTAATGTTCTTTGCTTTTATTATAACTCTCAAAAGCGCGTAAAATTTCTAAAGGCAGGGCAAAAACTACAGTATTAGACTGATCAGAAGAAATATCATTAAGAGAATTTAGAGTTCTTAAATGCAAAGCGCCTGGCGCTTTAGATAAGATATCGCCAGCTTTAGACAAATTTTCAGCTGCAATAACTTCGCCTTCAGCTTTAATAATCACTGCTCTTCTTTCTCTTTCTGCCTCGGCTTGTTTGGCCATTGTCCTTTTCATTTCTTCTGGCAAAACAATGTCTTTTAAATCAACGGAATCTACTTTAATGCCCCAGGGATCTGTTAATTTATCCACTATTTCTTTAATCCTATTCGATACCTGATCGCGCTGGCTTAATAATTGATCTAAATCAACTTCACCAGCCACGTTTCTCATAGTAGTCTGAGCTAATTGGGAAACGGCATAATAAAAATTTTCCACTTCAATAATCGCTTTGGCTGCATCAGAAACTTTATAATAAATTACAGCATTAATCTGGCAGGAAACATTATCTTTGGTAATAGCTTCCTGATTCGGCACATCAACAGCTTTAACTCTCATATCAACTTTTTTCATTTGCTGAAAAATCGGAATTACCAGCCGCCAGCCCTGTATTTTCGTACCAGTATATCTGCCCATAGTTAACATCACCCCCCGTTCATACTGATTTACTTGCCTCAAACTAGCCAAAAGCAAAATGACAAGTAAAACAATCAACCATAAATAAGGCATAATTTTCCAAAATTAATAATTAATAAAAAATTAAATCTAAATTACAAAAACAAATAAAAGCACCGCGACAAAAGCGACTAAAATCGTTAAAAAAGTTGTTAAAATAGTTAAAACTGCCTGGCGATATTTTTTCTGCAAAAAAAGATAAGCAGGATAGCCAAAGACAAAAAAGCCAGAAATAGCTGCGCTAAAAACTAGAAGTAATAAAACTGACAAAATAGCCAAAGTGCCGCCTGCTTGCTGGCTCATAAATGCATCTAAAAAATTCATCAGCAAAACGACTAAAATAACATAGGCTATTTCCGCTATGCCAGCGCCAATACCCCACTTATAAACATCCTTTTTGTTAATTTGATTTTTGTTAAACATAGATTAGTTATTAGTTATTAGTAATTAGTGATTGGTAATTGGAAAATATTTTAGGCAAATTGGGCAGTATCGATTTTCACCCAATTATCTTCTACTGGATCCAATTTATAAGCAAACAATGTTCTGACTTTCTCGGTTTCAGAAGTAATATAATCGACCTTAGCACTCGTGCCCATGCGTTTGGAATAATGAGTCTTTTTATTAATAACTAAAGGCTTAACAACCATTTCTAATTTTATTTTACCTAAAGGGCCATTAAAAACCAATTCCTCTCTTGTCCCTTCGCCTTGTTCACCTGATAATTCAAAAACTTGATTTTCAAAAACCTCGAAATTTTTATTGACCATTTCTTTAATTTCTTCCCATTTGTCTTCTGTCATAGATTTATTGATTACTTAAATACAAAAAATATTATCACGAAATGCCACGAAATTTTCGTGCTTTTTCGTGTGTAAAATTTCGTGGTTCAGCCTTCCTTGAAAACACGCAGCCGCAATAATCCTGCTTATACAATCCCATTTGCTTGGCCAGCCAGTCAGAGATCTGAATGCCAAATTTCTTTTTAAAGTCTTCAGCCCAAAATTTTATTCTATATTTATCTTCAGCTTTGCGGCCCGCCTGCAAAACCTGAAAAGAATTTTTTTGCCTGCCCATAGTCAAAGTTGTGGAAAACCAATCAAAATTGTGATCTCTGGCAAATTTCGCAACTTTTGCCAGACGATAAAAAAAACAAAAGTTGCAGCGTTCACCCCTTTCCGGCTCATTTTCATAGCCAGCAATAAATCTAAACCAATTTTCAGGGACATAATCAGCTTCAATGTAATCAATCTTCCGACGCTGGCAAAAATTTTTAACTTCAGATAAGCGCTGTAAATATTCTTCTTCAGGAAAAATATTAGGATTAAAAAAATAAATAGTCAGATCAAAATTATCTAAAAGCTGATTAATTACATAAATACTGCAAGGCGCACAACAGACATGGAGCAATAATTTTTCTTTCATAGCCAAGCTGTCATAGTGAGCCTAGTCGAACCATCAGCGATGCTAAAATGCCGCACTTCGACAAGCTCAGTGTGACATTTTATTTCTTAAACAGCCAGTTAGTTATCCAGGAAGCCACCCACATGACTAAAGCTCCCCAAAAAGCTGCTGTAAAATCAGCCACAATAAAACCTTCAACTATAGTGCTGGCAAACCAGAATAAAAAAGCATTAATAATCAAAGTGAACAAACCCAAAGTTAAAATATTAACTGGCAAAGTTAAAACAATCAAAATGGGTCTTAATAAAGCATTGATCAAGCCTAACACCAAAGCAGCAATTAAAGCAGCGTAAAGGCCAGAGACTCCTACGCCTGGCACATAATAGGCAATGGCTATAATTGCCAAAGCATTGATCAGCCAACGTAAAATTAAGTACATAGTTTTTAAATTAAAAATTTATTATTTAAAATTTAAAGATATTTTCGATTTTTCAATTTTTCTGGTAGATAATCTTGCTTAGCCTCTTCAGGATCATCATAATTAGGCGTATATTTATAATCCTTGCCATAGTTCAAATCTTTCATCAGCTTCGTCGGTGCATTGCGCAAGTGCAAAGGCACTGGCTCATTAGGCAAATTTTTAATATCATCCTTAACCTTACCCAAAGCAGTATATAATTTATTGCTTTTCGGCGCTTTGGCTAAATAAGCAACTGCCTGAGCTAAAATCACATCGCATTCCGGATAACCCAAAAAATGGCAGGCCTGATAAGCTGAAACAGCTTGAACCAAAGCTTGAGGATCAGCCAAACCAATATCTTCTGAAGCAAAACGGACTAAACGCCGGGCAACATATAAAGGATCCTCGCCTGATTCTATCATCCGCCCAAGCCAATATAATGAAGCATCAACATCTGAACCTCTCATTGATTTATGCAAAGCAGAAATTATATTGTAATGCTGTTCGCCTGCCTTATCATAAATATAGCTTTTTTGCAGAGATTCTTCAATATCCTTTTTATTAATTTCTATAATTTCTTTATTTTTCTTTTGCAGGGTATTGACTGAAAATTCTAAAGCATTAAGCGCAATGCGGGCATCGCCATTGGCCATTTGGCTTAAAAAATCCAAAACTGGTTCTGGCATTTCAATTTTTAAATTACCAAAACCTCTTTCTTTGTCAGCTAAAGCATTTTTAATAATCTGCTTTAATTCATCAGTGGTTAATGGTTCTAAAACAAAAACCCGACAGCGTGAAAGCAAAGCCGAATTAACTTCAAAAGAAGGGTTTTCTGTAGTGGCACCAATCAAAGTCACAATGCCTTTTTCCACATAAGGCAAAAGCGCATCTTGTTGTGATTTATTCCAGCGGTGAATTTCATCAATAAATAAAATCGTTCTCTGATCTTTAAACTTACGCCTGTCAGTTGCGGCCTTAATAACCTCGCGCAGTTCTTTAACTCCGCTGGCCACAGCGGAAAAAGGCACAAATACTGACTGCGTTTTTTGGGCAATAATTTTGGCCAAAGTAGTTTTGCCTGTACCCGGCGGTCCCCAAAAAATAATTGAAGGCAAATTATCTTGTTCAATGGCTTTGCGTAATAAGGTATTGGGACCCACAATCTGCTGCTGGCCAAGAAATTCAGTAAAAATTAATGGCCTTAACCGGTCAGCTAAAGGCGCATTAACATTCAAATTTTTATCAAATAAATCCATAGTAAATTTATCTTAGCAAAAATTAAACAAAAGAAAAAGCGTCCCGTTGTACGAGACGCTCATGAAGCTGACCTAGCCGGGTAAGACTAGCGCTTCGGATTGGGATCGCCGATGATGGGCACGCGATCGGCGTACCTGGTGAATTCCTTGGGAATCGGTGGCTTTGGCGGAGCCACGATCTTGGGCGGGGGTGGCAGGATGATGCCGTTTTGTCCGCCGCTGGGAATGACAATGGCGGTTGGCTGGTTCATGTTCAGCCTCCTTTCTTAGGCGTGGGCCACGGGGCCGGTGTAATGGCGACGACGCTTGCGTTTGGTCGGCTGGGTGTTCTGGTGAAGTTGCTTCAACATGTTCTGAAGCAACTCATCAGCCTCCTCCGTGCCGCAGACGATCCGTTTGTTTTCGGGATCAAAACATGGCCGCAGATGGCCATTGTCCCGATGCTTGACGGTCAGGCGACTGGGCGCCACTTCGTGTGACTTACCGTCTGTGGTGAGAACCACGCAGCAGTCACCTTTCTTGCCTAAACCTGCGATTTCCTGCATGAACTAGCCTCCTTTAATTTTCTCAAAATAGCCATTTTATTTGGTGAATTTGCCGCGCTCTTGCTCTATATAGCGAAAAATGTAAGGTCACATTTTGAATTTTAGATTATATCATGTATTTTACTATTTGTCAATACCATGTCTTATTATAAAAACAAAAAAATAGCCCTAAAAAGGCCACTTTGCGGCTAAAATTAGCTATTTATAATTAAAACCCTAAAATTTAAATTCTCAGCCTAAGTTTTAAGCCATTGCCTTAATTTATCTAAACTCCAAGAATTTATTACATCTGCTTTAGTTGCCCATCCCCTTCTGGCCGTAGCAATACCATACTTAATCAAATCCATATGCTCTAAAGCATGAGCATCTGAATCAATGGAAAATTTACAGCCATAAGCTAAGGCATCTTTTATTAAAGTATCTTTCAAATCTAATCTTTCTGGAAATGAATTAACTTCTAAAGCTACTTTATATTTTGCGCAAGCTTTAAAAATTTCTACCCAGTCAACAGCATAAGCCTGGCGCTGGCCAATTAAGCGTCCTGAAGGATGGCCTAAAATTTTAATTCCACTTTTAATGGCAGACAGTATCCTTTTTGTCATGGTTGCTTCATCCTGATTAAAAGCTGAGTGGACTGAACCAATACCATAATCTAGTTTTTTTATAACTGTCTGGGAAATATCCAGCTTGCCAGCCGCTGTAATATTTATTTCTGCGCCAGCTAATAATTTAAGGCCTTTAAACTTTTTATTGGCTTTTTGAATTTCGATTTTGTGCTGTAAAAGTTTTTTATCTGATAAACCAGAGGCCACGCCTAAACCGACTGTATGATCGGAAATACCTAAATATTTATATTTTTTACTTAAAGCCTTTTGGGCCAATTCTTCAATGGTATTTGTGCCATCGCTTTTTTGGGTATGGCAATGCAAATCACCCTGCAAATCTTTATAACCGATTAGCTTGGGTAATTCATGTTTTAAAGCTGCTTCTATTTCTCCCCTATCTTCGCGCAGTTCTGGCTCAATATATTCCATGCCCAAAAAATTATAAAACTTTTTTTCATCTTTAAAATGATATAATTTTCTTTTTTTCCCAATGCCATATTCTGAAAGTTTTAATTTATGTTCAACTGCCCAAGTGCGCAAATGCACATTATGTTCTTTAGAGCCAGTAAAATGCTGCAAGAGCGAACCATAATCTTGTTCAGGCAAAATCTCCAAATCTATACGAACACTTTTTGTATGCATAACTGAAATCTTGGTATCGCCTTGAACTAAAATATTTTTAATAAAAGGCGCTTTGGCAAAATAGCTAATAAACTTTTTCGGTTTTGGCGTGGCAACTACAATATCAACATCACCAATAGTTTCTTTCATACGCCGCAAAGAACCCACTACATTGCTTTGTTTAACTGCTTTATCTTTATTAATATAAGCCATAACTTCATCGGCAATCGGGCCGGCTGTGGTTAAAACCATCCTATTTCTTTCTTTGGTCCTAACCCGAAACTGAACAATACCTCTTAAAATGTTTTTTTCAGACTGCTTTTTAAAATGTGGCAATTTACTGATTTTATCTGTTTTGGCTGCTTTTTCCAATTTAGCAATACTATCAATGCCTAATTTTTCATAAAGCGCCAAAGCGGTTTTAGGACCAATGCCTGGTACTTCAGTCAAAACCAACATTTTTTCAGGGAACTCTTTAGTTAAATCTTTATAATATTTTAACTTGCCAGTTTTTAAAAGTTCTTCAATTTTTTCAGCAAGACTCTCCCCCACGCCTGGCACTTTTTCCAGAGCCTTAATCCCGCCTTCTTCATAAATATCTCTAAGATCTTTAGTTAAATTACCAATTACATCCGCTGCCCGTTCATAGGCAATAACACGGAATTTGCTTTCGCCTTTGATTTCCAAAATAGTGGAAATATTGGAAAAAATTTTGGCTATTTCTTGGTTATTCATATACTTTAATTCTAGCAAGATTATCGCAAAGAAAAAAGGGCGATCCTAAGATCGCCCGATGGTGCCAGTAATAACTTAGACTAATGGCACTGTTTTTTTGCAGAGCGTAAAGCCCGTGCCCCTGAGATCTCGTCTTCTGGGATTATCACCGATTCCCTTGGGCAACTGCTTCGGTGCTTTTTTTGTGGCTGGCAAAGAAACCGTCAGGACCTTTTCTGCTCTGCGACATTTAATAGCTGTCATGGCCGGATAAAAAAGGTCCTTTAATCGTTCCTCACCAGCTTTTCCTACTGGGGATTCAAACAAATGCCAACAATTATCCCCATTCCAGTAGTACAAATAATACCGTTTTTTCCCATTGCCGCTTTTACTTGCCATTTTTCCCTCCTTTAGACTGAATTTATTCAAGCCAAAGTCCGCCATAGCCCCTTGCCTGCCGGCAGGCAGGTTGCTCGAAGGCAGACTAGCCAAAATTTTAAATAACCTATATAAAAAGTTCCAGCCTTTTTAGGAAGGCTGGAACTTTTATTTAACTAATTGCTGATTATTTAAACAAAATTAAAGCCTTCCGCTCCAGCTGGAATAATAATGCTAATAATGGCGATAATTTGTTGGAAAGCTTTTTTCATATATTTTAATTTAGCAAATATTTTTAAATATGTCAAATTCTTTATTTTACAATAAAATTCCCTTTCATAGCGCTATGGCCTGAATTGCAAAAGAGAGAACAGCCAAAAGTAAAAACGCCTTTTTTATCAGCAATAAACTCTACAGTCTGCATCTGATTTGGTTCTAATGTAATATTGATACCAAAAGCCGCAAGATTAAAGCCATAGATTGCATCAACACTGGTGATATTCAACTTAACCTTATCACCCTGATTAACTGTAATTTCTGAGGGAATAAATTCAAACTGTTTAGCCGTTATATTAAACTCTTTTATTTCTCCTGTTAAAGCAACCCCAACGGGCTGATCAATATTTTTTACTGCCGACTGGCTTTGGCAGCTAAAACCGGCCAAAATAAAAAAACTAAAAATTAAAAATATAAAAATTCTCTTATTCATGAAAATTTAAAGCTATTTATAAACCCAGGGCTTTATCTATTTTTTCCTTATCAAAACCGATAATAATTTCCCCCTCAATATCCAAAGTAGGTACGCCCATTTGTCCTGATTTATCAATCATTTCCTGGGCTTTAGCTGAATCAGATGAGACATCGAAATCCTCATATTGAATGCCTTTTTCCTTAAAATACTCCTTTGTTTGATTGCAGTAAGGGCAAGTCGGCGTGCTGTAAATTAAAACTTTTTTTTGAGCCATAGAGTTCTGATTACTTGACCACGAATCTCACGAATATTCGTGTTATTAGTGATTTTAAATTAGCGGTTCAGATTTCTTATTTAATTATTAACCTCCGAACCTTCTTTGCCTTTGATTATAAATTTTAATAATCTTTTTCAAATCCTGCTGCGTAAAAGCTGGCCAGTGTTTTTTTACAAAGATTAATTCAGAATAAACAGATTGCCAGGTTAAAAAATTTGAGAGGCGCTGTTCACCAGAAGTTCTGACTATAACATCGGGATCCGGCAAGGACTGAAATAAATATTGCCGAAAAAAATCTTCATTAATTTTGACCACTGGCACTTTGGTTTTAATAATTTTTTTGATTGCTTCAATTATTTCTCTGCGGCCGCCATAATTAAAGCATATATTAACAATCAATTTTTTATTTTGCTTTGTTTCTTTTTGAGTCTGCTCAATAATTTTAATTAAATTTTCATCCAAATTATCTTTGACGCCACTAATTAAAATTTTAACTTCTTTTTTCTGAAAATCCTTTAAATGTTTTTTAAAAATCAGTTTTGCTAAGTTCATTAAATAAGCCACTTCTTTTTTAGAACGCTGCCAATTTTCCGTAGAAAAAGCATAAAGGCTTAAAATCTCAATTTTTTCTTTAACTGCCCAGTCAATCACATCCAAAACTTTCAAATAACCATAATAATGCCCTTTGGAGCTTGAAAGCCCTCTAGCCCTAGCCCAGCGCCGATTACCATCCATGATTATGCCTAAGTGTTTTAATTTTATCATAAAGAAAAAAAATAAAAAAATAAGGACTAAATAGTGATAACTTTATATTATTTCCTTATTTTTCTTTTTGGCAAAAAAGCCAAAATCTTATCAAAATTTTGCTTGATATGGCTGATTTTTAAAGCAATCAACAAAGCAAAAAAAGAAACAGCAAAAAAGACAACAGTAAATAAAAACTGCAAGGTTTGAGGATAAAATAAAATTGCTACAGCTAAAATAAAAAATAAGCAGCCAATCAAAAATAAATAGATAATGACTGAATGCAATTTTTTAGTAATTAATTCTATTACCTCTTTAGTGATCATAATGTTAATTTAAAATTTAAAAATAAAAATTTAAAATTATTCCAGATCGCTTTCTTCATAAGTCTGGCCTGCCCGCTTTTCTTCTTCCTGTTGTAAAATTTCTGATTCTTTAGCCATTTTTTCTAATTGATCTCTGGTAGAAACACCACCTGGTTTTTCTTTTTTATAAGCTTGCCGTTTTAAAGTTTGCCTTCTCTGCACGCCGCGCCTGCCTAAAATGCTGCCGATTTCACTCATTATTTTTTTTCTTTTTCTTTCACTGATATTATCTGTATTAAAAACGCGACGGCAGGCTTCTGGAAAAAGATAACCCAAATCCATCTGTTTTTTTACTCTTTCAGCCAAACCTGAAAAATATTCCTCTTCACTGCTTGCTTCTATTTTCCTGGCTGCTGATGATTCAAATCTCATATCCTATAATTAAAAATTAATAAAGATCTTCTTTTTTTTCTTTGAAAAAGGCCAGCCATTCTTCAATTGCCTGCAACACTATTTTTAAAGGCGCTTCAATAATAAAGTCTAAAATAAAAACAAAAATATTAACGCGAGAAAAATTAAAGGAAAGCCAGCGGCCTAAGCGAATAAAAGGCAGAGTAAAAAAGTCAATAAATTCACTGAAAATATTTTCTTTTTTCTTCAACACAATCAATTCCCTGGCTGAATTTCTGATCCTGAGGCCAAAAAAGCTGACAATGCTTAAAAAGGCCAAAAATAGAAGTATACTAAGATAACTAAAATTAATCCTTTCTAAAAAATAAATTATTAAGATAAATGGCACCAAGAAAGTAATCAAATAAACCAGGTTAAACAAACCCCAAGTAAACCAATTCCTTCTTTTCGGCTCCCTAATATATTGCACTTCACCTACTTTGCCGCTAAGAATTTCTTCAATGCCTTTAATCATCGCTTGCGTATTTCTTTCACTAGGCGTGCGAATTGTCACTGCAATTAAAAACATTAATAAAGGAGGGAAAGTAATATTAACACCAATAGCTATCCAGCTAAAAGTTTTTAAAAGATAATAATCGAATGGCACTTCCAGAATTAAAGCCAAAAGCATTTTGGTGATAAAAACATAAATAATAGCCCGCCAAACCTGGGTTTTTAAACGTCTTTTAGTCTCAAGATATTTATGCTGGCAAACTTCTCTAATTTTAAGTTCTAAAAGTTCGGGGTTATCAATCAATTCTTTAGCTTTTTTTAAATCCTGATAAAGCACTTCCTGCAAAATAACTATCATCGTGGCATAACGGCGGCCAAATTGCAGTAATTTATTAGCCATCTTATGTTTTAGCTGTTTATCAATTTCAACTTTTATCATTAAGATTTCATCAATAAATTTAGGCAGAAATTTTTCATAATCATTTTTCCATTCAGGATACCAAAGCTTTAAAATAAGATATTCCAGCATCTGTTTGTCTGATTTTACTAAACTGCGATTAACTGCAATAAAAATTTGAATATTTTTTTCAGCCTCAGTCATGTCTCTGCTGACAATCTCTATCCTGGCTTTCATTTCATCATACATAAAACGGACAAAAACTTTATCCTTGTTCCTAGGCACCAAAACCTCTTCAATCTCCACAGACGCTATGCCTAAAATCCATTCATATAAATCCATGGCCGTTTTAAAACCCTTTTGATCCTTAACGCCAGCGTAAAGCAAATCGTATTTTTTAATCGCCTGCGCCACCTCAATAATTTTGCTTTCCGGAATTTTATTGTTCTCCAAATATCTGGCTCTGATTAATTCTTTAATCAAATTCTCTGCAATTTTGTAAAAGTCATCACCTTCCAAAAAACGTCTTTTTAAAATCCTAAAAATAGCACTTTTACGTAATAAGTACTCTTCTTTATAATCAACAATGGTCCTGACCTTTTCATACATAAAGGCAATAGCGCTGGTCATCAAATGAACCTTTATCAGCTCCTCGCCTTCTTTTTTAATGATCTTGTCTTTGGGATCAGCCAAATATAGTTTATCCAATAAAATAGCTAATTTTTGCATAAAATTAACTTCAGATACATTAAAATAATAATTAGATAAAAGAGCTAATTACACAATAAGCATAGCAAAAATAAGGCAAAATTGGAAGCTAGTTAAACTAAAAAGATGCTTTTAAAGCATCTTTTGTTTTAGCATATAATAACTAGTATTGCAAGACTGTCTTCATGGTTTTAGTTTCTGCAACTTTATGAGAAATTATTTTCTGAATATTATAAGTGCCGAATTTAGGCGCTTCCATAAAACCTTCCATCGCAGCTTCAGCAAACCAGCCCGAATCCAGCCAGTCAAAAAGCCACTGGTTAGCATACGTAACATCATCCTGATCAATGCCTGAAGCAATGGTCATTAGCCATTTGCGGTTAAACTCTTCTTGCGAACCAATAGGTTTGGTCATAATAATCGGCAGGCCTAAAGCAGTATAAAAAGACAATTCACTGGGCTTTGTCCATAAAATATCAGTAGTCCTTAAAGCTCTGTTAAATTTTCTGAAATAACTTTCCTTATTAGGCGCATGAATAATTTTAATATTTTTACCCAAGAATTTACCTAAGCCTAAACTTCTGACATTTGATTTAAAATAACTGTTAATTTCATTACGAATGCCAGCCACTAAAATAACTCTTAATTGTTTTTTGCGTATTTTGCGGCTTAAACTCTTAATAATCTCTATACCAATGCTTCTTTGAGCGCCCGCGCCGCCCACAGCAAAAGTTATAGTTAAAGGATGGTGTTTTTTAGCCGGAAAACAGCCATGCCCCAATTGTTCGCAAATTGTATCTTCATATTTGGAAATATACTTTTTCTCCGGATCAAGATTATATAAACGCCGGCCTAAATCTTGTTTTAAAATTTTTAAATCTGGGCCACCCAGGTTTTCATTAGGCAAAGGAAAACCAGTTAAAAATATTTTTTCTGGCCGCACCCCATATAATTTTAAACGCTGTTCAACGCGATAATTTGGCGCAAAATAATTTATACGGCTCTGCGGCGGGTTAACTGCTACCCAAGTCCGACTAATATCAGTGTCTGTTGCCAAACAATAAATTTCCTGGCTGTAATTATAATATTCAGCCATAAAAGCCGTAACAAAAAAAGTAGTGATCAGAGGTAGTGGTTTCTTTTCTAAACGCGCAATCAAATCTTTGCCCCAGCCTTTTTTAATAAAATGCATAAACCATTCTAACTGAGCATTGGGTTTAGACAAATCACGTTTAGGATAAAATTTGGGAATCTGCTGAAACTGATCAAAAAAATCCCAGACTTTCTGGCCGATGATTGGCGTCTTTTTAAATTTAGAAAGCCATTCATATAGCTGACGACTTTCATCCCAAAATTTTTTATCACTTTCCGGGATGCCTGGATAATTATTAGCATTAATCACCTTATCTTTATATGCCAACATATGCAAGGGCTGAGCTGCTCTTTGATGTCCATACCCCATATCAACTGCAAGCACCCAGGCTTTTTTATGATTTTTAACTTTTGTTTCCATAATTAAAAAATTTATCTAAAACTCTAAGACTCTAAAATTCTAAATATATTATAACAAAAAAAAGCCCTCTTAACGAGCTTATTTCTGTGTATAATCAATAAAAGGCTTAATAATCTCTAAAGGGTAAATCCTGCCGGCCAAATAATCTTCAATTTCAGCAATAATCTGTTGGCTTCTTAATTTATCTTTCATTTGTTTTATTTCTGCAAAAGTAAACCAGCGCGCATCCATAATTTCGTCTTTAGGATAATTAAGCTTTTCTGATAAAGGCTTGGCCGCGAAAATAAATTTAACAGCATTAATCGGCTTGCCTTCTAAAATTCTAAAACCAGAATAAATGCCTAAAAAACTAGTAATTTCAATATCCAAGCCGGTCTCTTCTTTAGCTTCCCTTTTAGCCCCTTCAATAACAGACTCCTTAAAATCCAGCCAACCAGCCGGCTGGTTCCACTTGCCTTTTTCCACCTTTCCTTCCTGAATTAATAAAAATTTATTATCTTTTTCAATTATACAACCGACCACTACATAGGGTTGAGTAAATATTTTATTTTTAACAGGAATTGATTTGGCCATAAATTATGACTCTTTTTTAACTAATGTTTTTTTCTTTCTATAAATGAGATAAACAATCAAAGCAATTATAATTATCAAAAATACATACCAATAATGAATAATCAGACTAGAAAATACAGTAAATAAGATGCCTATAATTATGGATATAGCAAAAATTACGCCCTTACCTAAGCCGCCTAAGACAGGTACCGCATCAAGAATTAATAAAACTGGCCCAAGTATTAAATACAAACCAAAACCAAATAATAAAGCTGTTAAAATCTTCAAAAGCCACCAGGTCGATTTTTCTCCAGCAATAAGAGATTCCAACAACTTTTCATTTGATAAATTACTGACAATAAATGGATCACCGCTTTCTATGGTATTATTTTTGATTTCACCAACCACTAATAATTGATTGCCAGCTAAAACCGCTTCAACTTTTTCTCTATTTTTTTCTCCCTCAGCAGAATAAATTCCTGTTAAATCAAGAATTTGCCTGGCATTTTCAGGATTGACTGTAATTTTCCCTCCCAAAGTTAAAGGTGCCCATTTTTCTTCATCAATTTTAGTCACCCATTTAGGTTTTTCCACTTCTTTTTCAATCGTTTGTTCAATATCCTGTCCATCTTTAGTTACAACTTGAGTCTCAGTTTCTGTTTCTTTAACCATTTCTAATTCTTCTCGCATATGATGATAGTACCAAACATCTTTATCTTCCAAAGGGCTTTTAATCGGTACTGAAGTTACCTCGCCTTGAAATTTAACTAAATCATTTGAACCAATAGCTTGCTCCACAGAAAGCAACGGCAAATCTTTAAAAATCATAGAAGCTTTATCAAATTTTTCTGACTGCCAAACAACAACCAAAGAAACTAAAATTAAAATTATGCCCAACAAAACACCACCTAAACGGCTAGAAATCTGGGACTTGACTTTACGGCCAAAGCGAGCAATGCCGCTCGAACTGCCAATGACTTTTTCAGAAACAATGCGTTCGCCAATCACATGTTCCTTCATTTCTTCTGTTGACTGACTGCCTTCCACTTCTGATTGTTCTAATTTTTTTTCTTCATCCATAAATTTAAATTTAAGATTTAAGTTTTAAAATTATTGATTTAATATTAATAAAAAAATATAATTAAAAATTAAATTTTTATAATTCAAGACTACCAAACCTTATTAATGACCAGTATATTGCCATTCAAACCGCCATAATGCAAAACAGTGTAAAGACTGCCAGAATCATTATTACCATCAAAGTAAAATCCCACTCCAACATGAGTCAGATGGTCATGCATAATAGTCTGATAATGAATGCCATTAGTTGCTTCCTCGCTCATATAAAAATCAAATAAACTATCCATTGATTTCATTATACTTTCATTAATTCCCTGGGAACGATTATATGAGCCGCCGCCAATATTTTCATACAGCCAGCCCCAGTCTTCTTTAAATCCGATTTTAAAATTCTGCCAAACCCATTCTCGGGCAATCATATTGACCGGCAAACGGGTATGAGTAATCTGGCCTTGTTCATACATTTGTTCAGCCCAGACTGAAGCTGTATCAACCATACGCTGATCAGAAACAATCGCCGGCTTACCGCGCGTTGTCCTTTCATAATTAATGCGGTCCAAAATATGCTGCATAACCACAGCGTAATTAAAACCGCTGGGCACGCTGCCTTTTTGAAAACTGCCATCACCGGCAAGTAAAGAACCACTGGAAATAAAGCCAGCACCAGTAAAAGTTTGTTCAATAGTTGAACTTGTTGTTGGCTCCGGAGTTGAAGATGACGGCGTAGTTGGTACTGTTGATTGGCTCAAATCCAAGCTGCCAATAGGAATTAAATTTAAATTAGCATCAGTAATGCCTAAAGATAATGATTCAAATAAATCCATTAAATTTGACCAAGTTACGTTATGGCGATAACCATTAGAGTCAACGTACCAAATCATACCGCCTTTTTCTACAGCTAATAATAATCTGCCTTTCAAACGATTGCGCAAATTCCAGTCACCTGTTTGGCTTGAACCGGTAATAGGTATTTTCGCCAGATTAGCATCAGTAATGCCTAATGATAATTTTTCAAATAAAGGTAAAGCATTGGCAAAGGTTACCTGATAGCGTTTGTATTCAGTCATGGCCACATACCAAATAGCCCCGCCTTTTTCTACCTGCAATAATAATTTACCCTGCAAGCGACGCAAACTGTCAGAAGTTTCACTGGTAGAAGACGACGTAGAAGTAGGAGTAGGCGTAGCAGAAGCAGTGCTAGATGAAGCTGTCAGCGGCTTATCAGTAATCGTATAAAAAGTTTCGCCTGACCAGCCTGTTAGGCCATCAGGAGTAACAACTTTATACCAGCCGTCTGTTTTAGCAATAATTTTAACTACCCAGCCCTTTTGATTAGTAGCTATAATCTTGCCAGTATCCACGCAGGCCTGATCGCGCACCCAAACAGCAGATTTAACTTCGCCTTTGGCACTATAATCATAAACCGGATCACAGCCGCAACAGCCAGCATTAGTAGCAAAAGGCACAATTAATAAGCTTAGAGCAAAAATTGAAATTATAATTTTTCGCATAGGTTTATGATTAATAATTATTCATTTCACTAATAACTAATGACCAATAACTAATCTCCCTTATATTTTAATCATACTAAAATAAGTGTAAAATGACAACTTAAGTAAGGCTTGATTTTTAATAAAATTTCTGCTAAAATAATCTTATATTTATAATTTAGAAATTAGAATTTGTTTGTAATTTGGATTTTGTTATTTGGGATTTAAAATCCGGGGGTGTAGTATAGTGGTATCACAAGGGTCTCCATCCAGCCTTTCGCGAAAGGCTGGATCCAAAACCTTATCTATAATAAAATAATAAATATGTATTATATCTATTTACTTATTGATAACAATGGGAAAAAATATATTGGCTATAGCGAAAATTTAAAAAGACGAATTAAGGAACATCTAAATAATAAAGTATACACGACAAAAAGAATGACAAATCAAAAACTTTTTTATTATGAATCATATTTTGACATGTCTTTAGCTAAAGAAAGAGAGAAAAAATTGAAGCAATATGGTTCCAGTTATCACGGATTAATAAAAAGACTAGGTTTTAAATAAATACACAAATATGGGGGTGTGGTGAAGTGGTATCACAAGGGTCTCCAAAACCCTTGTCGTGGGTTCGATTCCTACCACCCCTGCCAGACAAGACAAAAAAATACTGCCAATCGCAGTATTTTTTGTTAATATTATTTATCTGATTTCCTGCACTCTGCCAACTTCGCCTGAAGTCAGACGAACTTTTATGCCATGGGGATGAGAGGGACTGTTGGTTAAAATTTCATCAATAATTCCCTCTGTTAAAAGACCAGTTGGCTGGTCTTTTTTCAAAACAATAGCCACTTTCATGCCTGGCTGTAAATTATTTCTAATTGTTCCGTCCATATTGTTTAGGGTATTTTTATTTAACAAAAGTTAAGGCCTGGCCTTTTTTATCACCGCGACCGGTTCTGCCAATACGATGAATATAATCATCATAAGTCTGAGGAATAGTATAATTTATAACATGAGTAATATCTTTAATATCCAGTCCCCTAGCTGCCAGATCAGTCGCGACTAAAATATTAATTTTATTATCGCGAAATAAAGACAAAGCTTTTTGGCGCTGATGCTGCCTTTTATCGCCGTGAATTGAAGCGGCTCTAAACCGATTATGATTTAAATCATTAGACAGCCTTTCTACATCTCTTTTTGTTTCACTGAATATTAAAACTTTTTTGCATCCCGGCTGAACCAAAACATTTTTTAGGGCATCAAATTTCAATGAATTATCTCTATACCTGATAATATCCTGATCAACATTATCAGCTGTTTTGCCTGACTGAATATCAATAGTAATTGGTTCGCATAAAAATTGTTTAACCAGCTGTTTAATGCTGCTTGGCAAAGTGGCTGAGAAAAAAAGAGTTTGCCTTGGTGAGCGCGTCTGCTTTAAAAGTTCGGTAATAGGTTTTATAAACCCCATATCAAGCATACGGTCAACTTCATCTAAAACAACATTGTTAAAAAATTGCAATTTAAGTGCCTTACGATCAACCAAATCTTTTAATCGTCCAGGCGTGCCAATAACAATCTGTGGATTTCGTTTTAGGCTATGCAGCTGCTTAGAAACAGGCGCACCGCCAATAACAACAGAAGAATATATTTGCATGCCTTGCGCAAATTGCCGCAAATCATTATCTATTTGCAAAGCCAATTCACGAGTTGGTGCGATGATTAAAGCTTTTTGCGATTTATCATGATAAATTTTATTGATCAAAGGCAATAAAAATACACCAGTTTTACCTGTGCCCGTATTAGCTAAGCCCACCACATCTTTATTATTCAAAATATAAGGAATGGCCTGATCCTGAATAGGAGTCGGTGTAACAAATTTTAATCTGCCTAAATTCTCCTGCAACTTGGCGCAAAATTTAAAATCAGCAAATGCATGCTTAATAGCAATGACTACTAAATTTTTTATGGCCGAAGATTTTCTGACAAACCGCGAAACATCTATTGTTTGCTGTTGTCTATTCCGTTTATTGCCGTAATTTCTTTTTCTGCGCCCGCCTGAAGATTGAGAAAATTTATTATAAGGCTTGTTTCTTTTATAACCTGAAAATGTCGAACCGCCAGATTGCCGGCTAGATCTGCTTTTTGATCTTTGATTATTGTACATAGATTAGATTTATAAACACCAATATTAAAAAAGATGTTTAATGGTAATTAAGACATTTCTCATTGTAGTATAGAATCTTGAAATGTTAATTACCTATGAGAGGCCATTACTTTCTTCAGCCGATGGCTGATTCGCCCGCTTTGCACGAGATAAAACTCTAGCGAAAATCTATATAACAATAAAATTGAAATGAAGCTGTCCCCAAGAAAGACTTTGGGAATAATATTTAATTATAGCAGATAACCATCTTTTAGTCAAACCTAAACCGCTCGGCGAGCTCTGCGCCTGTCATTATCTGTCAAAAGCTGTTTACGCAAACGAATTGATTTTGGCGTTATTTCCAGATATTCATCTTCAGCCATTACTTCCAAACCTTTTTCCAAAGTAAGCTCTCTTGGCGGTATTAAAATTATTGCATCATCAGAACCGGCGGCGCGCATATTGGTTAAATGTTTACCTTTAACAGGATTAACTGTCATATCCATGCCTTTGGCAGTATTGCCAATCACCATACCTTCATAAACTTCTGTATTGGCCGGGATATATAATTCACCCCTTTCCTGCAGATTAAATAAAGCAAATGCCAAAGCTTTTCCCTGTTCCATAGAAATCATTGAACCCAGTGTTTTTTTATTAATCTCGCCTACATAATTCTTAAAGCCAATCACCCGAGAATACATAATCCCTTCTCCGCTGGTATCTATTAGAAATTGATTCCTATAGCCTAAAAGCCCTCTGGTCGGAATTTCAAAAACAAATCTAATATAGCTATGTTCAGGCGTCATCTCTTTCATCACGCCTTTGCGCTTGGCTATTTTTTCAATCACCAAACCTGATAAATTTTCCGGCACATTAATAATTAATTCTTCAAAAGGCTCCTGTTTTTTACCGTTTTCTTCTTTAATAATGACCTGAGGTTGTGAAACTTGCAGCTCATAGCCTTCACGCCGCATATTTTCTAAAAGAATAGCAATGTGCAATTCTCCCCGGCCAAAAACTTTATAACGATCAATTAAAGAAAAATCAATTTTCAAACCCACATTAACTTCCAGTTCCCTTTCCAAACGTTCTTTGAGCTGGCTATTAGTGACATACTTGCCTTCTTTGCCGGCAAATGGAGAATTATTGACCAAAAACTGCAAAGAAATAGTCGGCTCATCAACCTTAATAGCTGGCAAAGGCGCCTGGTCTTCATTGGCGCAAATTGTTTCGCCAATAAAAATATCAGGCAGTCCGGCAATCATAACTATATCACCGGCTTTTGCGCTCTCCACTTCTTTTTTTTCTATGCCATGAAAAGTATAAAGCTTCGTAACTTTGCCGCTATAAACTCCTCCATCAACTTTTTTAACTACTATTTTCTGGCCGTTAACAACTTGGCCTTGATAAATCCTGCCAATAGCCAATCTGCCCAGATAATTATCATAGCCCAAATTAAACGGCTGAAAAAGCAAAGGCTTATTAGTCTGGCCTGAAGCAGCCGGCACTTTTTCCAAAATAGTATCTAAGAGAGGAGTTAAATCTTTAAATTCGTCATCTAAATTCTTTTTGGCTACGCCGTCCTTGCCAATCGCGTACAAGGTCGTAAAATTCAGCTGTTTATCATTAGCGCCCAAATCCATAAAAAGTTCTAAAACCAAATCATGAGCTCGTTTTACATTAGCGGCCGGTTTATCAATTTTATTTAAAACCACAATGGGTTCTAAGCCCAATTCCAATGATTTTTTTAAGACGAACTTAGTCTGAGGCATGGGACCTTCCTGCGCATCAACAATTAATAAAACCGAATCAATAGAACGCAAAACACGCTCAACTTCAGAACCAAAATCAGCATGGCCTGGCGTATCAACAATATTAATTTTTGTGCCTTTATAAAAAACAGAGGTATTCTTTGAATAGATAGTAATACCTCTTTCTTTTTCCAAATCATTGTTATCCATAGAAAAACCTTCTTCCACCATACCAGTCTGCCTCATTAAAGCATCAGTTAAAGTTGTTTTGCCGTGGTCAACATGGGCGATAATAGCAATATTTCTAATTTCCATATTTTTAAAACATTAATGAACTAAACTATATCATAATTTTAACCTTTATGTCAAGATTTATGATTAAAAAACTGCTCTGTTATTAGCAGCGCAGTTTCTTTAGGCTTTTGCTGATCCGTAATCTATAAAAGACCAAGATCATTCAGGATTTTGGTCCAGACGTCCTGAAACAATTCTTTCGGAATTCCGATATCCGGATGGCTATTGTTATGAACTCTTTCAGGAAAAATAATTACTAAGCAAAAATGCTACCAAATTAAACCCCCGACGAGATGTCGGGGGCTATTTTTTTAAGACAAATCAGGCAGGATTGCATTCTTTTAAGACTTTTTTCCATACTGGCTTAATAATTTCTTTTGGTATCCTTATGCCCGCACCAGGTCCATGAAGATTCGGATGAAGGAAAGATACCGATGGTTCTGGGGGTACCCTTTTGGGATAGACTTTTCTAAATTGTTTAAACACATCGCGTAAAGCCCCCTTTAAATTACCTTCTTTGCATGAAATTACAGATCTTCCACCAATAGCGGCTCCATCATTCAGATCTCTTTCTGCTATTCTTTTACTTTCAGGACAATCAAGGATAACATAAATCTTGTATTTACCATCATTAATCGTTTGCAAAACTTCTTGCAATGATTTTAACTGATCCTCTATTGCTTGACGCAAATATTGCTTCACCTTTGTCATTGCCTACCCTCCCTTGCTTATATTTTATATTAATCTAAATTAAACATTAATTTTAAATAAAGTCAAGACATTAAACTTATCTATATTTTTTGTTATAATAAGACTAATCCTAGAACTAATGTCTAATTACCAATGACTAATTACTAATCAAATATGTTTTGGACTATTATTACTTACATTCTATTTGCCATCGGCTTTGTTATCTTAATTAAAGGCGCTGATCTTTTAGTTGACGGATCTTCTTCTATTGCTAAAAAATACGGCATTTCAAATTTTGTCATTGGCATCACCATCGTGGCTTTTGGCACTTCCATGCCAGAACTTTTAGTCAATATTTTTTCCAGCGCTCAGGGCGCATCTGATTTAGCCATTGCTAATATTATTGGCTCTAATATAACTAACATACTTTTAATTTTAGGCATCTCAGCTTTTATTTATCCTCTGACATTGGAAAAAGGCACAATTTGGAAAGCCATCCCTTTGAGCTTACTTGCCGCTTTTTTGGTTTTAATCTTAGCTAATGACCATATAATCGAAGCCAGAACTTTTTCTGAATTAAGCAGGATTGATGGCCTGGTTTTAATTAGTTTTTTTATTATATTTCTTTACTATACTTTTGGCATCAGCAAAATACCAGAAGAAGGACAGCGAATAGAAACTTTGTCTATAAAAAAATCCGTAATTTTTATAATTCTCGGCCTTGGCGGCCTGCTCTTAGGCGCCAAATGGATTGTTGATGGCGGCATATTTATTGCCCAGCAAATAGGCATTAGCCAGGCTTTAATTGGCTTAACTGTCGTGGCTATAGGCACTTCTTTGCCAGAACTAGCCGCTTCCGCGGTGGCTGCCTATAAGAAAAAGGCAGATATTGCTGTTGGCAATGTCATTGGCTCAAATATTTTTAATATTTTCTGGGTTTTAGGCCTGAGCGCCATAATTAATCCTTTACGCTATAATATACAACTAAATAACGACATTATCTTTTTAATCTTTGTTTCAACTCTTTTATTTTTATTTATGTTTTTGGGCAAAAAACATGTGTTAGGCAGATGGCAAGGATTCACTTTTGTTGTCATTTATATTATTTATATTATTTATATTATTTTCCGCGGTTAAAATAAATATTATAAAAAATAATAAAAAAACAGCCCCGCAACGCGAGGACTGTTTTTTATTTTGTTTCTTTATGTAGAGTATGCTTTTTACAATGCTTGCAGAATTTCTTTAATTCCAGTCTTTCCTTAATAGTCTTCTTATTCTTTTGAGAATAATAATTTGTTCTTTTACACACTGTACATTCTAATTTAATCAGATTTTCTTGTGACATAATATTTTTAGTAATTAGTTATTAGTTAATTGTTAAAAGTTAAATGTTAACAGTTGAAATGGAGCCACCTGTCGGATTCGAACCGACGACCTACTGTTTACAAGACAGTTGCTCTACCAGCTGAGCTAAGGTGGCAAATTACAAAATTTTGTTTTATTAAATATTCACCATTCTTAACAGGCCTGCCCTGAGCGAGCAGAGCGAGTCGAAGGGAGTCCAAACTTTTCATAGTCACTTCCTCACTTTGTTCGTCAGTAACTTCGCTTAAGGGTGTAAGACACACTGAGCCATTGAACATAGTTCAAGGCGAAGTGTGGGCCGGGGAGGGTTCGAACCTCCGAAGGCTTACGCCAGCAGATTTACAGTCTGCCCCATTTGACCACTTTGGTACCGACCCTTAATAACCTTTAACAATTAACTCTTAACAGTTAACTTTTTATAAAATCCACTTAATTGTTTAGCAATCTCTTCACAGCTAGGAATTATTTCTTTAAATTTTTTTTTGGAAATATTTCCATTTTCTAACATAATATCCAAGCAAGCATACAATTCATTAACTGAGCCTAAACAAATTTGCAAATATCTTGCGAATTCTTTATCAGATTGCTTAGCTGAACCTTCAGCAATATTCAAAATAATAGACAAAGCTGCTCTTCTTATCTGATCCTTTAATGAAAAATCTCTTAAATCCACAGTGATTTCCAAAATATTCTTATACAGGCCTTTAGCTTGATCATATACTGGAAACTCCAAAAATCTAAAAGTCTTCATAAAGTTAATTGTTAATTGTCAATGGTTAACTGTTAATCTAAGCCGTTGTGGAGACTTGAACTCCAGACCTACTCCTTACCATGGAGTTGCTCTACCAACTGAGCTACAACGGCAGAAAAGACTAATCACCAAAACTTCTTGATGCGAAGTTGGTAGACCGTCCGTAAATTCTTAAAGCCTTAAAGCCGAAGCCCTGCCTGCGCAGGCCGTAGCCTGCTTCGGCAGGCGCAGGCCTGAGCGCAGCCGAAAGGTATAACGGCAGAAATAGATTTAAATAAAAAAATCGGTTTCAAATCGATTAATCAAAAATTATTACAACTAAATTAAATTTCTTTTATATCTGCCTCAAAATCTTTGATTTTCTGATTCTCAGGATTAATTTCTTTCAGTTTAAGCAGAGCTTCCTTAGCACTGTCTCTATCTTTTATTATTATACTTATTGTCACCAAAAGATCAAGGTACTTAGGATTATTCGGTGCAAGTATTAAAGCTTTTTCCAGATTTAAAATTGCCTGCTTGTAATCTTCTTGTTGTTTTAAAAGTTCAGCTAATTCGTAAAATGCTTTATCATTAGTCTTATCTAATTTTAAAATATGCTCAAAAGTCTGCCTGGCTTCATCATAATTTTTCTTTAAAAAATAGAGATTGCCTAGGCCGTGATAAGCTTCAATATTTTTAGCATCCAGCCCAATAACTTCTATATATTTTTTCTCAGCTTCCTCATACTGTTCTTTTTCCGTTAAATTATCTGCCTCCTGCAAAATATGATCAATATTCTTTTCAAAAGTTTCAAATTCTTCTTTTGTTACCAACTCTTCTTTTCTGGTCCTATTTTTATATTTTTCTTCTAGGTTCTTTAATTTTTCATTAACTGATCTGTATTTAAATTGCAAAAGATCAATTATTCTCTTAAAAAATGGCGATATTTTGCTGAAAATAAATTTTATTTTCCTTTGCAGACGCTCAGTCATAATTTTCTCTTTTGTCTCAGCAGTTTTTTCCTGCGGGATTTCACTGACATCAAAAGAAGCCAAGAGCGGCATTTTTCTTAGAATTATAGCTAGAATAATGCCTAAACAAAGCAAAATAATAATTAAAGCAATTATATTATACATTATTATTCAAATTAAATGTTATAAAATTTAAGAATTATAAAGTTTTAAACTTTTTAACTTTCTACTTTATACTGATCAGATAGCTCTAATTATAGCATTAAAGCTGGAAAATTTCAAGCTTGCTCCGCCTACTAAAGCACCAGCTACTTCTTTTAGGCTTAAAATAGCCTTGGCATTCTGAGGGTTGACAGTGCCGCCATACAAAATCTTAACTTTAGCTGCTTTAGCGCCATAAATATCTTTTAATACACTTTTTATATATAAATGGGCTGCTGTAATATCGCTTAATTGAGCCGCCTGCTTATTTTTCCCTTTTTGAAAGGTAGAAATCGCCCAAATCGGCTCATAGGCAATTAAAATTTTAGCCGGATCTTTAACTGATTTTAAGGCTAAAATTAGCTGTTTTTTCAAAACATTTTTGGTTGCTTTATTTCTCCTTTGGCTGGCATTTTCACCAATGCATAAAACTGGACTAATCTTGTATTTCAAAAGTTGTAAAATTTTCTGATTAATAACCTTGTCAGTTTCCTGAAAATAAATCCGCCGCTCTGAATGGCCGACTAAACAATAAGAGCAGCCAACCTCTTTGAGCATCTTGGCTGAAACTTCACCAGTATAAGCGCCTTTTTCAAATGAGGAAACATCCTGGGCTGACAAAGCAATCTTTTTACCTGCCCCTGCTTTATTTAAAGCTGGCAAAAAAGTAAAAGGTGCGGCAATAACTGCCTTATTTTTAGTTAGCTTTAAATTTTTAACAAATAGCAGACTTTCTTTAATAGAAAGATTCATTTTCCAGTTAGCAATAATAATTTTGCTTCCGCCACCGGCGGATCCGCCTTTGGCGGACGTATAATTATATTTCATAAAAAATAAATTTAAATTCTAATTAATTTAAAAAATCCTTTTTTATTTTTAAACGGCCCGATAACAGCCAGATTCATTTTTCCATTTTTAATTATATCCTGAGCCACTTTATTAACTTGTTTCTGGGTAACTGCGGAAATTTTCCTAAATTTTTCCTCTGGCGTTAATATTTCGTTTGTTAAAAGAAACTGCCGGCCATAAAATTCAGCTAGCTGCTGAGTTTCTTCTAGCTGTAAAGTTAAATGCCCTTTCAAAAATTCCTTGGCCATGGCTAATTCTTTTTGAGTTATACCTTTTTCTTTTATCTTTTTCAATTCTCTAATAATAATTTTCATTGCCTCATTAATTTTATTCAGATCAAGACCAGCGCGAACCATTAAATCACCGGAATCTTCATAAACATCAACCTGAGATTTAATGGAATAACAAAGTCCTTTTTTTTCTCTGACTTCAATAAAAAGCCGCGAACTCATATTACCGCCTAAAATAATACCTAAAACATATAAAGCATATAAATCAGGGTGAAAATAAGAATAAGCAGGAAAGCCCAAGGCAACATAAACTTGTTTAATTTTCCGATAATCAAGCAAAATGCGGGAATCTTTTTGCTTATTTTCAAAAGTTACAAATTTTTGCTGGCGAGCTGATTTATTATTTACAGTTTTTTGAACAAAATATTTATTCAATGTTGTTATGGCGTTTTTATTAATCTTGCCAGCCAAAATAATTAATGCATTTTCCGGCCTATAAAAATCCCGCAAGTAATTTAATATGTCTTTGCGCTGCATTTTCTTGATTGAAGTTTCAGTGCCAGCAATATCTTCAGCCAAAGTATTGCCCTGAAAGACCAAACGCTCAAAAAGCATTTCTGAAAAATAAATCGGCTGTTCTTCATACATCTTAATTTCTTCAATAATTACGCCTTTCTCCCTTTCAATTTCCTGGGCAGCAAAAAGAGAATTATTCAGCATATCAGCTAAAATATCACAGGCTAAAGAAAACTTTGCTGCATCAGCTTTAATATAATATCCCGTATGATCTTTGGACGTATAAGCATTAAATTCCGCACCAATGCCGTCTAATTCTTTAGAAATATCAAAAGTTGTCGGCCTTTTTTTCGTGCCTTTAAACATTAAATGCTCAATGAAATGAGAAACACCATGGTTAATTTTTAAATTCTCATAACGTGATCCGACTTTATAAAGGACTAGTAAAGTCAAAGATCGGCTTTCTGATTTAGGCACTAAAATAACATTAGTGCCATTTTTTAATTTTAATTTTTTATACATTAGTTATTAGTAATTAGTTATTAGTTATTGGTGATTGGGTAATTGATTGAATGATAAATATAAACAATCCAATGTATTTTACATTGCGAATTATGCATTATCCATTATACATTATAAATTATCCATTTCCCCTTAGCTTTCGATTTTAAAAGCTATTTTAACATTGACCCGAAATTCAGCAATTTTATTATTTTCAATAACTGCTGTCTGACCCAGGACATCAACACCAGTAATGTTTCTGACACTTTTCGCGGCAGTACTAACTGCATCAGCAACAGCATCTTCAAAGCTTTTAGTGGAATTCCCAATTAATTCAATGATTTTGACGCACATGGCTTTATAATAATTTAGTTATTAGTTATTAGTTACTAGTGATTGGTGATTGGTTAGTTTAATTTTACCATAAAAATTTAAGCTTAGCCAGTTGACAAAACCTTAAATTTATACTAGGATATAATAAATATGGAGAGAGGAGGAAATCATGAAAAAATATTTAGCCAAGCTTTTTAAATACCTTATCCTTTATCCGCTTGAAGCCATGGTCTGGCTCTGTTCTGAAAAATGTCCTTACTGCAATAGTGTTTTAGAAATCCAATACCCTTATGATATTAATGGACTAATCATCAAAAAATGCCCAGAATGCGGCTGGCAAAAAGAGGAATCTCCTGAAGATTAAAATACTGCTCCCACAAAAACCGCTCCGATTGCATCAGAGCGGTTTTCTTATTTAAAAAAATATTTAGGGTCTAAAATATAATACAAAACCTTGTCTAATCTTGACTTCATTAAAAATCTTTGATATCTTGAATAAACTACTTTGAAAACTAAAAATTAAAATAAAAGGAGAACAAAGATGGGACACAAACCATTGCGCAAATCAAACAAGTTTGAAGGCGTGCTTTATGATATTCGCGGTCCCTTGCTTGATGAAGCAGAAAGACTGCAAAAGCAGGGACACCGCATCATCAGTCTCAACATTGGCAATACCAAGCCTTTTGGACTTGATGCGCCGGATGAAATCATTGAGGATGTCATTTTAAATTTGAGAACAGCTGAAGGCTACAGTGATTCAGCCGGTATTTTTCCGGCCCGCAAAGCAGTTTTTCACTATTGCCAAAGCAGAGGTTTTACTGGCTTAAATATCAGCAACATCTTCATTACTAATGGCGTGTCTGAAGCGATTCGCATAGTCATGGACGCCCTGCTTAATCATGGCGATGAGATTCTTATCTCCTCGCCTGATTATCCGCTTTGGACAGCGGCCGTGAAATTTGCCGGCGGCAAACCGGTTCATTACCTGTGCGACGAGCAAGCTGAATGGCAACCTGATCTCAATGATCTGCGCCAAAAAATCACGCCCAAAACAAAAGGGATTGTCATTATCCCCTTTAACAACCCGACTGGCGCGGTTTATAGCCAAGAAATGCTGCTGGAAATCGTAAAGATCGCCCGAGAAAAAAATCTGATTATTTTCTCTGACGAAATCTACGACAAGATTCTTTACGACAAAGCCGAAAGCATTTCTATTGCTTCTCTGGCTGATGACATCCTGTTTGTCACCTTCAATGGCTTGTCCAAAAATTACCGCTTGCCAGGCTTTCGGGCCGGCTGGGTGGTCTTTTCCGGCAACACCGAAATCGCCCTAGATTACATCGAAGGTGTCAAACTGCTTGCGAACATGCGGCTTTGCAGTAATGTACCAGGACAGCTGGCCATTCAAACTTCTTTGGGCGGCTACCAGTCAATCTATGACCTGACCAAACCAGGCGGCCGACTAAGAGTTCAGCGCGATGCTGGTTATGAACTTCTAACTCAAATTGACGGCATTACCTGCGTCAAGCCCAAATGCGCCCTTTATTTTTTCCCGAAAATCGACACGGAAAAATTCAACATCAAAGATGGTGAAAAATTCCTGCTCGATTTCCTGCGGGAAAAACACGTTCTTTTAGTGCCGGGCAAAGGCTTTAACTGGCCTAATCCTGACCATTTCCGGATCGTCTTCTTGCCACATGTGGACGACCTGACTGATGCGCTCGGACGTTTAAAAGCCTTCCTGGCGCATTATCATCAAAAATAAAAGCAACCCAGCCTTTCGTGAAAGGCTGGGTTTTTCTTTTATCTAAAAACTAGTTTAATAACCGAATTTCTTTTTAAAATGCTCAACTAATTCAGGAATCGCCACTCTTTCCTGCTCCATCGTGTCGCGATCGCGGACTGTTACACTATTATCCTTTTCCAAAGTTTCAAAATCAACTGTCACACAATAAGGCGTGCCGATTTCATCTTGCCTTCTATAACGTTTGCCAATATTGCCATTATCATCAAATTCACAATAATAATTATTTTTCAATTGCTCAAAAACTTTCTTAGCCTTATCAACTAATTGCGGCTTATTGCGCAGTAAAGGAAACACTGCAATTTTATAAGGCGCTACATTAGGATGCAGTTTTAAAACTACCCTTTTTTCGCCCTTGACTTCTTCTTCCTGATAAGCTGTGGCCAAAATAGCCAAAAGAGTACGATCAACGCCAAAAGTCGGTTCAATTACATGGGGAATAAATTTTTCCCTGTCCTGATCGTCATAATATTCCAAATCCTGGCCAGAATGCTTTTGATGCTGGCTTAAATCATAATCAGTGCGGTAAGCAATGGCCCAGAGCTCATCCTGGCCAAAAGGAAAATTATATTCCATATCAATTGTCCTTTTGGAATAAAAGGCCCGGTCTTTTTCCGGTATCTCTTCATCATGCATTTTTTTACGGTCCAAACCAATCAAATCCATAAAGCCGTGCATGTAATCAACCCAGCTTTCAAAAATCCTTTCCCATTCATCATGCGGTGAAATAAAATATTCAATTTCCATTTGTTCAAATTCCAAAGTGCGGAAAATAAAATTGCCAGTAGTAATTTCGTTTCTAAAAGCTTTACCCATCTGGCCAAGGCCAAAAGGAATTTTAACATTAGTGGAATTTAAAACATTTTTAAAATTTATAAACATGGCCTGTGCTGTTTCCGGACGCAAATAAGTAGTCAAACCTTCTTCTTCAATTGGTCCAATCACTGTTTTAAACATGCCGCTAAACATTTTTACTTTGGTAAATTTACCGCCGCATTCCGGACATTTAGAATCGTCTTCTAATTTGTCGGGCCTAAAGCGTTTATGGCATTTTTTGCATTCTACTAATGGATCTTTAAAATTTTTCACATGGCCGCTTGCTTCCCAGACTTTCGGGCTCATTAAAATACCGCCGTCTAAACCA
>CAYNWH010000010.1:0-32853 GCA_964400885.1 uncultured Gammaproteobacteria bacterium
TATTCAATAACTCTAAAGACTTCTTCAACAGTAGTGATGCCATCCAAGGCTTTAAGCAAACCGTCTTGAACCATGGTAATCATACCATTGTTATGGGCAATCTCTGCAATTTTGTATTCAGAAGTCTGGGCGCTTAAAATTTCTTTTTCAATATCTGGCACTAAAGTGAAAATTTCATAAATGCCTAGCCTGCCTTTTAAGCCAATATGATTGCATTCATCACAGCCCTGTCCGCGGTAAAATTTTAAATTATCTAAATCAATTTTATAGCCGGAATTAGGCGGCAGATTAGCTAGTAATTCTTTAACTCTGGCTAAGGTTTCTGGCTCAAGCTTTTCTTCAATTTTGCATTTATCATGGATTTTACGCACTAAACGCTGGCCAATAACAGCATTAAGCGCTGGTGCCAGTAAAAACGGTTTTACACCCATAGAAAGAAAACGCGGAATAGCACCCGAAGCATCATTGGTATGCAAAGTAGAGACAACTTTATGGCCGGTTAAAGCAGCTTGAACAGCTACTTCAGCAGTTTCTAAATCACGCAACTCACCGACCATGATAATGTCAGGATCTTGGCGTAAAATCGAGCGCAAGCCGTCAGCAAAAGAATAACCTCCAGCATGATCAATCTGGCTTTGCGCAATGCCTTCCAATTTATATTCAATCGGATCTTCTAAGGTGATAATTTTTGTCTCCGGATTATTAAGTTTATTTAAAATTGCATATAAAGTCGTAGTTTTACCAGAACCAGTTGGACCAGTAGTAACAATCATGCCAGTCGGCCGGTCAACTTGTCTGGCTAGATCAGTGTAAGATTTGCCTCTGATGCCTAAGTCTTCAAAATTTAAACTAGTAACTTTTGATCTTAAAAGACGCATAACAATGCTTTCGCCATAAGCTGTCGGCAAAGCAGAAACACGAATTTCCAGATTATCATTTTCTTTTAGAAAAACAGTAATACGGCCATCCTGCGGTTTATCGGTGACATTAATTTTCAAGCCGGCAATACTTTTGACTCTGGCATCCAAACGTTCCCAAATTTTTTTCGGCAAAGTAGCAACGATATGCAAAACGCCGTCAATTCTATATCTTAAGACAATTTTCTTCTCTTCAGTTTCTATATGAATATCCGAAGCATCTGCCTGCATGGCTCCAGCTAAAATCGTTTTGAAAAGTAAGGTTAAATTTTTTTCCTCTTCATTTAGTCTTGCATTTAAAATACCAAAATTCTTCAGTTCTTTTTGCAGTTTTTCTAATTCTTCTCCGGTTATTTTTATACCTGCAATGAATTCCCGAGGTGGTGGAAATTTTTCATAGAGTTTGAAAGTCTTATCAAAGCTGTGCTGGGATATTAAATAAATTTCACCTTTGCCAGTAAAAGTTTCTTCAGCTAAATTTTTTAGAATTTCTTTAAGTTTAGGATTTTGAGGGTTAGGAGAAGCGATTCGGACATCTTTATCTGTCTTATAAAAACAAACAACCTTTTCTTCTTGAGCTACTTTTTTAGGAATACTATTTAAGGTGTCACTATTAATAGGAAAAGCAACTAAGTTGATATAAGGATAACCTAAAGAAGCAGCTTTTTCTTCAGCTACTTTTTCTAATTCTTTAATTCTGATTTCCGTCATTTTTTCTTCAAGTTTTTCCTTGACCTTTTTTTCAGCGATGGCTGGTTCAGTCCTGGCTGTCTTTTTGCTTTCGGAAATCAAATCTTGCAGCCCCTTCACTTGATTGTTATCATCATCGTTATACATAAAAGTTGGTAGCGTTTATTTTTTTACTTTTTTTCTAGTTGTTGTTTTACGTCTTGTTTTGGTTTTTTGTACTGGTTTTGTTTTGCGTCTTGTTTTTTTAACTGCTGCTGGCTTTTTAATTTTTTTCTTTTTACTTAATATTTTCTTAACTTCTTTTTCTACTTTGGGCTCTAGTTTTTTATAGGTTTCTTTAATTTTCTTGGCTAGAATTTTACTTTGCTCTTTGGCTTTCGGTTTTAGTTCTACATATTTCTCTTCCAGCTTTTTAGAAAGAATTTGCGCTTCTGCTGTAGCTTGACGGGCTAAAATTTTAGCTTCTTTCTTGATTTCCTTTTTATTTATTTCTACACGATATTTTTTAGCTGCTTGGCTGAAAATCGCTGGTAGATTTTTTATAAAATTAGTTATTTTGCCCATTAATGTATTTTCTGTTAATTGAATAAAAGTTATGGTCCAGCTTGATAAATAAAAAACTGTAAAAATTGAATTAATAAGCAGAGCAATAATTAGAAAGGCTAGAATAATTAAAGTTAGTGACATGATTATGCCGACCAGGTAGCCATTAGAGAGCGCAAGTAGTAAGAGAGCAAATAGCGGCACAAAAGCTAGAAAAAATAAGCAAAAAATAAAAATTAAACTTAAGACTTTTAGGAAAAAAAGAACAAATGCCAGCTCCAGACTAATACTAATATTTTTGGCAAAAAGCTGCCAAGCTTCTTTTATTGCTTCTATAATGTGCGAGTTTTTTAAAACAATGAAATTAGTGGCATAGGCTGCTAAGAAGCTAATAATCACAGCAAAAAGAGTATAAAGAATAAAGAAAATAAAATTAGAAGCAATCAAAGATCCTTGGTTTTGGGTGAGAAGCGAGTAAAATAAAGGTAAGCTCAGGGCCAGAAAACCAGCATATAAAGCAAGTTTTATTATGATATTAATGCTTAAGACAGACCAGAATTTTTCATTGCTCACTGCCAAAATTTCATTCATTTTTATTTTATTAGTTTTATAGCTTTTAGCCGCGCTCAGAATAATAGCAATTTGTGAAATAAAAACTAGCCAAATAAATAAAATTACTGCTATAGTGACTAGAATGAAAAATAAATAAGCAGAATAATCCTTTGATAAACCATTAAAAAAACAAAGATAATTACTAATAAGAAGATTTTGATTTTGGCTCAAGGTTAAAATTTTCTGATAGAACGTTTCTGCGTTTCGAGCCTGATTAATTTGGCTGATTATTACTTCGTAGACTGCTTCCAAAGAAATAAAAGAAGCAAAAAGACCAAATAGCCATAAAATTTTATTTTTTACAGCGATTTGCCAGGCCTCTTTTAAAATAAGGCTGTAGGAAATTTTCATATTTTTATTACCCTTTCTTAATTTATCAAAATTTGATAAAAAAGCTTATTTATGAATAAAAAACTTATTTTAATTATAGCTTAAATCAGAAGATAGTTCAATTTAAAAATCGTCCCGCGTAGCGGGACGATTTTAGCAAGTCTTTTATTTAAATAAAGCTTCGAATTCTTCTCTTTCCAGTGTTTCTTTTTTAAGCAGGGCATCAACAATTTTTTCTAAGTCTTTTTTCTTTTTGATAAGTATTTCCTTGGCAGTTTCTTGGGCATCTTTTATTAAGGCCATTATTTCCTCATCTATTAGTTCGGCTGTTTTTTCGCTGTAATCTCTTTGTTCATGAATTTCTTTGCCTAAAAATATAAGCTCTTCTTTTTCGCCAAAAGTGCGCGGCCCTAAATTTTCATCCATGCCATATTCTGTGATGATTTTTTTTGCCAATTGTGTCGCGGTGCGCAGATCATTAGAAGCGCCTGTTGTTACTTCGCCGAAAGTTTCTTTTTCTGCCATGTAGCCGCCTAACAGAACAGCAAGTTCATCAATAAATTCTGAACGAGGATGCAGATGTTTATCTTCTTCAGGCAGTTTAAGAGTATAGCCGGCAGCTTGGCCGCGGGAAATAATAGAAACTTTTTGGACCGGATCAACATTAGGCAGTTCATGGGCTATCAAGGCATGGCCAGCTTCATGATAAGCAGTGATTTTTTTCTCTTTATCTGACAAAAGATGGCTTTTCCTTTCCGGTCCCAAAAGAACTCTTTCTATGCTTTCTAAAATATCAGCCTGTTCAATCATTTTTTTATTTCTGCGGGCCGCTAAAATAGCTGCTTCATTTAATAAATTAGCCAAATCAGCTCCGGAAAACCCAGGAGTTCTTTCCGCGACTTTTCTCAGGTTAACATCTTTGGCTAAAGGTTTGTTTTTAGCATGAACTTTTAAAATAGCTTCACGGTCATTAATGTCTGGCAGATCCAAAACAACACGGCGGTCAAAACGTCCTGGTCTCAAAAGCGCGGGATCAAGAACATCTGGCCGGTTAGTGGCAGCCATCACAATTACATTGGTTTTAGTTTCCATGCCGTCCATTTCTACTAAAATTTGGTTTAGGGTCTGTTCTCGTTCATCATGAGAGCCGCCTAAGCCAGTGCCTCTTTGTCTGCCCACTGCATCTATTTCATCAACAAAAATAATGCAAGGTGCTGATTTTTTAGCTTTTCTAAATAAATCACGAACGCGAGAAGCGCCAACACCGACAAACATTTCCACAAATTCAGAGCCGGAGATAGAAAAGAAAGGCACATTAGCTTCACCAGCCACAGCTTTGGCTAATAAAGTTTTACCTGTGCCAGGCGCGCCCATTAATAAAACGCCTTTTGGTATTTTGGCGCCCAGCTGGGTAAATTTTTTAGGATTTTTTAAAAATTCTACAACTTCAGTCAGTTCTTCCTTTGCTTCTTTGCAGCCGGCTACGTCATTAAATGTTATTTTATCTTTGCCTTTTTGATTCATTTCTCTGGCTTTGCTTTGGCCAAAGGAAAGGGCCTTAGTATTAGCGCCCTGAACTTGGCGCATCATCAGCCAGATAAAGACAGCAATTAGAATAAAAGGGATAAGAAATGGCAAAAGAGTCAATAGCCAGTAACTGAGGCCTTCATTGTTTTTGATTTCTATTTGGACATCTTTGATTTTTTCCGGATCAACATTGTAATTTTTTAAAAGCGTACTTAAAGATTCAGTCGCTTCTTTTTGAGAAACTTCTTTTTTGCCATCTTTCAGATCAATATTTAAAGTGCTGTCTTTAACAGTAATTTTGTTTATCTCTTGGTTTTCTATTTGTTGAATTACTGTCTCAATCCCTACTTCAGCCGGTTGCTCAGTAGTGGCATTATAAGTAGATAAGATAGCAGCTATTATTAAGACAATAATTAGAAAGATTAAGAAATTTTTTAAGAGTATTTTGCTCATAAATGTTGGTTATTAGTGATTGGGTTATTAGTGATACGTATGGGATTTATTTTATATAAAAAATATAGAAAAGTCAATTGTTTAAATTAAAATCAGCACGCATATAAACACTTAGGGGACGCAGATCTGCGTCCCCTACAATTATAAATAATTGTGCTGATTTCTCTATTCTATATTTACGGTTATATCATTAGAATAAATGCCGCAGCTGCCGCCCAAATATTCGCAAACGCGGAAATGATAAGTGCCTGGTTCTAAGCCGGCCCAATTATCATTTCTGACATCAGGATCAGATAAGTAATGGTAGTCATTACCAGGATAAACCGGGTTAGGATTAGTTGAGTAAACTACTTTAAAGCCTAAATCAGAATACATATCACTAACAGTCCAGTTTAATAACACTTTGTTTAAGCTTTGGTCATAAGAGCCTGATAAAGTGATCGAGCCGTTGGAATTATCTTGAACAATGCCAGACACTGTGGCAGTCACATCGTTAGAATAAACATTACATCCGCCATTACGATATTCGCAGACGCGGAAATGGTAAGTGCCAGCAGGTAAATTTTCCCAAGTATAACTGCGGGCAGCAGTATCTGTAATATATTGATAATCATCACCAGGATAAACTGGATTTTCATGGGTGGCTTTTATAATTTTAAATCCTTCAAATGAAGCAAAATCCATATCCCAGTCTATTTTGACAGAATTGCCAGTAACAGAAGCGCTGACCCATATGTCGGGAATGACTTGATCCTGATAAATAGTTACTGCCATGTCATTGGAATAAACTCCACATTTATCGCCTAAATACTCGCAAACCCGAAAATGCCAGGTGCCAGCAGGTAAACCTGTCCATAAATCTGATGTTGAAGCTGGATCAGATAAATAATGGTAATCATCACCAGGATAAACCGGATTACTATGTTCAGCCTTTACAATTTTAAAGCCTTGGCTGGAAGTAAAATTAGTTGTCCAGGTAATTTTAACGTCACTTAAATCGCCAACTGCCGTAGCAGAGATAGTTTTAGTCTGTTCAGAACCATCCCCGATTACTTTAAGCATTAGATTGTTACTATAAATGCCGCAGCTGCCGCCTAAATACTCACAAGCGCGGAAATAATAAGTGCCAGGAGTTAAATCATACCATGAATCTGTTCTCGTATTAGGATCAGATAAATAATGATAATCATTGCCAGGATAAACAGGATCAGGCTGATTGCCCATAACAATTTTAAAACCTTGTTCGCTGGTAAAGTTACTGACTGCCCATTTTAAATCTGCTCGGTTGCCATTAACAACGCCACTTAAATCAATAGCACCTAGTTCATTACTACTAGGGTCAGGTTCATTAGACAAAGTTTTGTCCTGATTAATAGAATAAGCAGCTTCAATAGTAGGCAAGTTGGTTGTTTCAATTGGTAACCCAATTTTATAATTAATAAAAAATGGATCAGGAATATCATCAATAATACTTTGCCAGCTAGAACCAAATAACTGTTTGGCAATTGATGCTGTTTTGACCCATCTTAATGTACCTTCTTTGTCAACCCAATAAACTTTAGGATCAGTAGTGATTTTAACTAATTTTTTGCCTGGTTTATAAGTGACATTGCCGCCGATAGGAATTTCACCCAGTAAATTATCGCTTACAGCAATGACTGAGTCAAAACTATTAAACCATGATTTATAAGTTTTTTCATTAGGAAAAACGTATCTTTTATCATTAGCGCCATAATAATAAACTGAGGCATTGGAAGCTTTAAGCAGACTGCCGGCTTTTACTCCATTAGAAGAGCAAGCTTTGGCTTGCATGGGCAGTAAGGTGAGACAAAATAAAGGAATAAGACTTAAAATTAGCAATTTTTTGAGCATAAATTTTAAGCTAATAATTAATTTATTATATATATGTTTATTTTACAGATTTTTATTCGATTAGGCAATCTATACTCTTCTATATATTATGACGGATTAATTTTCATTGTGTTACTTGAAATGTCTAATTAATGATTTTTTACAATTGACAAATATTAATAAAATGCTAAATTAAAGGCAAGTAAAAATTGTCTTTCAGGGGGGGCAATTTTTTAGTTTTTAATATTGATCTTTGAAATCTGAGATATCACGGAAATCAATTTTTAAGGGAAAAAGGAGGCTTTCATGGACGAAGATTTTTTAGCCGAAGCCGAAGATTTGATAGGGACTTTGAGCAACGGACTTTTGAGGTATGAAAAGGCATATAAGGCTGGATCTAAAATTGACCCGGACATACTAAATGGTATTTTCCGGGCTGCCCATACTTTAAAGGGGCTGGTAGGTGTATTTGGGTTTCAGGATATGGGCAAGTTAGCCCATGCGATGGAAAATCTTCTTTCACGTCTGAGATTAGGACAAATCTCAGCAGATGAAAATTTGCTTGATATCCTTTTTAAGGCAGTAGAAAAGCTGGAAGAAATACTGGCAAGCCAGACCCCTAATATTATTGATATCGAAGATGTCTTGCAAAAATTAAATCAGGCCGCAGAAGCAAAGACTAAAGCCGTTAAGCCAGTTGCAAGTTCTATGATTAAAATTCCTAAAAATATTCGACAGGCTTTGTCAGAATATGAGGAATCCAGATTAGCAGAGAATCTTCGTGCTGATTTAAGTATTGTGATAGTTAAGGCCACTTTTTCTCATGATGATTTTGATTCGAAACTGCCGCAATTGCAGGAATGGCTCAAAAAACACGGAGAAGTGATTGCAACTTTACCAATGAGCGAAGAGCAAGGAGATCAGGCTATTTCCTTTCAACTTCTTTTTGCCACCGGAGTAAATCTTGAGAAGCTGGGAGAAGTGCTCAATCGCTACAAGTATAAGCTGGAAATATTAAAGCGTGGCTAAAGTGACAAAGCAAATAAAAGAAAGGAGACTGGAATGGAAAAACCACGAATTTTAGTTTTTGCTTCAGGTGATGCCGAAGGTGGCGGTTCAGGTTTTCAGGAGTTGGTAGAAAATTCCCAGACTGGAATTTTGCCGGCGGACATCGTGGCTGTGGTTTCTCACCACGAACACGGTGGCGTGAGAAAAAAAGCGGACAAGCTCGGGATCCCTTTTGAATTTTGGCCGGGTCCGTTTACGGCTGAAGGTTACCAAAAGATCTGGTCCAAGTATGGCCAGCCCTGGGTATCCTTGTCCGGCTGGATCAAGCAAGTTCATGGCTTGCCAGTCTGGGCAGCTTTTAACATCCACCCAGCACCTTTGCCCGAATATGGCGGCCATGGCTGGTATGGTCATACTGTTCATGAACGGGTCATGGAAGCATTCAAGGCAGGCAAGATCTCAGCCTCGGCTGTCTGCACGCACTTCGTGAGTGAGAAGTTCGATGAAGGGCCGCTTTTCTTCCGTTATCCGGTTCTGATTCGGCCGGATGATGATGCTGACAGCTTGGGCAAAAGAGTTAATAAGATCGAGCACGGCTGGCAGTCCTTTATCACGGGCTTGGTTGTGACCAAGCAGATTCGGTTCCAGGAAGGAGCTGTACTGGTCCCGCCCTGGTACAAGGCCATGCCTTTCTGTCCGAAAAATTGCCAGGCCTGCTAAAAATTGTAAAAAAGAAAAAGCCCCGCCCAGGTCATTTGACCGGGTGGGGCTTCTTTATTAGGTTAGGCATTTAAAAAATTCTGGCCAAATCAGTCTCCAGTCAAAGAAAACAAAATTGCCTTGTTCTGCCAAGACGTTTCCTTGATCAGGATCATGGTTTGGGTTGAAGTGGCCAAACCGTATGCCTGCTTTTTGGGCGAGACAGCCATCTTTATTAATGTCATCGCCAAAGTAGGTCGTTCTGGCTTTGGCCACGGTTTTAAATTTTCGGAATTGACTGTCCGACAGCACAATATTTTGGCTGTGCAGCCATTGCTGATAAAGCATGTCCACCAGGACTGGATTGGGCTTGACTGCTTGTAGATAGTCAATCCCTGGCGCGCCGCGCAGGTCGTCGTCAGTCAGGAGTAGGCTTGGACATTTGATTTCCCAGAAGCCGAATGTCCGTTGAATGAAGACCTCATGTCCGGAAGAAATAATGCCAGGAACAATGGTGATTCCTGTTTTGCTGCCGTATTCCTGCAGCCTGCAGTAGAAGTGCCAAAATCCAGGGCAGGGGGTTGGGTAATGTGGCCCGATTTTATCGAGCAAATCATCCAATTTGGCGCGGACGAGAAATTCAGTCATGGTTTGTTCTGGGTTTTTATCATCCCAAACCCAGGGAAAGCCCTTGCCTGGAGGCACGCAGGCTGCTAGTCTGACATGCATCAGCTCACCCAAGTACCTGTCGTTGAATGATTTTTTGGCTTGGGCAATCAGCCTTTGGCGCCCGCCTTTTGAATCTTTTTCTTCCCGCTCCAGGATTGCCCGAATCAGTTCTCCTGGGGCTCGGTTTTGCAACCCACCAACTGCATCCAATAATTCGGAGATTATCCGGACATCCCAAATTGTGTTTAGGGCTTGTCGGTAAGCCTCTGCCACGATGTTGTCTTCTTCGTTGGGAACGTGCAGGAAAGTGTGGGCAATGGTGCCGTCAAAGTCAAAGAACCAGAATACGATTTGCTTAAGCAATTCTAGAAATTGCCGAAATTCTGCTTGAGTCATGGTTTCCTCCTTTTTCAGACTAGTTGTTTGTCCTTTATGCTTAAATTTTGGAAAGACCTATTTCTATTTATTATATAACTATACTGATTTTAATAAGTCAAATGAATTTAGCTTATTGAAAAATTTAGTATTTATGCTAAGCTGGAGATAATATGAATAACTGGTATGTGGTTACTGGAGCGCCTTGCTCTGGCAAAACAACTTTAATTAAATTATTGCAGGAAAAAGGCTATCAGGTTGTACCTGAATTAGCCAGGGTTTATATTGACGAGCAGCTAGCTAAAGGAATTACCCCGGAAGAATTAAGGAAAGATGAAGTAGCTTTTCAGCGAAAAATTTTGCAGTTTAAGGTTGAACATGAAAAGACATTAAATCCCGAAGCAGTTATTTTTTTTGACCGGGGCATTCCAGACAGCCAGGCTTATTATAAATTATGCGGCTTGGAAAAAGACCCGGTTTTAGATAAAGCAGTGAAAAATTCAAATTACAAGAAAGTTTTTTTACTGGAATATTTTCCCTGGCAAAAAGATTATGCCAGAACAGAAACGCCAGAGGAACAAATTAAATTACATCAATTTTTAAAAGAAGCATATCAAAATTTAAATCTCCCCCTTATTGAAGTGCCAGCCTTGCCCAAAGCAGAAAAGGCAAAGCGATTGAATTATATTTTAGATAATTTATAACAATTAGATAAAGTAAGGTATGTATCATTTATACGGTCAGGGGGATAAAAAAACCGAATATTGTTTTAATATTGAAACAACCAGGCCTTTAAGCGATCAGGAATTGAATATTTTAAAGCAGCTGCTGGCCGATGGCTTTATTTTAGATTCAGTTAGAGAGCACTCGGTTTATAAGGCTGATGACTCTGTAATAGAATTAGGCCCGCGTTTAAATTTTGCGACTGCATTTTCTACTAATGCTGTCGCAGTTTGTCGGGCCTGCGGTTTAGATAGTATTACTAGAATTGAAAGATCAAGACGTTATCGATTGCCTGAGAATATTGAGGCTGATAAATTTATCAAAGAAAACCATGATCGCATGACTGAAACTCTTTATCAGCAGCAGTTAATTAGTTTTGAAACAGGTTTAATCCCAGAACCTGTTTTTATTGTGCCTTTAATCGAACAGGGCCTTGAGGCTTTGCAAAAAATTAACCAGCAGATGGGCTTGGGCATGGATGATTGGGATCTGAAATATTATTATGATTTATTTGTAAATAAAATCGGTCGCAATCCGACTAATGTTGAATGCTTTCAATTAGGCCAGGCTAACAGCGAACATTCGCGCCATTGGTTTTTTAAAGGTAAATTAATAATTGATGGTAAGGAAATGCCGCAAAATTTAATGGAATTAGTATCCGCGCCTTTAAAAGCTAATAAGAAAAACAGCGAAATTGCTTTTAAAGATAATTCCAGCGCCATTACAGGTTTTCAAATTGAAACTATTTTACCAGAAAAACCGGGCCAACTTTCCAAATTCAAAAAAGAAGATTTGACATATCATCTTATTTTTACGGCTGAGACTCATAATTTCCCCAGCGGCGTTGCGCCTTTCCCGGGTGCAGAAACAGGCGGTGGCGGCCGGATTCGTGATGTTAATGCCACTGGCCGTGGTTCTTTAGTCGTGGCGGGCACAGCTGGTTATTGCGTGGGCAATTTGCAAATCCCTGGCTATGATTTAGCTTGGGAAGAAAAAGCTTTTGTTTATCCTGATAACTTGGCAGCGCCTTTAAAAATTGAAATTCAGGCCAGCAATGGCGCTTCAGATTATGGCAATAAGTTTGGCGAACCTTTAATCCAGGGGTTTACCCGCTCTTTTGGTTTGCTGTTGCCTAATGGTGAACGGCGAGAATGGTTAAAACCAATTATGTTTTCTGGCGGCGTAGGCCAGATTGATGCTCGTCACACAGAAAAACACAAGCCGGTAGCAGGTATGCTGATTGTGCAGATCGGCGGGCCAGCTTATCGCATTGGCATGGGCGGCGGGTCAGCTTCCAGTATGATTCAGGGTGAAAATGTAGCTGAATTGGATTTTAATGCCGTACAAAGAGGTGATGCGGAAATGGAACAAAAAATGAATCGCGTTATTAGGGCTTGTGTAGAAATGGGAGATGACAGCCCGATTATTGCGATTCATGATCAGGGAGCTGGCGGACCTTGCAATGTTTTAACAGAATTGGTTGAGCCTGTCGGCGGGAAAATTGAAATCAGAAAAATAAGATTAGGCGATAAAACTTTATCTGTGTTAGAAATTTGGGGTGCAGAATATCAGGAACGTGATGCTTTGTTAATCAAACCAGACAGGATAAATCAATTTGCTGAAATTTGCCAAAGAGAAAGAGCTGATTATGAAATTTTAGGCGAAATAACAGGCGATGGAAAAATTGTTGTCTATGATGAACAAGATGATTCTAAGCCAGTTAATTTAGAGCTGGAGAAAATTTTAGGCAAAATGCCGCAAAAAACTTTTACTGATCAGCATTTAGATTTAAATTTAAACCCTTTGCAAATTCCTAAAAAGTTATCGTTTGAAGATGCGCTTAATAATGTTTTACGTTTGCTTTCAGTCGGGTCTAAAGGATTTTTAGTGCATAAAGTTGACCGCAGCGTAACTGGTTTAATTGCTCAGCAGCAATGCGCTGGTCCTTTACAATTAACTGTCTCAGATGTTTCTGTGATTAGCCAAGGCCATTTTCCTACAACAGGCGCGGCCATTGCGATTGGCGAACAGCCCAATAAAATTATGATTGACCCTAAAATTGGCGCCAGATTAAGCGTGGCCGAAGCTTTAACTAATATTGTTTGGGCAAAAATCAGTGATTTGGAAGATATAAAATGTTCAGGCAATTGGATGTGGGCAGCTAAATTGCCAGGTGAAGGCGCCAATTTATATGATGCGGCTAAGGCTATGAGTGAAATTATGATTGATTTAGGCATTGCCATTGATGGCGGTAAAGATAGTCTTTCTATGGCTGCTAAAGTTGGCAAGGAAATTGTTAAATCCCCCAGCCAATTAGTAGTTTCTGCTTATGCGCCGGTGCCTGATATTAATAAAATTATTACCCCTGATATTAAAATGCCGGGCCAAAGCAGTCTTTGGCTGATTGATTTAGGCCAAGGCCACCATCGCTTAGGCGGTTCGGCTTTAGCGCAAACTTTAAAACAAATTGGCAACCAATCGCCTGATGTTAATAATCCAGAAATTTTAAGACAAGCTTTTTATGCTATCCAGGAGATGATCGATGAGGAAATAATTTTAGCTGGTCATGACCGTTCTGATGGCGGGTTAATTACGACTCTTCTAGAAATGGCTTTTTCCGGCAATTGCGGTTTAGAAATAGATTTTGATTGGGAAGGCGTTTCAGATTTAGAATATTATTTCAATGAAGAACTAGGTTTAGTCGTTGAAGTTAATCCGGAAAAAGAAGAAAGATTTAAAGAAATAATTGAAAAATATAATTTAGTTAATTTAACGCATGGGCTGGGCAGAACAATTGAACACCCGCAAATTATCATTATCTATAATCAGCAGGTGATTTTAGATGAAGATATGAGAGATTTGCGCCAGACTTGGCAGGAAACCAGTTTTCAACTGGAAAAATTGCAAACTAATGTTCAATGCGCGCAACAGGAAAAAATAAATATTTATGATCAGCAGACGCCTGAATATAAATTAACTTTTACTCCGCAAAATACTGCTTTGGAAATTTTAAATTCAAACAATAAACCTAAAGTAGCAATTATTCGCGAAGAAGGCAGTAATGGCGATCGGGAAATGACCAGTGCTTTTTATTTGGCTGGCTTTGAAGTTTGGGATGTGACCATGACAGATTTATTAGCAGGCCGGGCTGATTTAGCTGGTTTTAGAGGCGTGGTTTTTGTGGGCGGATTTTCTTATGCTGATACTTTAGGTTCAGCCAAAGGCTGGGCCAGTACTATACGTTTTTCTGATAAATTGAAAAAGATGTTTGCTGATTTTTATAATCGGCCAGATACTTTTTCTTTGGGCGTTTGTAATGGCTGCCAGTTAATGGGTCTTTTAGGCTGGGTGCCCTGGGTCGGGATTAGTGATGAAAAACAGCCGCGTTTTGTCAGAAATTATTCTGAACGTTTTGAATCGCGCTGGATAACTTTAAAAGTTCAGGACAGCCCAGCAATGATGCTAAAAGGCATGGCTGGCTCTGTTTTAGGCGCTTGGGTAGCTCATGGCGAAGGCAGATTGCATTTTCCTGACAAAACAATATTAGACGAAGTTAAAAATCAAAATTTGATAGCTTTGAATTTTGTTGATGACCAAGGCCAGAAAACAGAAAAATATCCGTTTAATCCTAATGGTTCTCCCGAAGGCATTACGGGCTTGTGTTCGCCTGACGGCCGGCATTTAGCGATGATGCCTCACCCTGAAAGATCATTTTTAAAATGGCAATTTCCTTGGCTACCTAAAGAATGGCAGGATTTGTCAGCTTCACCTTGGCTGCAAATGTTTCAAAACGCTTATAAATGGTGTCAGGCCAATAAACCAGAAAAAAGTATTAGTAATAAGCGGGATAATAATTCTACTATGACATATGCCCAAGCTGGCATTAATTATGGAGCAATGGATCCTTTTAAAATCGCGGCGCAAACAGCCAGCAAGCAAACAGCGAAAAATATTTCTCGCTTTAATTTAAAAGAAGTCAGCGCCAGCCGAGGTGAAAGCGCATATTTGATAGAAGCTGATGATTGTTATTATGCTCATGTGGAAGAAGGTTTGGGCACAAAAAATATTGTGGCTGAAGCCATGCAAAAATTAACCGGCCAGTTGCATTTTGATAAAATAGCCCAATGCGGAGTTGCCATGATTGTTAATGACATGATCACTTTGGGAGCGTTGCCGATTTCTTTGGAAATGCATTTAGCCGTAGGTGATTCTGATTGGTTTAATGATAAAGCGCGGGCTCAAAATTTAATAGAAGGCTGGAAACGCGCCTGTAATTTATCACGCTGTGCCTGGGGCGGCGGTGAAACGCCGACTTTAAAAGATATTGTTAATCCGGAAACAATTTTATTAAGCGGTTCAGCTTTTGGCCAAATTAAACCTAAAGATAAAATTATTAAGGGTAATATCCAAGATGGTGATGTTATTATCATTTTTAAAAGTTCAGGCATCCATGCCAATGGTTTGACTTTGGCCAGGAAAATAGCTGATAAATTACCAGATGGCTATTTAACTCCGGTAGACGAAGGCGGTTTAACTTTTGGTGAAGCGATTCTAGCGCCAACTATTATTTACGTGCCGATTATTGAGGATTGCCAAAAAGCTGGCATTGATATTCATTATGCGGCTAATATTACTGGCCATGGTTGGCGCAAATTCATGAGAGCGAAGGAACCCTTTGTTTATGTTATTGAAAAAATTCCTACGCCTCAGCCAGTTTTTGACTTTATGCAAAAGCATGGGCCGATAAGTGATGCGGAAGCTTATAGTAATTTTAATATGGGAGCTGGTTTTGCACTTTATGTCTCAGGAAAAGATGCTGATAAAGTTTTAAGCATTGCGGAAAAAAATAATTTGATTGCTATTAAAGCCGGCTATATCAAGAAGCAAGATAATGAGAAAAAAGTTATCATTAAGCCTAAAAATTTGGAATTTTCCGGCGAGTCATTGAATATAAGATAAATTATGATCTATTAAGATAATAAAAAATAGCGGAAAATTTCCGCTATTTTTTTATGTTTGTTATAGTTTAATTTTTTCTTCTTTTGCCATTAATGATAAAGTTTTTTCATAGCTGCCTTTACCCAAGAAAAGAGGGTAAAAAGTTTTATTACTATAAATATTTTTTTTGTTAGCCGAACCGATTAATTGTCCTTTTCTGATTAACTGTAATTCTTTTAATTGTTTGTTTTGTGTGAAATTTTTTGGCACATTATAGCTGCCAAAAAAGCGATAAAAATTTTTCATTTTAAAGATTTTCTTTTTGCCACTAATAAATCCAAGATTTCTCAAAATTATTTTAAGATCAGTCAGGGCTTTTTTGTAATTTTTACCGCTTTTATTCGGTCCATAATCAAAAGTGACTCCTGGTTTAGCAGATCTGATTAGCTCGCCGCTGCCAAATAATTTTTTACTAAAAAGAGCCACATTTTTTATGGGAATTAATTTTAAGAATTGTTTCATTTTATTGTCTAATTTGGTTATGCCAATTATTTTACCGAGATCAGAATTTGTGGCATGAACATCAATAACCAAATCAAAACTTTTTAATATTTTATTTAATTCGCAAGCTAATTTTTCTTCAAAATTACCTTTCTTTCGGCCAGGAAAACAACGGTTGAGATCTTTTTTAATAAATCTTTTTTTCTTGGCTAGAGCTTTAGGATTGGCAATTATAAAAGTCAAACTACCTTTTTTTAGTTTTATTTTTTTGAGTTCTCTAATGACTTTTTGGCCCATTATTTCGTCACCATGAACACAGCCAACAATGGCAATCTTAGGCGAGCCTTTACCAATTGTTTTTATTTTATAATTCATAAATTTATTTTAGCGTAAAAAGTAATTTTTAAAAAGAGAAGAGGAGCAGAGAATAATCCCTACTCCCCTTAATTTTAAGCCTTTAAGGCTTGCTGGCACAGCTGATGGCATTTTTGGGCCCAACTGACGAGCTTATCCAGATCTCTGGTCGGTCCGAACATACGAAATTCAATTGTGCCGTGGACAGAAATCCTGATCAGTGTCCAGCAGCTGCGCGGATCATGGTCGAACTTTCGCTCAATGGCTTTTTGATGGAAATCTGCCCAGTCTGCATAAGGTAAGGGTTGTGGTGCTGGGGCAACGATTTTGTAAATTTCCAGTCTTTGGCCCTGTGAACCATCTCCCAGCTGACAGAGTTCTTGCCAATGGGCAATTACCTGATTATAGACTTTGAGCGCTGTTTCATGATCAGGCATGCCAATATGGATGTGCGTGCCAGTGACCCGGCAGGCGGCCAGCAAAACTTCTTGCGGCATGGTCTTGACTATTTGCTGATAACGTCCAGTCGGGTCAGGAAAAACATCCAAAGGCATGTCAATTGGCGCCACTTCGAGAAATAAGCGCTGAAAGCAGAGGGCTTTCTCTGCTGTTTTGATGTCCTCCTCGTTTTGCAAAAGTTGATTTTTCAAGTCGGCCAGCTGGCAGGGACCAACGCGGTCTTCCAATTGGCAGGCTGAAAGTTCATAGCCAAAACGTCCGTCTTTGGCTAAATGGGCAAGAACCAGCGGAGACAAAGGTTTAATTGCGCCATTGTTGGTTAAATAACATTCTCTTTCAACTCCAACCTGCCAAGCCCCTTCCTGACGAAAAGAAAAAAGCTTTAAAAACTCTTCCATGATTTTCCTCCTTTGTTTTTTGAATGTACTTTTTAGGTCCTTTTGACCTTAAGAGTTTTGTTTTTGTAAAAACAGTCATCTTAAAATCACAAGAATAATTAAATTTAAGCTATTTTTTTACTTTTGTCAATCAAAACAAAAATCCCGTCCTTTTTTCACAATTGAAAAATTGTGTTTTAAGGACGAGATTCTTAATCCCGTGGTGCCACCTTAGTTGCTCGAATATTAAAATCGAACCGCTTTTTACTGACTCTTATCCCAAAAGGGAGATATCAGTTATCCTATGGTTACGGAGGAAGCCGGGTTTGCACTAGCGCACAAACCATCCTGCTTTGATTAAACAAAGCCACCTAGCCCCAACCCTCCGCTTTGCGGAGGAACTAGATTTGGATTTTATAATTTTAAAGATATTTTAACTTTAGCATAGCTAAAAATTTTGTCAAGTTTTTGTTATTTCTTGACATTTTTAAAGAAATAATATAAGTTGAAATATAGTTCTTTATGGGCGCGTCGGTTAGCGGCTAAACCAACGGTCTCCAAAACCGTTACCGTGGGTTCGAGTCCCACCGCGCCTGTTTCCCAAAATTTGGGAAAAAGAAAATGAAAAAAGAGGCCAATTTCTTGGCCTCTCTTAATTTTGCAAAAATTATGTTTTTTTCACCACGACCGTGATGTAAGAACCATGATTCAGATCTTTCAGCTGCTCATCTAAGCCTTCAATGATTTCTTTTGCCTTGCCATCTTTGAAAAAGTAATCAGGCAAAATAGAGCTAAGAGTTGGGAAAGTCTGCGGCTCTTGAGGAAAGTAGAAAGTATGAGGAAATAGGTTTTTGATTTGCTCGACTGTATAAGCCCTAGCAAAAATAGAAACTATTTTTTTATTCGGCAGTTGGACATCTAAGCATTCAGCTTTGGGATTTATCTCAGCATTAAGGCCGACTGGCCAAGGAATGAATTTGAAGCCATAGTGAAGGGCGTCGGCATTATAGAAAGACAGCAAGGCTGTCCCTCCTTTGCGCAAAACCCTTTCTATTTCTTGGATCAAATCTTTTATGCCGCGGATATCTCCTGCAGTACCTTGATTCATTATGATTAAAGAAACTGAGCTGTCCTTGACTGGCAGCCCGTTTTCAATGTCAGCAATTTCAAATCTAATCCTCTCATTATTCTTGGCAGTCAGCTTTTTACTGGCCAATTCAATCATTTTGGGGCTGATATCAAAGCCAATGACTTTTGAAAATTGCTTGGCGAGCAAAAGAGAAATTTCTCCGGTTGCGCAGCCAAGATCCAAGGCCAAGTCATGGCTTGGCAGTTCTTGAATTAATCTTTTGATTATTTTTTCTTCGAACCTCGAATATGAAGCAACAGCAAACGAAGGATTGAGCGTATAAGTTTCATCATATTGAGGAGCAATTGCTTCAGTCAGAAGCAGCAGATTATTTTTTAGCTGTTCATACCATTGCTCATCATTCAAATCAATAATTACTGGCGTTGTTTGAGTTTTTTGAAGTTCTGCCAGCTGTACTTTACAGGATTCATCAATTATAAAGTACATTATGGCTCTGGCGAAATGAGGATTAATGTTAAATTGTTCTGCCCACTTAGCAGCTTTTTCAATTCGCACATCCTCAATTGGCAAACGAATGATAGGGTCGCCTTTGGCATGCTTAAATCTTTCAACTAAAAGTGCTAAAAAGTTTCTTTTGGCTAGCAGAGACATTAAGATATAATCTAGAATGTCTAATTTATCACCTATCTCTTTCAAATCCCAGGTTCTTAATTTATTTTCATCAGCCATGGCAAACCTCCTCTCTTAAAAAAATGGGGCTCTTAATCGAGCCCCATTGCGTGCCTGACTTCGCTTAAGGTTTTCTGAGCATTTTGCTCGGCTTTTTTAGCGCCTTGAGCTAAAACTGCCAGCGCTGCTTCATCACTAATTGCCGCATATTTTGCCTGCATCGGCTCGAGCAGATGATTAATCAGCTGGGCTGTTTTTTGTTTGCAGTCAACGCAGGCCAATTGGCCAGATTGACAATCGAGTCTGACTTGTTGGATTTCTTCGTCACTGCCCAGCAAAAGCAGTAAAGGGAAAATGCTGGCGCAGCGATTGTCAGGATCACCCGGATCGTTTCTTCGTGCTCTTTCTTTGTCAGTCAGCGCCTGCTTGATTTTTTCCGCCACAGTTTGCGGCAAGTCCAGCAGATCAATCGTGTTATTGTCCGATTTCCCCATTTTGTTGCCGTCCAGGCCGGGGAGTCTGATGGCTTCATGCTCTAAGGATTTGGGAATGGGGAACATTTCTCCGTACTGGTTATTGAAACGCCGGGCAAAGCTCCGGGTCATTTCAATGTGTTGCAGCTGATCATGACCCACTGGCACCAGATGGGCTCTGTGGATCAGAATATCCGCAGCCATAAGCACGGGATAAGTGAAAAGACCGTGGTTAACATTGTCAGGATGCTTAGCTACCATTTCTTTGAAAGTCGTGCAGCGGTTTAATTCTGCCACGGTCACGACCATACCTAAAAGCAAAGTCAGTTCAGTGACCTCGGGTAAGGCCGACTGATAGAAAATAGTGGCTTTAGCCGGATCAATGCCTGTGGCTAAAAATGTTTTGACAATCGGTAAGCGATGCTGCCTTAAACTGGCAGGATCAGGCACCGTTGTTAACGTGTGGTAATCAGCCACAAAAAAATAACATTCATTATCTTTCTGTAAAGGAAAAAAATTTTTGATAGCGCCGAAGTAATTACCCAGGTGCAATCTGCCAGTAGCTCTGATACCTGAAACAACAACTGGTTTACCTTGCTCCATTTGATCACCTCCTATTTTATTTAAATTGTCAAGGTAATTTCCTGATCAAAAATTATTTTCTGACCATATTTTAGCTTAACAAAATAAAGTATTTTGTCAAGCTATTTTGTCAAGTAAAATTAATCATAATTCGATTTTATTTTGCGGTAATCTTTTAATTTACTTATTATGATTTTTTTTATATAATATAAATAACTTAATATGGAGCAAAAATACAAAAAAAAAGACAGGCTGAAAACTTTTTATGCCATTTCTTTGGCTTGGCAATTAGGTTTTTTAATTATATTTTCCATCGGGGGATTTTTGATTTTAGGTTATTTACTCGATTTGTTATTTAAAACTTTGCCATTTTTTGTTTTTACAGGGTTAATTATAGGTTTAATTATTACGATTTATGAAGTCTACCATTTTTTATTGCCTTTAATTAATAATGATGGAAATCACAAAGATGATTGATATTGCTTTAAAATCAGAATATATTTTTTCTGTTTTCGGCTTTTTAGTGACTAATACCTATTTTACTTCTTTTTTAGTGACAATCTTTTTAATTATTGGAGCCCTGTATTTTTATTTCTGGGGCAAAAATCACCAGGGCTTAATTATCAAATCAATTAGGGTTTTAATTTTTGAAGTATTAAAAATAACAGATACGGTAACTCAAGATCGCCGCTTGTCCAAGAAAATTTTGCCTTTGATTGCCACTTTTTTTATTTTCATTGTTGCCAATAATCTTTTAGCCTTAATCCCGGGTTTTTTGGGCTCCTTTTACATTAAAACCGCAACAGCAAATATCCCGGTTTTGCGTTCGCCCAATAGCGATTTGACCACGACATTGGCCTTAGCTTTAGTTTCTGTTTTTGCTATCCAGTATTTTTCCTGGCAGGCTTTGGGATTTATTGGCTATTTGAAAAGATTTATTAATTTAAGCAATCCTGTTGATTTTATTTTGGGCTTTTTTGAAATAATTTCAGAGACCGTGAAAATCTTGTCTTTTTCTTTTAGGTTGTTTGGCAATATTTTTGCAGGTGAAGTTCTTTTGGTAATCATTGCTTTTTTAGTGCCATATATAATACCTTTACCCTTTATGATTTTGGAAATTTTTGTCGGCATTATTCAGGCTTTTATCTTTGCTATGCTAACATTGACTTTTATTAAGACAAGTACTATTAAACAGCTGGAAGTATCCCGTAAAAAATAATATTTTTTTAATTATTTAATTTTTAAAATTATGCCTTTAGATCCTTCAGCTTTTGCTATGGCCATTGGCACTATTGGTCCAGCACTAGCAATTGGTTTGATTGGCGCTTCAGCAATGTTTGGCATGGCTAGAAATCCGCAAAATTCAGATCGCATTCAGATTGCCATGATTATTGCCATTGCTTTTGCTGAAGCTATTGCCATTTATGCATTAGTAGTGGCTCTAATTCTAAAATTTGTCCCTTAATTTTTATTAATTATGGAGTTTTTAGGCAAATTAGGTATCGATCTTAACCTTTTAATCGCCCAGATTATTAATTTTGGTTTGCTTTTGTTTTTACTAAATAGATTTATTTATAAGCCAATGGTTGCAATGATTGAAAAGGACGAGGCTCAATTGGAAGAAGCCAAAAAGCAAGAAATTGAGCTGGAAAAAGCCAAAGCAGCTTTCGAACAAACAAAAGCTAAAGAATTAAAAGCAGCTGAAGTTAAAGCCCAGCAAATTATCAGCGAAGCAACTACTATTGCCAAAACTAAACGCCAGGAAATTCAAAAAGACGCCAGTAAACAAGCGGATCTTTTGCTTAAACGCAGTGAAGTAAAAATTGAACGGCAAAAAGATGATTTAATAGCTAAATATAAAAAACAAGCTCAAAAGGAAATTGATCTGCAGGTGGAAAAATATTTAAGAGGCTCTATGACTGAAGCAATCAGGCGGGCATTCCAGCGCAAATATTTAAATGATTTAGGTCAAAAAATTAAAAAGTTTTCCTTTGCGTCAAGTTTGCAAAATTCCATCATGCGCATTATGGAAAATTTTTCAGAGCAATTAGCCAAGGAAAAACAACAGACTAAGAAAATCAAGGAAATTGAAGCCCAACTGCAAAAAACAATTGCAGATAAAATCGGTCCGGTAATCTTACAAACTGCTTGGCCGTTAACAGCAGAAGAACATGATCAGCTAGTTAAAATAATTACAGCCAAAGCCGGGGTTTTGCCAAAAATTGAAATTAAGCTTAATAAGAATTTGTTAGCTGGCTTTAATTTAGAATTTTTTGGCATTTTGTTTGAAGCTAATTTAATTACTGATATTAATAATGAAAGAGAAAACCATTAAATCAATAGTCAACACCAAGGAAGTCGGCAGAGTCATTTCTTATTTTTCAGGCATTGCCAAAATTAAAGGCCTGCCTCATGTTTTTGTGCATGAAGTTTTATTAAGTGAAGACGGCCAGCCAGTGGCTCTGGTTATTGGCTTTGATGAGGAATATGTTGATGCTTTAATTTTTAATACCGAGTTTGATATTAACAGCTTGATTTTTCGTAGCCGGGAAATTTTTTCTATCCCCTGGTCCAAAGATTATTTGGGCAGGGTCATTAATGGTTTAGGCCAACCTTTGGACGGTTTTTCTTTAATTAAAGGCAAAGGTCGTGCAGTTTTTAATGAGGCACCGCCAATTATTAAAAGAGATACAGTCAAAAGGCCATTGACTACTGGTTTAAAAGTCATAGATACTACTTTGCCTTTGGGTCGCGGTCAACGCGAATTAATTATTGGCGACCGGAAATTAGGCAAAAGCACTCTAGCTTTGGATGCTATTTTAAATCAGAAAAATGCCCAGCCCCAAGTTTATTGCATTTATGTATTATGCAGTCAGGAACAAAGCGCTATTGAAGAAGTGGTAGCTGCATTAAAAACATATGATGCGACCTTGCATACTGCTGTGGTGGCAACAACAGCAGATGATTCTTATGCGGCTCAATATTTAGCCCCCTTTGTCGGCTGTACTATCGGAGAATATTTCAGGGATCATGGCTTGGACGCTTTAATTATTTATGATGATCTGTCTAAGCATGCCCAGACTTACCGCAGTATTAATTTGTTGATGCAACGGCCGCCTGGACGTGAGGCTTATCCAGGTGATATTTTTTCTTTGCATGCCGGACTTTTGGAAAGAGCGGCTCAGGTTTCAAAAAAAGAAGGAGGCGGTTCATTAACGGCTTTGTCAATTGTGGAAACTCAAGAAGGGGATATAACTTCTTTTATACCGACTAATATTATATCCATTACGGACGGTCAGATTTATCTAGAGCGCAGTCTTTATCAGGAAGGTTTTTTGCCGGCAGTTAATATTGGCTTATCAGTTTCCCGTGTCGGTTCAGAGGCCCAGCAGGAGTTATTGCGTGAGGTGACTGGTAATTTGCGCCTGATTTTAGCGCAGCATAAGGAATTACAGAAATTAATTCAGCTGGAAACAAACATCAGTGAAACAGCGCAAAAGAAAATTCAGCGCGGTGAACTGCTTTTGGAATTATTAAAGCAGCCTAAACACACCAAGGTTACTTGGCAAGAACAGGTTGTTTTATTTTACGCAGTAGCTAATGGCTTTTTTGACGATTTAGATAAAAGCCAGTGGGCGCAATTTGAGAAATTATTATTGGAATTGTTGCGCACTAAATATATCCGGATTTTAGAAAGCTTTGCTCCTGATAAATCTGATCCGGATCTGGCCAAGCAAATTGCCAATATCGTTACTGATTTTAAGCAAGAATTTGCCGGTTAAATTTATGAAAAAATATTTATTATATAAAGATGAAATAATCGGTTATCAGGATGTACTGGAAACCGTTAAGACTGAAGAGCAGGTAGCAGCTGCTGACATCCATGACTTGAAAGTCAAAGTAAATAATTTGAAAATTTTTGAAGCCAATATTATTAAAGTTTTAGATGAATTGAGCAATTTTTACTTTGATAGAAATAATCAATTATTGCAAAGCAATAATGATGGTAAGAAAATTTTAATTTTTGTGGGCGCTAATAAGGGGTTAGTCGGCGGGTTATACAATAATTTATTCAAATTCGTTGTTCAGCAAAGAGAAAACTATCATGGAGTAGTCGTTATCGGCACAAGAGTCATTGATTATTTTAAAGATTGGGAAATCTTGGAAAAATTTAAGGGGTTAGAAGTTGATTTAAACGTGCAGGATATCAAAAAAATTAATGACTTTTTGCTTCAAGGATTTTTAAATAAAAATTTTAATAAAATAGATATCGCTTATACTCAATACGTGTCTTTATCGGAGCAAAAGCCGGTAATCGTGCCATTTTTACCTTTTAGTTTTAAGGCCACAAGCGGTTTGGCTAATGATAAAAAAGAAGTTGACGGTAGTTTGGGCTTACCGATTATTGAACCTTCAGCCCAGAAGATTTTTGCTTGGTATTTGCAACAGTATATCAATTTATCATTTTTTAAAATTATTATAGAAGCCAAACTGGCTGAATTGGCAGCCAGAACCGTGAGTCTGGATGATGCCACGGATAAAGCTAAAAAACTCATCATTAAATTACAATTAGATTATTTTAAGGAGCGCAAAAGGTCATTAACTCAGAAACAAATTGAAATTTTTGCTGCTCATAATTTAAATCATTAAAATATTATGGCTAAACAAGAAGGAATTATCACTTCTATCTTAGGCGGAGTAGTGGAGGTACGTTTTGAAGAAAAATTGCCCCCCATTCAGTCTTTATTGCAGCTAGCTGCCAAAGATGAATTTTTCGAAGTGCTGGAATGGAAAGATCCTTATACAGTCAAAGCCATTGCCTTATCATCTTTAGAGAAAATTAGCCGGGGTGATAAAGTTATTGCCACTGAAGAAAAAATTTCCGTGGCCCTTAATGAAAAAATCCTAGGCCGTATGTTTGATCTTTTTGGCCGCCCCATTGACGACAAGCGAAATTATGGAGGTAAAAAATTTTCCATCTATGGTCCCAATAACGGACGAGACGGCTTTACTTCTTATGAAAAAAAAGTTTTGGAAACCGGCATTAAAGTCATTGATCTTCTGACGCCTTTTCGCACTGGAGATAAAATCGGCTTGTTTGGTGGCGCTGGTGTGGGCAAAACTGTTTTAGTTACTGAATTAATCCATAATTTTTCTTTAAATCAGCAGGGTTATTCGATTTTTGCCGGAGTAGGAGAAAGAATCAGAGAAGGTTATGACCTATATTCCACTTTAAATGATTTGAAAGTAATTAATAATACTGCTTTATATTTTGGTGAAATGGACAAGTCAGCCGGAGTCAGGGCCAGAGTTGGTTTGGCAGCGATTACAGCTGCAGAATTTATTCGCGATACTAAAAAGAAAAATGTTTTATTTTTTGTGGATAATATTTTTCGTTATGCCATGGCTGGCATGGAAATTGGCGCTATTTTAGGCAAGGTGCCGTCAGAACTGGGTTATCAGGCAACTTTGGATAAGGACATGGCCCTATTGGAAGAAAGAATCAGAACCAGTCAGGACGGAGCTATTACAGCAGTGCAGGCAGTTTATGTGCCAGCAGATGATTTAACTGATCCGGCCGTAGTCAGTATTTTTTCCAATTTAGACAGTTCTTTAGTTTTAGCCCGTGATATTGCGGAAAAGGGCATTTACCCGGCGGTGGATATTTTGCGTTCCAGCTCTACAAGTCTTGACCCCGATATAGTAGGCCAGCGACATTATGACATTGCCTCCCAGGTAAAAAATATTTTTCAAAAATATCAGGACCTTTCCCATATTATTGCGATTTTGGGCATTGAAGAATTATCCCAGACTGACAGAACAACTGCCAAACGAGCAGAAAGATTGCAGCGATTTTTAACTCAGCCATTTTTTGTCACTGAATATTTCAGCAATAAAAAAGGTGTATCCGTGCCTTTGGGCAAGACCCTGGAAGGTTGCGAACGTATTATTAAAGGTGAATTTGACGAAGTTGATTTAGATAATTTATATATGATAGGAGCCTTAGATTCAGTAAAAATATGATTACTTGCCAAATAACATCTATTGACAATTCAACCAGTTATAATAATTTACAAAGCATTACTTTGCCGGCCAATAAAGGTGAATTGGAGATTTTGACCGGCCATGCTGAAGCTTTTGTTTTACTAAAAACAGGTAATATTATTTTAGAAAAACAAACAGGCAGTAAAGAAGAAATTAAAGTTGATACTGATGGAGGCTGTTATATTAAAGATAATAAAGTCAATATAATCTTATGAGTCATTTAATTTTAGTCAGGCATGGACAGTCGCGCTGGAATTTAAGCAATAAGTTTACTGGCTGGGTAGATGTGCCTTTAAGCGCAAAAGGGATTAAAGAAGCTTATTTAAATGCCGAGGAGTTAAAAAATTATAAATTTGATATTGCATTCACTTCGGAATTAGTCAGGGCGCAGGAAACATTGTTGATAATTTTTTCCCACCAAAATAAGACCGGAATTTTCCAACATAAAAATGCCCGAAGCAAATGGTTGAAATATTCGGAAAAAATAGAAAAAAACGAAATTCCTATTTTTCATAATATAGATTTGAATGAAAGGTATTATGGTAAGCTGCAGGGTATGAACAAACAGCTGGCAAGAAAAGAATTTGGTGAAGCTATTGTTTTTGCCTGGCGCCGCAGTTTTGAGGTTGCTCCCCCGGGAGGGGAAAGTTTAAAAGATGTCTATAAAAGAATTTTGCCCTATTATAAAAAAAATATTCTCAAAGCATTAAGGCAGAAGAAAGAAGTTCTTTTAGTCGCTCATGGTAACAGTTTAAGGGCATTAATTAAATATTTGGAAGATATCTCTGATGCTGATATTCCGCATCTGGAATTAGTAACTGGCAAGCCTATAATTTATAAATATAAAGCTGGCAAGCTGAAAAAGATTTCTAGAGAATTTACTTATGACCGCCCGATTTATTGGACTGTTCCAAAATCAAAGGAATAAAAATGCAGCATTAAAAGCTGCATTTTTATTTAGGTAACATATTTTAGCAAAAAATTTTAAATCGTCAATTGCTAGATAAAAAAGGTCATGGCCTCTTTTTTATTTATTTTAAATTATTCCATTGATTTTGGTCACTGACCCAAACTATATTTTTTATTTCCGCAAATTGCAGAATGTTTACTTCTACTAAAGGCTGCCAAGCGCAAAGAAAAATGGAAACTCCAGCCCAGCCTTCTATTGGTTCAATATAAGCTGTATCACCCGATATTTTGATAAAATTTTGGTCGTTTGATGTAATAGTAGTTAAATCAGCTGCTTCTGATGCGGCAATAACAGTTTGAGTAATTAACTCGGTCTGACTAAAATCAGTTTTGTTGATTATATTTGTTTCTTTTTTCATTAATGACTTGCGATAGCCCTGGCTGTCCATGTCAGCACCATTGCAGTATTTTATGTAATCATCAGATGAAGTTAGAAATGAAATCGTCGTTGTTGTTGGATTATTGATATTTTGATTTTGTACCGGTGCTTGAGTTTGCAGTAAATTACAGCCAGCCATTGATAAGCCGATAATAATTAATAAGACAATTAAGTAGGAAAGTTTTTTCATAATTAATCAATTAATTAAAAAATAAATAATTCATCAATTGATGTGCCTAATTCTTTGGCTACTTTATAAGCTAGTTCCAGTGACGGATTATATTTGCCTTGCTCTAAATATACAATTGTTTCGCGCCTTACCCCGACTTTACGCGCCAATTCTTCCTGGGTTAGGTAATGTTTGGCTCTAAATTCTTTAATATGGTTTTTCATATTAAATATGCTTATCGCCAAATTTATTATACCAAACCTGGCAAATAACCCAGATAATTGCCATGCCAGCGATAGCCAAGCCAATAACGGCATCTGTTGGTATATTATTTTTAGCAAAAATTTCATTAAGCCACATAATCGCTAAAAGCCAGTAAAGTGAAATATAATAAGCCCGGGCTGCAGATAGATACATAATCTTTTTTGAACGTTCATCATATTGCGGAATTCCCAATTCAATCTCTTTTTTCCTTTTGATTACAAAAAAAGTTGCAAATCCAATGACTGTCGTAGCAATCAGTATTGATAAAATAGAGTAAGCATCAAATGGCTTTGGAGAATTGTAAATAAAGAGAGACGTAACCATTACTACTACGCCTAAGACCAGAATGCTAAAAATAATAAGCATTAAATAAAAACGTTTTTTTTCATTTTTTGGATCCATAAATGTTAGAAATAAATAGTTAAGTATTTCTAACTTAATGTTATATTATTCTAACATTTCTGTCAATACCCTATGAAAAAAACAAAAACTCCTCCGCTATGCGGGGGAGCTTTGTGTAAAACTATATAAATAGTTTAAGCTTTTTCAACATTGATAGCACTAAGGCCTCTTTCAGTATCTTCAGTATCAAAGGTCACTGCATCGCCTTCTCGTAATTCGTCAAAGGTAACACCTTTTAAGGCAGAATTATGAAAAAAGACATCTTTGTCTTGACCTTCTACTGTGATAAATCCAAAGCCTTTGTCTGTCAATTTTTTGATTGTACCGTTCATAGTAAAAATTAAATGAATTAAACTGCAAAATTTGACCTTGCAGAAATTCGACTTAATTTCTACTTAATGGCAAACTTTTTGCATTATTATTATAGCATATCTAAAAAAAATTGTCAATTAATACTCTTTTGTCTCTGGCTCCTTCTGGTTTTTATTTATAAATTTTTTATCTATTAAAACGGTGATGAATGATTTAATAACGAAGATTAGGTAAATAAATTGAAATAATATTATTATAATGAGGGCTTTTAACTCCTTTTGGTGTAATACAAATTTGCAGATGAAAATATAAATAAAACAAAAAACAAATATAATGGCAACCATAGGATACTGACAATTCCATTAAGATTACTGAAGTTTGTTATAAATAGTGAAATCATAAAAATAACACTTGTTAGCAATGTTAGAAAAGCTGATTTACCAATATCAAGAATTTGTTTCTCGTCATAAAAGACTCTATCTCTTTCCTGAAGTTTAATTACAAACCAATAAATTACAACCAGAATATAGGGAGTGAGTAAAATGATCGGACCCATTACAGAATGAATTGTGAGTGACCAGGCACGAGAATATAAAAAGCCTAAACTTGATAAAGCAAGGCCCAGCACACCGCATGTTATACCTACATATTGTGCAATTTGAAAAATATTACTGTCTTTTTCAATGTTTTTTAGCTGATTTTTTTTAGTCGTACTAAAAAGATGAAAAAAAACAGAAACGATAACAGTAATGAATTGAAAAATCATTATTGGATATAGCAGTAGCCATTCGGGTTGGTCAAAACCATATTTGTGTTGTCTATGTATATCTGTAAGTAAGGCCCAATCTGAAAACACAAACAACAAAGATAGAATCCCAGCAATAAGCAATATAATATTGTAAGATTTTATTTCTTTGGCGTTTTTCAAATAATTAGCAATCCGCCAAAGAGATAGTAGATAAAAAGTTAAAAATACCACCAATCCAATCCCCACTATAAGTAATAAGTTTTCTTCAGTTCCACTTATATCTTCAAAACGAATCATTTTAGGATGTAATTTGGCAAATAGAAAAAAGTTAAAGACAAAAAACAAAGAAGAGATAAAACCTAGAGTTATTGTTGCGTATTTTATTAGAGTCTTCATATCTTTATATTTATTCATTAGATAAATAAAAAATTTTTTCAACATTTACATTAAAAAAATGAGCTATTTTTAAAGCCAAATAAGTTGAAGGAACGAATTTACCTTTTTCAATTGAATGAATAGTTAATCTAGATACCCCAACCTTATTAGCAAGTTCTTGTTGAGAAATTTCATTATTCTCAAAACGAAATCTTCGTAAGTTATTAGCAAATTTTTGATTATTTTTTTTCATGTTTTATGTATATTATACTATATATAGTGTATATTACAATATACATGTTGTCAAGAGCTTATTGTGGATATTTCAATTCCTTTTTGGTGTTAATTAAAAACGCTCCTAGCATTAGGAACGTTTTTAACTGGGCGGCTAGAGGGAATCGAACCCTCATCACAGGTACCACAAACCCGTGTTCTAACCATTGAACTATAGCCGCCATAATGATTTTGCTAACGCAAAATAAATTTTAAATAACAAATTCCAAGAAAATCCTAAATTCAAAACACCATACTAATTACACATAACTTAAATTTTTGCCGTGCAAAAATTTTTTATGACCCCGCCAGGAATCGAACCCGGATCTAGAGCTTAGAAGGCTCTCGTTCTATCCGTTGAACTACGGGGTCAGGTCTTTAATTTCCAATGACCAATGACCAATTTTCGGTTTTGGAAATTTAATTTAAAAAGCTCGAAGCTTAGAGCCAGAGCTTAAAGCTATTTTAGCAAAAAAATTGCTTTTTGTCAATCTATTCTTTCGCTCTTTTTCTGCCATGAAAATTCTTATAAACTTCTCGTAATTGCTTATCAGTAATATGAGTATAAATTTGCGTTGTTGTAATAGATGAATGGCCCAGCATGGTTTGCACTGAGCGGATATCAGCGCCATTGCTTAATAAATCAGTAGCATAGGAATGGCGCAAAACGTGAGGCGTGATTTTTTTAGTAATGCCAGCAATCTTGGCATATTTTTGCACGATTCTTTGCACTGAACGAGGTGTTAAGCCCTTATCCTCTTTTACCTTGTTTCTTTTTTTGCCAGCTTTATCATGATTAGTGAACAAATATTCTGACATATCTTTTCTGGCTTCTAAATATTTTTTTATCCAATGTTTGGCTTGATTGGAAAGAAATACTACTCGCAGTTTTGAGCCTTTGCCTCTGACAGTAAATTCATCTTTATTTAAATTAATATCATCTTTTTTTAAACCAGCTAATTCAGAAACACGTAAGCCAGTGGAAAATAAGGTTTCTAAAATTGCCTTGTCTCTTAATTTAATAATTTCCGGCTGGTCAATGGTTTCTGGCGCAGTTAAAAAATTTTCCAAATCAGTGCCTTCTAAAAATTCAATCTGGCGGTCTGGCATTTTGGCCAGTTCGATTTTTTCCGGCGCTAATGTTTTGATATCGCGTTTAGCTAAATATTTTAAAAAGGCGCGCAAAGCAATTAAATGATAGTTTTGTGTGTTTTTTTTTAAAGGCTGGCCAGCGGTATCTTTTTGTCGATTAAGCCAAAGCCGGAAATTTCTGACCATATCCTGGCTGATTTTACCTGGATCATTGATATTAGCCCAGACAAAAAAACGTTTGAGATAAAATTTATAATTCTCAATTGTCTTAGCTGCCCTGCCTTTTTCAATCTCCAGATAATCCAAAAAATCTTGGGCTAATTTTTGTAATTTGCTAGTTGCCATATCTTCATTTTACGACACATTAGCATTTTTGACAAATAAAACCCGCCGTTCGCGAACGGCGGGTTAAAAAACCGCCATTTTTTAAAACAGCGGTTGATAAACTGGAATAAGCTTATTTTATTTCCTTTTTGCCAAGCAAGGCGTCTCTGATGGTCAGCTTGAGAGCAACAGCGAGTTCTTTCGGGGAGGTTGGTCCTTGGGGTTTACTCGGTGTTTTGCAGGTGAAGTTAAATAATTTATGGATTTTTTTTGAGCCGCAATGCGGGCATTTGGTCGGCTCATTTTCGCAGAGCAAGATAATAACTTCAAATGGTTGGCCGCATCCTTCGCATTGAAAATCAAAACAAGGCCTGTTTTTTCCTCCTTTAGTTTAGTTGTTTTTTTCTTTTCTATGTTTGCAGCGTACTCTGACGCCTAAAACAGTCGTTTCTTGGTTGCCAGTCGACAGATGAACAGTGGCCGGTGATTCTATGACATCAAAAGTGAAATCGCCTGATTGGCCAGATCCTTTAACTGAACTTTTTGGGTGAGTAGTGACCGACATTAATCTGGTAAATTGTTTTGAGCCGCAGTTCTTAGGGCAAGTTAGTTTTAACTCGTCCTCTTCAGTTCTGATTAGTTCTTCAAAAATTTGGCCGCAGCCACAACATTTGTATTCATGTAAAGGCATCTTTTCCCCCTTTTAAAATGATTAATCAAATTTAGCAAAAAATATTATTTTTGTCAATAAAAAAGAGGCTGATTTTCTTAGCCTCTTTTCCCAATAATGGTAATGCCTCTTCCCTCACTTAAGTCGCCTTTAGCCCGATGATTGGAAAACAACAAATCAGAAGAGCAGGAAGTGCAATATTCTGAGACTTCAATATTTTGTTTGAGCAAGCCAGCTTTCAGCAATTGGTTGAAAATGTAAGATTTTAGATCAAAACATTTTTGCAGCAGAGCAAGTCTAGGCTGCAAATGCTGCCAGTGGCGGGAGTGAGTAGGGTTGTAACATTTTGAGCAAATACAGGGACCGATGTAGGCGACTATTTCTGCTGGGTTAGCAGCGCAATGATAGCGCAGATAATTAACTGTTGCTGGCAAGATATTTGTCAGCGCGCCGATTATGCCGGCATGCACCAGGCCAAAGTAACGTGTTTTTGGTTCATAAAGCATAATCGGCGCGCAGTCAGCATGTGAAAACCCTAAATACAAACCGCGCGATTTGCTGACTGCAGCATCAGTGCCTTGCTGGTAATCAGGTAGAAGATTTTGGAAGGCCAGATCGCCGATACTCCATTGTTGGATTTCCTTGCGTTCACGATCAGGTGTCAGAATTATTCTGCCCCTTGCTCTTTTTTTCGTGACATCTGCAATTATGGAGGTGTGAGCAGTTGGCAAAATACAGATAGTTGCAGATTTTGTTTTCATGCCCAGCAGTTGAATGAATCGTTGAAAATTTTCTGCTGCTTTTTTTTGCTCTAAGCGGTCATATGCCATATTGCCTTGCTCTTTTGTGGAAATACCCTGAATTAGTTCAGGGTATTGTTTTAAAAGTTCGGATTGAATGATCATTTTTCCCTCCTTGATTCATTAAATTAGCAAATTTTTTTACAAAAGTAAAGCCCCCGCACCGAAGTACGGGGGCAAAAGCGCAGAAC
>CAYNWH010000011.1:0-31165 GCA_964400885.1 uncultured Gammaproteobacteria bacterium
GCCTCGTTTTCTTCCAGCGAGGTTAAAACCGTGACAGCCGCTACCTGGCTGTAGCCACGGTTGGCCACCGCGGCCTTCATGGCGGCCACGCCGCAAGAAGCATGGACGTTGAACATCATAACCCCCAACTCGGAAGCCGCCTTACTGGCTGCCCCGACCGTGTTGGGAATGTCGCAGAACTTGCCATCCAGGAAAACCCTGGTTTTGCAGTCCAGAATGGCTTGAACTACGCGCGGTGCGCCTTCAGCCGTTAAAAGCTGTAAGCCCACCTTGAAAAGACCGACATGCGGGGCCAGCAGTTGTGCCAACGCCACTGCCTGATCCAGTTTCGGCACATCCAGTGCCACAATGATCCTACTTTTTCCTCTTGTTCCTGGCATGAAAGACCTCCTTTTATTTTTTTGCCCCATGGATTTGGGCCAAATTCTCAATGCCTTGTTCCTGACAGTATTTTTCCAACCCGTCAATCAATTCCATCATGACTAAGGGGTCAAAAAAATTAGCAGTGCCAACTGCCACGGCTTGGCAACCTGCCTGTAAAAATTCTACCACATCAAAAACCGTGTAAATGCCGCCCATACCAATAATAGGAATTGAAACTGCTTGCCTGACAATCTTGATCAGCTTAAGCGCGGTCGCTTTAATCGGCCGGCCAGACAGGCCGCCGACTTTGATGCCGCCCACATTTTCTACTTTGATTGTGTTAATAAGTGAAACAGCATCTGCACCAGCTGCTTCTACTGCCTGCGCAATTGCCCCGATTAAATCAGGAGACACGTTGGGAGTCAGCTTCACAATAATAGGCAAGTTGGTTGCTTGCCTTACTGCTGAAGTAACTTGGCTGGCGATCACAGGATCGCAGCCAAAAGGTATTTTACCGCCATGGATATTGGGGCAAGAGATATTAATCTCCAGGGGAATCATGATTGGCGGGTCTGGAATCACTATTGCATTGACTTTTTCAGCCATAGTAGCAAACTCATTAATGGAAAAACCAGAAATGTTAAGGATAACTGGTACTCCAAACTGAGTCATGAATGGCACCTTGGTTGCCAGGACTTCATCAATGCCCGGATTTTCCAAACCAATGGAATTAACCATGCCACCTTTATGTTCGCAGATGCGAGGCTGGGGATTGCCGATTCGCGGCTCTAAGGTTGCCCCTTTGGCAACAATAGCACCAAGTTTACGAGGATCAAAACCTTCCACTCTGGCAAACTCTTCGCCAAAGCCAAAAGTGCCAGAAGCCGGCATAATCGGATTTTGCATTTTAATACCAGCAATTTCTATGGCTAAATTAACCGAGTTCATTCCAGATTACCTCCTCTGCCGGAAAAACAGGCCCGTCATGGCAAATGCGCTTCATGCCTGATTTAGTTTTGATTGAACAACCAAGACAAGCTCCGATACCGCAAGCCATGATTCTTTCCAAAATTACATAACAATCAAAATTATGCTTGGCGCAAATTTCTGCCACTTTACTCATCATGATATTTGGCCCGCAGGTTATAACCAAAATGTTTTGTCCTCTTGCCTCATCAGCAAAAGATCCAAATAAATCGGTTATAAAACCATTAACGCCAAAAGAACCATCATCAGTAGCAATTTCAAAATGTTCCCCAGTATAGAAGGTTAATGGAATGACATCATCTTTTGTCCTACTGCCGTAAAAAATTCTTGTTCTGCCTTCCTGGTATTCTGCAACGACTTTTTCCATAAAACAAAGGGGCGCAATACCAATACCGCCGCCGACCAGCCAAACTTCATCGTAAACATCGGGGTCAGGGATAAAACCATTACCCAAAGGTCCCCAAAATTTAATCTGGTCGCCTTTTTTAAGCTGGCTTAAGAGCTTAGTATTTTCACCCACCACTTTGTACAGAATGGAAAAAGTATTATGAAAGGTACTGACCATGGCGATAGAAAAAGGCCGAGCCATACTTGACTCCTGCGCTAAAGGTGCAAGACAAACAAACTGGCCAGGATCAATCTTTGTTAAGTCAAAATCTTGATTTTCCGCCTGTAAAACTAATTCAAAAACATCAGTTGTTTTTTGCTGGTTGCTACAAATAGTAGCCAAACCGACTCTAATTTTTGCTTTGTTTTCCACTATAAAACCTCCTTTTAAAGCCTATTTTTCAAGGTTCTTTGCTTATAGCACCTTAACAAAAAACTAACTTAAAGTCAATAATTTAATGCCTTAAAATTAAAAAGGGTACTCTTGCGAGTACCCGATATCTCAAATTGAAAGTTCTCCATCCTGCATAAGGATTTTTCCCTTGTGGATGGTCATCACTGGCCAGCCTTGCAGCCGCTTACCAGCCCAAGGGCAGTTGCGAGACAGGCTTTGGAATTGATCTACGTCAACTTTTCGCCTCTTTTTAGGGTCGATAACTGTGATGTCAGCCACTGATCCTAGTGTCAAAGCCCCATGACCGTTAAGGCCAAGGATTTTAGCCGGATTAGCTGTCAACTTACGGATGATTACTTTTGGCGCTAAAAAATGCGCCAATTGAGTAAAGACCACCGGAATTAGAGTTTCCAACCCAATAATGCCAAAAGGCGCTTTCTCAACTGTTTGTGCTTTTTCTGCCGGCGCGTGCGGTGCATGGTCAGTAGCGATCACGTCTATAGTGCCATCAACCAAACCCTGAATTATTTCCTTACGGTCAGATTCTCCCCGTAGGGGAGGATTCATTTTTGCATTTGTGCCAAGCCGCCTGAAATCGCTGGCAGTTAAGGCAATGTAATGAGGTGCTGTTTCGCAGGTCACTGGAACCTGACGATCTTGTGCTTCACGCACCAGCTGCACTGTTTCTTTACAGCTAACATGCTGCAAATGCATCGGCAAGCCGAATTCTTCAGCAATTTTCAGCGCCAGACTGGCTTGATGAATTTCCGATCTCCTATCATAAGGAGAAAAACGGGAATCCTCGCAATGCAGCAGTAATGGCAACCGAAAAATCTGGCATTTATTCATGGCATCCAGTAAGATATCTGGATTCTGAAGCCCCTTGCCGTCATCACTAGCAGCAATTGCGCCCGACTGTTTCATGGCCAGCAGATCAATTATTTCTTCACCTGCCAACCCTTTAGTCACGGCAGAGACCTGTAACAAATTAATCAAGCCGACTTCATCTGCTCTGAGCTGGACTTCGGCCAATGTTTGCAGGTTATCAACTGCTGGCGAAGTGTTTGCCATGCAAACAAGGGAAGTAAAACCTCCCATTATAGCCGCAAGGCTTAAACTGCCCAGGTTTTCCTTGTGTTCTTGTCCTGGTGTTCTGCCGTGCACATGCATGTCAATCAGCCCAGGCACAACTAATAGTTCTGCGCAGTTAATGACCTGGCAACTAGGCATTGGAGTAGAAAGGTCTTTACCAATTTTACTGATTTTGCCTTTTTCAATCAGGATGTCGCTGATGCAATCAAAGTCATTAGCCGGATCAATAACTCTGCCGCCTTTAAGTATTAAACCTGTCATTTTCTCACCTCCTTGGAAATGTTAAAAGGGGGCAGTTGCCCCCTTTTGAGACGTTTAGGTTAGGAATCGATATTAAACTGCCGATGCCAAAAGCTCTTCTGCTTTAGCCGCATTGAAGATAATCAGTAACAACGCCATCCTGACGTAAACCCCGTTTTCCACTTGGCGGAAATACCAGGCCCGCTCATTGTTATCAACCTCTTCCGCAATTTCTTCATTGCGGGGCAGTGGATGAAGAATGATTGAATCGCCAGGCATTTCTTCTGCTATCTTCAGGGTCATCATCAGTTGCCGATTCGCCCGCTTCATCAGCCAGCGTTTGAACGGATTCCATTCACGCTCAAGCTGAGGGCGAGTCATGTAAACAACGTCAACTCGGCAAGAGACCCCTAGTAGATCAGACGATTCAGACCATTTCACTCCGTGGCTGCTGAGATAATCCTTGACATCCTGTCCCATCCTGGAAAATCTGGAAAAAACAAAGATGATTTCAATGTCCTTAAACTTGGACAGCATGTAAGCCAAAGACCGGACCGTTCTTCCTCTTTTCAAATCTCCCACCATGGCGATTTTAAGGCCATCTATTTTGCCGAACCGCTCGAAAATTGTGTAAAGATCCAAAAGCGCTTGAGTCGGATGCTGGCCCTTGCCATCACCGCCATTGATTACTGCCGGCGGATTTTCTTTGTGGTTGACTCTCAATGCTACTGTCCGGGCAGCTCCTTCGGTTTTATGGCGCATAATAATCACATCTGCCATCTGCGCCATAGTACTGCCAGTGTCACCCAAACTTTCGCCCTTAACCGCTGAAGAAAATTCCGCAGCATTTTCACTTGAAACCTTTGTTGCTCCGAGACGGTTGAGCGCCGTCTCAAATGATAATCTCGTACGCGTCGACGGCTCATAAAAAAGAGCCGCTCCATTGCAACCTTTTAACCAGTCCACAACAGAGCCTTTAGGCACTTTTTCCTTAAGAATGGTAGCCAGCAGAAAAAGTCTTTCCAGCTGTTTTCTGGAAAATTGTTGGGATGCTACCACATGAGGGAATCCTACTCCCTCTTCTTCTCCCCACCATTGGATATCCGCCATTTTTTCCTCCTTGTTTGCCTTTTCAATGTTCTTTTTCCTTAACTGAACTTAACAAAAAAAAAATGCCTTGTCAAGACAATTTATTTATAAATTCATAGCTCTTAAGCGGCTTTTCCAGATTGACCAATAGCAGTTTATAAACCAGCTGATTAAACTGTCTGATATCTTCCAGATGATTTTCAAGAAAAATAAAATCTTCTAATTGTTTTTCCTGGGCTAATTGTAGAAATTTAATCAAATTATCTGAAATTAAAATATAATCTTCGATCAGGCAAACATTTTTACAATCCTCGCAAATAATACCGCCAAAAGTAAAATCAAAAATATTTTTGGGCAGTAAAATTGCTCGCTGGCAATTTAAACAACGTTTAATTTCCGGCTGATAACCAAGCAGCTGTAAAAGTTTTAAAGCATAAACATTTGTCAAAAATAATAACTTTTCTTTTTCAGTTTTATTAATCTGCTGATCTAATATGCCTAAAATTTTTATCAACAATTCAAATTTATCTTTTTTTTGCGTCTGTCCCACGATTAAACCATCTGTGATTTCTGCTAAATAATTTAAAAGCGCAAACCCAAACAAATCCTGCCTTAAATTCTGGTAACTATTTAGTAAATTGCAGTTAGCTAATTTATCTAAAACTTTGCCCTTGGCAATCATGACTTTTACTAAATAAAATGGCTCTAAATAAGGATTTAATTTACTGGAGATTTTTTTCGTGCCTTTGGCTAAAACTTCTATTTTACCAAAGTCTTCTGTATAAAGATAAAAAAGACGATCATTTTCTTGATAGTCTCGGCGCTTTAAAATAATTCCGGTTGTGGTATAAGTTTGGGACATAATCTCAGCCCTCTGTCATCCTGAGATTAAACGAAGGATCTCCTTGGAATTAAGTGCCATAGAGATTCCTCGCTTCATTCGGAATGACAGACAGAGGGCAATTAATAATTTATTGCTCATCTAAATAACTTTGCAGTATTATCATCGCTGCCACATCATCATCCATATGTTTAACTTTCATTTCTTTAAGCAAACTTTTAGCATAACTCGAAGAAAGTCGTTCATCCTGCTCAATAATCGGCAAGTAAGTCGCCTTTTTCAATTTCTCAATAAAACTAAAAACTATTTTAGTCTGCTTAGAAGTTGAACTCTTTAGCGTTAAAGGCAAGCCAATGACAATCTTACTGATTTCTTCTTCTTGACAAATTTCGCTAATTTTAGCTAAAATATTTTTATCGTTATTTAATATTTTAAAAGGCGAAGCAATTTTTGTTTCAGTATCAGCAATTGCCAAGCCCACTTTTTTCTCGCCATAATCAATGCCTAATAATTTTTCACTCATAAAATTTCTCTTAAAATTTGGTTAACAAAATCCATTTTTCCATCATTTGAAATTATTACATTCTCTGACATATTAAAATTGCGTTAAAATTCTTGTCTTACCATTATGATCTAAGGCTACTGTATGTTCGAATTGGGCTGACAAACTGCCGTCAGCAGTGATAAAGGTCCAGCTATCATCGGCCAGCTTAATTGGCCAGTCGCCAATATTAACCATAGGCTCAATCGCAATAGTCATGCCTTTTTTTATGGGAATTGATTTTGCTTCTTCAGTAAAATAATTGGGCACCCGCGGATCCTCATGAACATTTTTACCTACGCCATGGCCAACTAATTCCCGCACTACAGAAAAGCCATGTTTTTCTGCATGAGTTTGAATGGCACTGCCAATATCAGCTAAAGTATTGCCCTCTCTGACTTGTTTAATTCCTAAAGCTAAAGCATCTCTAGTGACAATTAATAATTTTTCTGCTTCTGGACTGATTTTCCCGACTGCTAATGTCACAGCCATGTCTGTAAAATAACCTTTGTATTCAACGCCTAAATCTAAACCAATAATATCGCCTGACTCTAATATTATTGACCTGTCAGCAGGCCCATGGACTATCTCATTATTAATAGAAGCACATAAGGCTGTGGGAAAGGGCCTATCAGTAGGAGAAGTTTTATAATTTTTAAAAGACGGCCGGCTACCGCTGGCTAAAATTAAATTTTCTGCCAGCTCATTAAGCTTTTTAATCCCAACTCCTGGCTTGGCTTCAGCAGAAACTTTTTTTAAAACCTCTGCTAAGATCTTGCCGCCTTCAGCCATTAATTCTATTTCTTTTTGCGTTTTATAAATTATCATTTTTTAACCCTTTATCTTTTAAAGCTTTGTAGATTCGCTCAAAAACCTCTCCGATTGAGGCTTCACCATCTATTTTTATAACTTTATCTTGTTTTTGAAAATAATCAATAACAGGCTGAGTTTCTGTATGATAAATATTTAATCTTTCTTTAATTGCTTCGGGGTAATCATCTTTGCGCTGGATAAGAGGTTTGTTGTCTTTATCACAAACCATATCATTTTTTGGCTTTTTATATTCAAGATGATAAGTTTCGCCGCATTCACAAACCCGGCGGCCACTTAATCTTTTAATCGTTTCTGCTTCAGAAATTTCAATGACAATCAAACAATCTATTTTAATTAGTTTTTCTAAAAAAGTAGCTTGCTCCAAGTGGCGAGGATAACCGTCTAGAATTACTCCTTTTTTATATTTTTCTTTTCTCAATTCTTCTCTAATTAACTGATTCGTTATTTGATTAGGCACCAATTCTCCTTTTAAAACAAAAACTTTCACTTCTTTGCCTAATTTTGTTTTTTCTTTTATTTGCTCGCGTAAAAGCTGGCCAACCGAAACTGCTGGAATCTTTAATTTTTGAATCAAAAGTTCAGCTTGAGTGCCTTTGCCCGAGCCCTGAGGCCCGATGAGAATTAAATTCATTTTTTTATCTTATTATTTAGATTAAAAAATAAAAAGGGTTTAATCCCTTTTTATTATAGCAAAAATTTTGATTTAAAAGTAATACTACAAGCCTTCATAATCTCGCATTGTCATCTGAGATTCAACTTGCTTAACACTTTCGATCACTACGCTAACGACGATTAATAAGCTAGTTCCACCAATAACTAAATTAAGCCCGCCAGTAAAGTTTTGCAAAATCAAGGGCAAAATAGCTAAAAGACCCAAGAATAATGCCCCGGCCAATATAATTCTATTAGTTACTTTTGCCAGATATTCTTCAGTATTTTTACCTGGCCTTATACCAGGAATAAAACCGCCTTGTTTTTGTAAATTCTCAGCGATCTGCTGCGGATGAAAAATAACAGCCGTATAAAAATAAGTAAAACCAAAAACAAAAACAAAGTATAAAATTCCGTAAATTAACCTATTTTGAAAAACTTGTATCGTAAATTCCGAAATTTTAACTAATACTTGAGATTTTGCATGCATAAAAAATTGAGCGATCATCGGCGGAAATAAAATCAAAGAAATAGCAAAGATAATAGGAATCACACCAGCCATATTTACCCGCAAAGGTAAATGAGTCGTGACCCCGCCATACATCCGATTGCCTCTGATATGACGTGCATAAGAAACAGGCACATTGCGAGTCCCTTCATTTATAATAACTACGCCAATTACTGTAATTACTGCAATAGCAGCAAAAGCAATTAAAACCGCTATCTGCCCAGGATCAAATACAGCAACGGAACGCTCTAAAGCACTGGGCAAAGCCGCAATTATACCAGCAAAAATTAAAAGAGAAATACCATTGCCAATATTTTTTTCAGAAATTAATTCCCCAATCCACATCAAAAAAATTGTTCCTGCCGTAAGCGTTGTCAATGTAGTAATTAAATCAAAAACTGATAAATTACCAATTATATCAAAAGTAGATTGCTGTTTTAATAAAGTAATCATGCCATAACCCTGCAATGCTGCTAAAGGTACAGTTAAAAATCTAGTCCAACGATTGATTTTTTGATAACCGCCTGGCTCTTTAGATAATTCTTCTAATTTAGGGACGATCATGACTAATAGCTGAAAAATAATCGAAGCTGTAATGTATGGAGCAACACCCATAGCTACAATTGAAAAATTTTGCATCCCACCCCCGGAAAAAATATTAATTAACCCTAAAATTTGATTTGAAGAAAAAAATTCTTTTAAATTTTCTAAATTAATTCCTGGAATAGGTATATGGGCAACTATCCTAAAAATAAATAACATTGCTAAAACAAATAAGATGCTCCTGCGCAAATCTCTGATTTTAAAAATTTGGATTATTTTATCTAACCACATATTATTTAATATTATTTTGACGCTTTATTTTTTTTTATTTATTTTTTCTTTTTCTTTGATTTGAATCTTTGGGGATAATAAAATGATCTGACCGCCGGCTTTTTCAATGGCTTGTTTTGCTGTTTCAGAAATTTTATCAATTTTAAGAATGAATTTTTTATTGATTTTACCCATGCCTAAGACTTTAACACCTGGCTTAGTATTTTTAATCAAACCTTTTTCTAATAATTTAACCGCTGTTATAACTTCATTAGCTGCAAAATTTTTATCTAAATCCTTCAAATTAACCACGGCTAATTTAGCTCTAAGACTTTTGAAGCCGCCTAATTTAGGCGTACTTTGAATATTGCCTTTTAAACCTTTAAGTTTTAAACCGCCTTTGCCGCCAGTACGCGACCGCTGGCCTTTTAACCCTCTAGTGGAATAGGTGCCATGTCCAGATGCATTACCTCTGCCCACTCTTTTCTTTTTCTTTTTCGATCCTGGAGCTGGCTTCAAATTGTATAATTTTAAAGCTGTCATAAATTATTTCGCTTTATCTTTTTTGTTAATAATGCTTTTTAATTTATCTTTAAATGATTTTTTAGGCTCAGAAAGATTAGTTTGACTTCCTGTTAAAACCGCCTCTCTTTTTATTTCTTGTTTTTTTCGTGGCTCTTCATCCTGAGACTGTAATTTTTTTACCTGTTTAAAATTTTTAAATGCTTCCAACGTTGCTCTGACTATATTAATTTTATTATTTGAACCTAAAATTTTTCCAGTTACATTAGGGATACCGGCTAATTCACAAATTATTCTTAACGGACCGCCTGCCTTTATCCCATTACCTTTTTTAGCTGGTTTTAAAAGGATAGTCGCTGCTTTAAACTTATATTTAATTTCATGAATGATTGTTTCATTGACAATTGGCACTTTTATTAAATCCTTTTTTGCTTTATTTAGCGCTTTGGTAATAGCTTGAGTAATATCAGAGCCTTTAGCAATCGCCATCCCGACTCGGCCTTTTTTATCGCCAATAGCTAAACAGACTCGAAATTTCATTCTTTTACCGCCTGCCATAACGCGAGTAACTCGAGCGACATCAATAATTCTTTGTTCGAATTCTTCCTCTTTTTTAAATATTTCTTTGTTATTCTTCCTTGCCATAATCAATTAAACATTAGTTAAATTAAAATTTTAAACCTCCTTCTCTCGCTCCTTCAGCTACCGCTTTAATTCTACCATGATATTTATAACCTGCCCTATCAAAAATTACCTGGCCAATTTTTTTCTCCTTTGCTTTTTCTGCTAATAACTTGCCCACCTCTTTAGCTTTATCAACTTTTGTACCTTTTTTAGATTTTAATTCTAAATCACTAACGGCAACTAATGTCTTACCTGCGGTATCATCAATAATTTGGGCATTAATATGCTTTAACCCGCGAAAAATATTAAGTCTAGGCTTTTCTTTTGTGCCGACAAGCTTAACTCTGATTCTTCTTTTCCTTTTCTGCCTTAATTGATTTTTAATTTTTTCCTTATTTGTCATATTATTAATTCGAATTTATAATTTTCATCGTTTATTATTCGCTCTTAGCAGCTGCTTTACCAACTTTCTTCTTGATTATCTCATCAACATATTTAATACCCTTGCCTTTATACGGTTCTGGTTTCTTTATTCTTCTTATTCGAGCTGCTACTTCACCCACTAGTTGTTTATCAATACCTGAAATAGAAATTATATTTTTATCAACTACAGCGCTTATGCCTTGAGGCAGTTTAAATTCTATAGGGTGCGAATAGCCAACATTTAGAACTAATTTATCGCCCTGTAAATTCACCTTAAAACCAACGCCAACAATTTCTAATTTTTTTTCATATCCTTCAGTAACTCCAATTATCATATTTTTTATTAAACTGCCAAAAAGTCCCCAAATCGCTTTTTGTTTTTTATCTTCTGGATTTTTAACATTTAATAAGATCTCTTTATCTTTAACTTCGATCTTAACAAACGGGTGAACTTCTTGTTTTAATTCGCCTTTTTTGCCCTTTATTATTATTTGACCTGGTTCTAATTTAACCTCTACGCCTACGGGGATTACTATTGGTTTTTTACCTATTCTTGACATATATAATTAATTAATAATTGATAATTTATAATGGAAAATTTAATTGTTAATTATTCATTGTCCATTGCACATTAAAATTTACCAAATTTCACACAAAATTTCTCCGCCTATATTTTTTCTTTTAGCTTCCTTGTTTGTCATTAATCCTTGCGAAGTAGAAATTATAGCTATACCTAAATTATTTAAAACTCTAGGTAATTTATTTTTATTAATATAAATTCTCTGGCCTGGCCGGCTAATTCTTTTAATATTTCTTATAACCGGCTGCTTCTTTTCATCATATTTTAAAGTAATCTTAATTTGCGGAAATTTTGCTTCTTCTATGTTTTCTAAATCTTCAATATAATTTTCATGTTTTAAAATTTTAGCAATTTCAAATTTAAGATTTGAAAATGGAATCAAAACTTCATTTTTTTTAACATTCTGTGCGTTCCTTATTCTAGTTAACATATCAGCTATTGGATCTGTTATCATATCTTAGTTCTTAGTTATTAATTATTGGTTATTAGTTATTGGTGATTGGTTATTCATTACCAACTGCTTTTCTTTACACCAGGAATTTCACCCTTAGAAGCTAATTCCCTGAAACAGATTCGGCACAAATCAAAATCTCTCATATAGCCATGTTTTCTGCCGCAACGCCAACATCGCCTAACAATCCTTGTTGAATATTTAGGTTTTTTATTTGATTTAGCTATTTGAGCTGATGTTGCCATATATACTGTATTTTAGTTATTAGTTATTGGTAAAGTGAATTATTTTTTAGATTCAGCAGTTTTAAAAGGAAAACCTAAAGCCTTAAATAATGCCAGCCCTTCTTCTTTTGTCTTTGCGGTAGTTACAATCGCAATTTCTAAACCATGCAGTTTTTCAATTTCGTCGGCTTTTATTTCTGGGAAAGAAATATGCTCTTTTATGCCTATATTTAAATTGCCTTTTTTATCAACAGAACTTAAAGATAAACCTCTAAAATCTCTAACCCTTGGTAAAGTGATCCGGATAAGTTTCTCTATAAAATTAAACATTCTCTTGTCTCTCAGAGTTACCTTCATGCCAATAACCATTCCTTCCCTAATTTTAAAATTAGAAATAGATTTTTTAGCTTTGGTTCTGACCGGTTTTTGGCCACTAATTCTGGCCAAAGTACTTTCCACATTATCAATAAAGCCAGAATCTTTCAATCCTTTACCCAAACCGACATTCAAAACTACCTTTTCCAGGCTGGGAACTTGAAAACTATTTTTATAACCAAATTCTTTTTTTAATTGCGGGATTACTTCTTTTTTATAAATTTCTTTTAAATTCATATCTAAATAATTAATCAATTAATTCTTTGCATTTACTGCACATCCTTAATTTTTTATTTTTAATGTTTTCTGATTTCTCTAAAAATTTATATTTAATTCTAGTCGGCCTATTACACTTTGGACAAATCAGCAATAAATTAGAAACAGCTAAAGGTGCTGGGAATTCAATTTTTTGTCCTTTTTCTCCTTGTTTTTTAGGACGCATATGCTTAATAGCTAAATTAATACCTTCAACTGAAGCCTTACTTTTTAAAGGGAAAATTTGCAAAACCTTGCCTTTCTTACCTTTATCTTTTCCTGCAATAACTTTTACTTTATCACCTGCTTTAATTTTTACCTTCGGGATAGACATTTTTTTATACATATTTAAAATATTAATTATTATAAAACTTCCGGAGCTAAAGAAATTATTTTATTAAAACCTTTATTCCTTAATTCTCTGGCAACAGGGCCTAATATACGCGTACCTTTTGGTTCTTTGGATTTAAGGTCAATAATGACAGCAGCATTATCATCAAATCTAATATAAGATCCGTCTTTCCTTCTAGTTTCTTTTCTTGTCCTAACTAAAACAGCCTGAACAATATCGCTTTTTTTAACCATGGAATGAGGCACAGCCTCCTTGACTGTCGCTGTTACAATATCACCTAGATTAGCATATCTTTTTTTATAGCCACCTAAAACCCGGATAACCATTAATTTCTTGGCACCTGTATTATCAGCTAATTTTAACATCGAACGATGCTGAACCATAAAATTTAAGAAAATTATTTTTTAATAATCTGAATTAATCGCCATTTTTTTTCTTTACTTAAAGGCCGACACTCTTCAATCATTACTTCCTGACCCGTTTTTGCCTCATTTTTTTCATCATGGACTTTATATTTCTTGCTTACTTTATACATCTTTTTATATTTGGGATGAATTCTCATTCTAACAACTTTAACCACAGCAGTCTTGTCCATTTTATCACTTATGACAACTCCTTTTAGTCGACGACTAATTTTAGTTTGTTTTTTTTCTGACATATCAAATTATTAATTATTGATTATTATTCTTTAAAACTTTTTTTTGATTTAAAAGCGTCAAAATCTTGGTAATTTTTCTCCTTACTTGTCTTATTTCCCGAATATTTTTCAATTGATTTTGTGAAACTTTAAATCTTAAATCTCTTAATCTTTCTCTATTAGCAGAGAGCAATCTGGTTAATTCACTTTTAGATTTTAATTTTAATTCTTTAAATTCTTCTCTAGCTTTCATATATAAAAATATAATTATTCATTAGATATAAATTTTGTTTTTACTGGCAATTTGTGGCCAGCTAAACGCATTGCTTCTTTAGCTTTTTCTTCACTCATACCTTCAATTTCAAATAAAACTATACCTGGTTTAACAACAGCTACATAAAATTCGGGCGCACCCTTACCGCCACCCATTGGCACTTCTGCTCCTTTTTTAGTTACGGGTTTATCAGGAAAAATCCTGATCCAAACTTTACCGCCTCTCTTAAGAAAGTGAGTCACGGCCCTACGAGCAGCCTCAATTTGTCTAGCCGTAATCCAAGCATAACCCATAGCTTTCAAACCATAGCTGCCAAAACTAAGCTCTGTTCCTCTGGAAGCAGAACCCTTTCCTCTTTTTCTGCCTTTATGCCATTTTCTATGTTTTACTTTTTTTGGCATTAACATATATTTGCTAAATTATTGTTTATCTTCTTTATTTTTTTTATCAAAAATATCGCCTCTATATATCCAAACTTTAACTCCAATCTTTCCATAAATAGTTTGAGCTGCTCCTCTAGAATAATCAATATCAGCTCTTAATGTATGCAAAGGAATCATGCCAGTCGTCAATTTTTCTGTTCTGGCAATTTCTGCACCATTTAGCCTTCCAGCCACAATAACTTTAACACCTTTTGCTCCGGCTCTTTCGACGCGGCTAATTGCTTGTTTCATCACTCTGCGAAAAGGAATTCTTTTTTCTAAATCAGCAATAATATTATCAACCACAATTTGAGCATTCAAATTAGGCTTATCAACTTCCATAATATTAATATTCAAAGTAATTTTACCAGGCAAATTAGCTGCTTTTCTATTAAGAATTTTTTTCCTTAATTCAGATTTTAAATCTTCTATGCCTACACCCGACCTGCCAATTATCACTCCCGGTCTAACTGCATGAATAATAATATTTAAATTTTCAGAAAATCTTTCGATTTCAATTGTAGCGACTCCGGCATCTTTTAATCTTCCCTTTAAAAATTTTCTAATTAAAACATCCTGCTTAAGAAAAAATTTGAAATTTTTGCGGGAAAACCATTTTGAATTCCAATCTCTTATTATACCAATTCTGAATATTTTTGGATTTACTTTTTGTCCCATAGTATTTTAATATTTAAAATTTATAGTTTATTTAATGATTAACCTGCTTTGCGGCTAAAAAATTTTTTAATGAATCCTTTCTTCTTTTTCATCTGCCTCTTATCCTCTTGCTGTTTATGACGGTGCTTGCCTTCCAATCTTACATCATGAATTTCCTTATCTATTTCTTTGTCGTGTCCTTCAGGAATAGATTTTTCTTTTATTCCTTCCAAATCTTTCACTGCTTTCTTGCCTCCTTTTATTTCATCAATAGATGATAGTTTGATCGGTTTAGCTTGTTTCTTTGCTTTCTTTACTTTCTTTACTTTTTGCTTAGTTGGCTTAATTTCCTCTAAAAGCAAAATAATATTAGACATTCTCTTTTTTATAGGAGTTGCTCTGCCATGTGCTCTTGGCTGCCATCTTTTTAAGCTACCAGCTTCATCAATAAAAATTTCTTTTATATATAAATTATCTTTTTTTAATTCTAAATTATTCTCAGCATTAGCAATTGCTGAATTTAAAAGTTTAAGTAATGGTTTTTTTGCTGCTTTATTAATAAAATTTAACTGAGAAATTGCATTTTCTACTGTCAAGCCCCTAACTAAATCAGCAATCAACCTAACTTTCTTAGGCGACATTCTTAAAAATCTTAATTTAGCTTTTGCTTGCATATTTTAATAATAAATCATTTTTAAATTAACTGACCGGCCTTCCTTTTTGAATTTCTTTAGCCTTCTTGCCACCATGAGCGATAAATTTTCTAGTTGGCGCAAATTCACCTAACTTGTGACCGACCATATTTTCAATAATACTGACACCTATATGCTCCTTGCCGTTATAAACTCCGATTTTAAAACCAACCATTTCCGGAGTAATAGTGCTCGCCCGGTCCCATGTTTTAATTACTGTTTTATCACCAGATTTTAATTGAGAAATTTTTTTAAATAATTTCTCATTAACATATGGTCCTTTTTTTAAACTTCTTGCCATAAATTTTATTCGTTAGCTGAACCACGAAACTTTGACCACGAAACTCACTAAATTTCGTGTATTTTTCGTGATAATAATTTCGTGGTTCAGATTACATTATTTTCTCTTCTTCTTCCTTCTTTGAATTATCAATTTATCTGAATATTTTTTAGCCTTTCTAGTTTTTACGCCTAATGCATGCTTGCCCCAAAGTGTTTTTGGATATTTCAAACCAATCGGATGTTTTCCTTCACCGCCGCCATGCGGATGGTCAACTGGATTCATAACTTTACCTCTGACAGTTGGTCTAATTCCCAAGTGTCTTTTCCTGCCAGCCTTACCCAAGCGTATTGTTATATCTTCAGCATTACTAACATTGCCCAAGGTCGCTAAATTATCCTTTAAAACTTTTCTAATCTCACCAGAGGGTAATTTAATGGTCGCATAATCACCTTCCACTGCCATCAATTGCGCATTATTTCCAGCGCTTCGAACTAACTGACCGCCCTTACCAGGAGTCAATTCGATATTATAAATCATAGAACCTTCAGGAATATCCTTTAAAGGCATGGTGTTGCCAGGCATTATTTTGATTTTATTTTCCCGACTGGAAATGATTTCATTACCGACTTTTAATTCATTAGGTGCAATTATATATCTTTTTTCTCCATCACTATAAACAACTAAGGCGATTCTGGCATTGCGGTTTGGGTCATATTCAATAGTTTTAACCATTGCTGGCATATCAAATTTATCTCTTTTAAAATCAATGATTCTAATATATTTTTTTGCGCCACCGCCAATATGCCTCACTGTTATTTTACCAGTAAAATTTCTGCCGCCTGTGCGCTTCTTGATTTTTATCAATTTTTTTTCAGGTTTTTTAACAGTAAGATCAGCAAAACTATCAACGCTTGCCTTTCGCCTACCTGCTGTTAATGGTTTGTATTGTTTAATTGGCATATTTAAAAAAATTTAAATCTGACTAAACACCTTCATAAATTTCAATTTTCTCACCTGATTTTAAAGTAATCATTGCCTTTTTCCAGTTCCTTTTCTTACCGCTAGTTCGTCCATAAGTAACATTTTTGCCCTTGCTATTTATAAAATTAATATTTAATGGTTTTACTCCATATAAATTTTCTATTGCTTTGCTAACTTCTATTTTATTAGCATCTTTAGCCACTTCAAAACAGTATTTATTCATAACAGCTAAGGCAGTGGCTTTTTCCGTAACTAATGGTTTAATCAAAATCTTATATGCATTTTTCGTATCTACCTTATTACTTTTTGTGGTTTTAACTTCCTTAGCATTAGGAGAAACAGCAGAAACAGATTCTTCTTTTGGCTTTAAAGTAGAATACTCTTGTTTCTTGGCTTTTACCTCTTTCTTTTCTTCCTTCTCAACTTTTTTAGAGGTCTCTTTATTCTTTTTGAACTTATCGAAAAAACTCATATATTTATTTTTTATAAGTATCGACAATCTTTTTTATACCAGATTTGTCAGTTAATAAATAATTAAATTTTAGAGTTTCAGCCACATTCAGACTATTGGCTAAAATTGTTTTAATTTTTGGCAAATTCATAGCAGATCTGATGATATTATCATTTTTTTCCGGCAAAATAATTAAAATTGATTTTAGCTTTTCAAATGGTAACTTTTTAAAAATATTTACTAAATTTTTGGTTTTTATTTGAGCTAATTCAAATTTATCTACAACTATAAAATTATTATCTTTAACCTTGTCAGTTAAAACCATAAACAAAGCTTTTCTTTTCATTTTTTTGTTTATTTTCTTAGCAAAATTTCTTTCTTTGCGAGGACCGAAAGTAACACCGCCGCCTATCCATAAAGGAGAACGAATTGAGCCGTGTCTGGCTCGGCCAGTACCTTTTTGGCGCCATGGTTTTTTCCCGCCACCTCTTACTTCTGCTTTAGTTTTAGTATGAGCTAATGTTAGCCGGGCATTTGCTTGCTGTGCCTCTAGAACTTGATGAACTAAGGCTGGTTTTATCTCAGCACCAAAAATGTGAGAGTCTAATTTCATTTCCTCAAGCTCTTTACCTTCTAAATTGTAAACTTTAACTTTAACCATATTAATAAATTATGCTTTATTTTCTGCCTCCTTATCAGCTCCTTTTTTTTCTTCAGGTGCTGGAGCTTTCTCTTTGGCTGGCGTTTCTTTTTTAGCTTCTTTAACTTTAGCTTCTTCAACTCCCTCAATTTTTAAAGTTGCGTCCACCTTTTTCTCTTTTATATCTTCGGATTTCTGAGGCACTGTTTTCTTTTCTTCTTGTTCTGATAATTCCATTTTCCCAGGAGCAATAATTTTCACTAAACTATTTCTTTTGCCAGGTATAGCGCCTTTAATAAATAAAAAATTTTTCCCTGGCTCAAGATCTACAATTTCTAAATTTGCAACCGTTACTTGGTCATGCCCCATTCGACCAGCCATACGGATCCCCTTGAATACATGCTGAGGACCACCAGCGCCAATTGAACCTGGCATCCTGACTGCGTCTTTAGTGCCGTGGGTCGTAGGATGGCCATGAAAATGATGCCTTTTAACCACACCCTGAAAACCTTTACCTTTAGAAGTGCCAATAACTTTAATTTTGTCTCCTTTAGAAAAAACTGAAACAGTAATCTTTTGGCCTGCCTTATATTCACCCTCATCTTTTTTGCCTAATTTAAATTCTGTTAAATATTTGGCTTTGAATTTATCTTTTAAATGGCCAGAAAGCGGCTTATTTAATTTCTTAGCTTCTTTATAGCCAACCTGCACTGCTTGATAACCATTTTTTTCAATTTCTTTAACTTGAGTAATATAACAAGGTCCAGCACTGACTATGGTTACTGGCACAACAGAACCGTCCGGCTGAAATCTCTGGGTCATTTCTATTTTTTTACCTAAAATAAATTTCATACAAATTATTTTTTTCAGAAAATAAAAAATCTGGTTTTTTCACTAAAATCCAGACTTCATAAAAAATTAAATTAAAATAATTGAAATAAGATTCAATTAATTTAATTCTGGATTTTATAATCTAGTGATTTTTATTCTCCTTTAATAACTATAGAAAAATAAAGGTTTTTTTCTGAAATTTTTTATAACATTTCAAAAAAACTTTCTTTATTCTTCCAATAATTACTTTAAATTTATATTGCCCTAGTGGCAATACCCTCTTTTTAGAGGGACAAGCAAATTTTAACTTATTTTTAAATTATTGTCAAGCTGATTTGCCAGCTAATAAAAACATTAAGAAATCTTTACATTTTTATTTCAATATCAACCCCGGCTGGTAAATTCAAACTCATAAGAGCATCTATTGTTTGGGGAGTAGGATCAATAATATCAATCAATCTTTTATGAATCCTCATCTCATATTGATCGCGGGCGTCCTTATGCACAAATGTTGAATTTAAGACAGTATATTTTCTTTTTTCAACTGGCAAAGGAATAGGACCGGAAATTTGTGCGCCTGTTCTTTCAGCAGTTTCTAAAATGGTTCGAGTTGATTGATCAATAATCTTATGATCATATGCTCGGATTTTTATTCTAATTTTTTGTTTTTCTTCTTTCTTGTCTTGCGTTTTATCTTTAACTGCCATGTTAATTAAAAAAGTTACTTAATAAAAATCTATGGATTAAAAGCCCGCCCTTTAGTCAGGGCGGGCTTTTAAATTTTAAGCAATAATTTTAGTTACCACACCTGAAGCAACTGTTCTGCCGCCTTCGCGAATAGCAAATCTCTGCTTTTCTTCCAGAGCAACTGGAGCAATTAATTTTACTTTCAATTTTACAGTATCACCTGGCATAACCATCTCAGCGCCACCCAGAATTTCTATTTCACCAGTAACATCGGTAGTTCTGATATAAAATTGTGGTTTATAACCCTTGAAAAATGGCTTATGTCTGCCGCCTTCTTCTTTAGTTAAAACATAAACTTCTGTTTCAAATTCGGTATGAGGAGTAACCGTACCTGGTTTAGCTAAGACCTGACCTCTTTCCACGTCTTCTTTTTTGGTGCCTCTTAATAAAATACCAGCATTATCACCGGCCTGGCCCTCGTCCAATTGTTTATTAAACATTTCAATGCCAGTCACCACTGTCTTTTGCGTATCTCGTAAACCAACGATTTCCACCTCATCATTTAATTTTACAGTGCCTCTTTCAATTCTACCAGTGACAACCGTACCACGGCCTTCAATAGAGAAAATATCTTCAATCGGCATTAAGAAAGGCTTATCTGTTTCTCTAACTGGAGTTGGAATATAATTATCTAAAGCATCTAATAATTCCTGGATACATTTAGCATCATCGCCTGTTGGATTTTCTAAAGCTTTTAAAGCTGAACCTTTAATTACAGGCACTTCATCTCCTGGATAGCCATATTTTTTCAATAGGTCTCTGACTTCTTCTTCAACTAAATTAAGCAATTCAGGATCTGTGACTTGATCAACTTTATTCAAGAAAACAATAATAGATGGCACACCAACCTGATGAGCTAATAAAATATGTTCTCGCGTCTGAGGCATTGGACCATCGGTAGCTGCTACAACCAAAATGGCGCCATCCATTTGCGCTGCCCCAGTAATCATATTTTTAATGTAATCGGCATGACCTGGACAATCGACGTGAGCATAATGCCTTTTTTCTGTTTCATATTCAACATGGGAAACAGCTATGGTAATTCCTCTTTCCTTTTCTTCTGGAGCATTATCTATTTGATCAACTGTTTTTTTCTGGGCTGCTCCGCCTTTATTACCGATATAATTTAAAATTGCAGCTGTCAAAGTAGTTTTACCATGATCGACATGGCCGATTGTACCCACATTAACATGGGGTTTTGATCTGTTAAATTTTTCTGCCATATAATTTAAATCCCTAAAAGCGACCTCTGCCTGTTAAATCAGCAGAGTTTTACCCAATCGCTTCTTTGCTTTATAAATTTATTAATTATAAAAATGTATATCTAATTATAACACATTATAAATTTTTGACAAGTACTATATGACATGAGTAGTGAGTAATGAGCAATAGTTCTCCTCATGCTAAATACTTATTACTAAATACTGCCTATTCTTCATCTTCCACTGGCTCAAAATAATATTGATCCTCCATCTCTGATTTTTTTTCGTCTAATTCAGCTAAAGACTCACTAATATTTTCTTCGTCTTGAGAAGCTTTCCAAATAGCAATGTCTTTATTAATTTTATTTAAAAGTTCTTCTTCAGAAAGGCTTTTTACAGAGTTATTTTTAAAGATAATATTTTCGTAATCATCAATAGGCAAAAGGACAAAAAAATTACCTTCTTTATCTTCAAAAATATAACGATCCCCTGTTTTTCTAATTAAAGCCAAAATTCTAGCTAAACTTTTCATAAAATTAAAAAAGTTTTAAAGATTTTTTTAAAACTGACTTTAGCTTAACTAAAAAATCAAAAGTTGTCAAGGAGCCCCGCCCTGTGTCTTTTTTCAAAGCACAGGGCGGGGCAATCCTTAATTATGAGGACAAATCATTGCCCCCGGGGTTTGTTCCCAAAGCGCATGGATTAATGGCAGATAGCCAGTTCCGACTTCCCCTAGTTCTCCCGGCATTGTCTCAATAGCTTTTTCATGCGGCCATGGTTCTCTGCGGTAGCCTCTGATTCCTGTCGTACCTTCGTAAATATCCAGGTTAATCAGCAGACGTAGCTGAACCATGAACTTTTCATCAGCTGTTAAATCAGCCAATTTACGGACTATGCCATTATGGGGATAATGCTTGTTGGGATGATGATGAAGAACTGAGAGCCCGACCACTCGTCGGTCGACATTGAAAAACTCACCCAGGTAATAAAATAGCCTGGCATGGGCTTCCAAGTCACGAACCTGTGCTGGGCTGAACTTGCCTGGCGTTTCCCAAAATGAAACAGGATACGCCATGCGGCAAAGATCATGGATCCATGAAGCATACTCCAAAAGCAGCCAGTCATCTTCAGTCAGATTTAACTGATCTCGAACCTTTAAGTATTCCTTATGACCGAAATCGGGAATATTAAAAGGCCCGTATTTTTCCAGCAAATCTCTGACTTTAAGCAAAATGCGTTTGACTCGCTGCAAGTGCATGAAACTTTCTTCATGGTATGGCTTAAGGCATTCCTCTGAAACCACATAAAGCCAATCCGGCCAGCCAATAACCAATGGCTTTTCCTGGAGTAGATTTTGAGCCGCTCCAATCACCAAATCTGAACGCCTTAAATTTTCTCCCAGACAGATAATGTGCTCGTCAGTTCCTGTCAGAGCATCCCCCAACACGGCCTTAACTAACTGCTTTGTCCCGAATTCGAATGAATCGAACTCCCGCGCTTTAACATTGCTCCTCAGAAACTCTTTTTGCAGCATTTAGCCAACCTCCTTTTTTGACCATTAATCTTCCTATGACATTCCATTATATCTTTGAAAGAAACTCTTTGAGCCTCTTTTTTTGGGGGAAAATTAAGCAACAAAAAAACCCCGCCGTATCCTTAGGCCAAATAATCAAAAACGAAATTCGCTTGGTAATTATTTAGCAAGGCAAACAAGTAGGGTTCTGACTTTATGCTATAAGATATATTAAATATTGTCAAATCGAATTTTTAGCTAATTTTAAACAAATTTTCAACATATTTACCCACATGGTTTTCAACATACTTATTAACAGAAAAATCCCCATCTTTATGCACTATTTATTCACACTAAATTAAAATTCCATTTTGGAATAAAACAAAAAAAGCTCTTTTGAGCTTTTTTTGTTTAGTTTTGTTTAGTCTTGTATTATTAATGTTTTAATATTATTAATAATATATTTTTTTCTAATATCTGTCTCTTGAATTGCTATTTTTCCATTTTCTGTGGCAATCACCGCAACGAACCGGTCTTTTACCATCTGGTTCAAAAGGAAGTTCTGTAATTTCCGCACCGCAATCAGCGCATTGCCAATTACCATGATACTTCTGCTGACTAAAAGAATTTTGGTTATACATTCTAATGACCTTTATTTTTTATCTTACCGAACTTAATTTAAGTAAAATAAAACTTTAATAATTATATTATAAAAATAAATAAAATATTATTTTTTCTTGCCTTCAATTATCTGCTGGGCAATATTATTAGGTGTTTCTGCATAATGATCAAATTCCATTGAATAAGTTGCCCGGCCTTGGGTCATTGAACGTAAAGAAGTAGCATAGCCAAACATTTCAGCCAAAGGCACAAAACCATCAATGACTTTCATTGTGACCCGATCTTTCATTTCAGAAATCTGAGCTCGTTTGGAATTTAAATCACCAATAACATCGCCCATAAATTGTTCGGGCGTCACAACCTCTACTTTCATAATTGGTTCTAAAATAATTGGCTTGGCTTTTTTAGCTGCTTCTTGAAAAGCCATGGAAGCTGCAACTTTAAAAGCCACTTCTGATGAATCAACCTCATGATAAGAACCATCATAAACAGTTGATTTAATATCAACAACAGGATAACCTGCCAAAATACCTTTGGTTTCAGCTTCTTTAACGCCTTTTTCAATGGCTGGAATAAATTCTCTGGGAATAATACCGCCTTTTATTTCATCAACAAATTCATGGCCAGCGCCTCGATCGCGCGGTTCGACTCTTAACCAACAATGACCATACTGGCCACGGCCGCCAGACTGTTTAATATATTTGCCTTCGGCTTCAGCTAACGCTTTTATTGTTTCTTTATAAGCAACTTGAGGAGCGCCGACATTAGCTTCTACTTTAAATTCTCTTTTCATACGATCAACAATAATTTCCAAATGCAATTCTCCCATGCCAGAGATTATAGTCTGCAAAGTTTCTTCATCTGTTCTAATTTTAAAGGTTGGATCTTCTTCTGCTAATTTTTGTAAAGCAATACCCATTTTTTCCTGATCAATTTTGGTTTTTGGTTCAATCGCCACTGAAATAACTGGTTCAGGAAACACAATTTCTTCCAAAGTGATGGGTGCCCTTTCATCGCACAAAGTATTACCGGTAACAGTGTTTTTTAAACCAATCGCCGCAGCAATTTCACCAGAATAAACTTCGTCAACATCTTCCCGGGCGTTAGCATGCAATCTAACAATTCTGCCAATTCTTTCTTTATTACCAGTCGCTGTATTTAAAACATAAGAACCTGCTTTTAAAGTCCCTGCATAAGCTCTAAAAAAAGCTAATTTGCCCACAAAAGGATCAGTGGCTATTTTAAAAGCCAAAGCGCAAAATGGTTCACTGTCATCTGTTTTTCTTATCACCTCTTCACCTGTTTCAGGATTTTTACCTTTAACAGGCGGGACATCCAATGGAGAAGGTAAATAATCTACCACCGCATCAAGCATAAGCTGAACACCCATATTTTTAAGAGCTGACCCAACTAAAACTGGGTGTAAATCATTATTAATCGTGGCTTTTCTTATAATAACTTTTATTTCATCAATGTTTAATTCTTGGTTTCCTAAATATTTATTTAATAACGCTTCATCATTTTCTGCCACTTTTTCAATCAAAACATTGCGCATTTCCTCAACCTTGCTTTTCAATTCTTCTGGAATTTCTATTTCTTCTCGATTTTGGCCATATTCACCGGTAAACTTAAAAGCTTTTCTTTCTAAGAGATCTATAAGACCAGCAAAAGTATCTTCGGCGCCAATAGGGATTTGAATTGCCACTGCATTAGGTGAAAGTCTTTCTTGAATTGATTTTAAACTCATATAAAAATCGGCTCCTGTTTTATCCATTTTATTAACAAAAGCAATGCGTGGCACATTATATTTGGAAGCCTGATGCCAAACTGTCTCTGATTGGGGCTCAACTCCTTGGGAACCATCAAAAACTGCTACGGCTCCATCCAAAACGCGCAATGATCTTTCCACTTCAACTGTAAAATCTACGTGGCCAGGCGTATCAATAATATTAATGCGATGATTAAGCCAGAAGCAAGTGGTAGCTGCAGCTGTAATGGTAATACCTCTCTCCTTTTCCTGCTCCATCCAGTCCATTTCAGCTGCACCTTCATGGACCTCGCCAATTTTATGTTTTTTACCAGTATAAAACAAGACTCTTTCTGTTACGGTTGTTTTTCCCGCATCAATATGAGCCATAATACCGATATTTCTAGTTTTTTCTAAAGCATATTCTCTGGGCATAAATTTGAATTATGAATTTAATTTTTGAAAACGTTGTTTGTTGCGTTCTAAATTATCTTTGTAAGCTTTATCGATATCTAAATCTAATTGGTTAGCAATGATTAAAAAGTAACAAAAGACATCAATTATCTCTTTGTTCATTTCGGCTAAATAGTCCCTATCTTTATCATCTATAACATGGCGATTCATCTTAGATTTGCGATAATATTTTTTAACCAAATTAGCGAATTCTCCAACTTCACCAGCTAAAGCCACAGCTAAAAATAAAAAGTCCTCTGGTTGTTTTTTATAAGGACCTATATATTGTTCGTCAAATTCTTTTTGTAATTTTTTAAAATCCTCAATATCCATAAACTTCCAGATTAAAATCTGGCAAAATGCGCAAAAGCTCGATTGGCTTCAGCCATTTTATGAGTATCTACTTTTTTCTTGTAAGCATCGCCTTGTTCATTTGCCGCATCAATAATTTCCAATGCTAACTTGTTAGCCATGGAAGTGCCTTTTCTTTTTTTCGCTGCTTCAATCAGCCAGCGGCAAGCTAGTGCATATTTACGCTCTGTTCTGACAGGATAAGGGATCTGATAATTAGCACCGCCAATTCTTCGGCCGCGGACTTCTAAGGAAGGACTAATGTTTTTAATAGCCTTATCAAAAAGTTCTAAAGCATCTTGTTTTGTTTTTGCAGAAATAATATCAAAACATTGATAAACAATTTTTTGAGCCGTGGATCTTTTTCCTCTTCTCATTAAATAATTTACAAATTTAGATATTTGAATATTATCAAATTTAGGATCTGATTGAATGTCTCGTTTTGGTGCTTGTTTGCCTCTCATATTTGTTAGTAATTAGTAATTGGTAATTAGGTTTTGGAATCTTATTCAGCAGGAGCTTCAGTTGGAGCGGCAGCAGGAGCAACTGCGGCTTTAGCAGGAGCAGAACCCTTACCTTTTTTAACGCCATAAAGGGAACGACTTCTTTGCCGGCCTTCCACTCCTTGGGTATCATAGCGGCCGCGCACAATGTGATATCTGACGCCGGGCAAATCTTTTACCCTGCCACCACGAATCATAACAATTGAATGTTCTTGCAGATTATGACCTTCTCCCGGTATATAAGCTGTAACTTCCATACCGTTGGAAAGCCTAACTCTGGCAATTTTTCTTAAAGCAGAATTAGGTTTTTTAGGCGTAACCGTTGTAACTTTCAAACAAACTCCTCTTTTATAAGGACTGCCTTTAGGTAAATAATTTCTTTTTCTGCCTAAAGTATTAAAAACACTTTCCAATGCTGGAGTTTTGGATTTTTTTCCTGTTGTTTTTCTGCCTTTTCTGACTAACTGATTAATTGTAGGCATAACTGAAAATTTATAATTAAACTTTTTTATTAAATTAAAAAATAAAACCAAAGTTTTATTGTAATCTTATTTTAGCTATTTAAATCAAAAAAGTCAAGTATCTAGGTTAATTTTGCGATTATATTTAAAAGATACATGAAAATTAAAGTTAGAAAGCCAGAACCGAAAATTAATAAAGCGAATAAGATTAATATGCCATATCTTTCTAAAAAAAATTTCATATTATCAAATTTTTCTGGCAAAATAGCAAATAAAATCTTTGAGCCATCAAGCGGCGGGATAGGAATTAAATTGAAAATCATTAAAACAAAATTGATAATGATCAAAAGAAATAAGAAATTAACTAACAGATTACCAGGCTCCAAAGCAGTATAATGATTAACTAAGTTAAGTATAATTAGGCAAATTATGCCAAAAATAAAATTAGCAGCAGGTCCGGCTAAAGAGACAATGGCCGGCCCCCATCTTTGATCTTTTAAATTGAAAAAATTAACTGGCACTGGCTTGGCCCAGCCAAAAACAATGCCCGCATTGCTTAAAATCAAAAATAAAGGCAATAAAATAGTGCCGATTAGATCAATATGAGCTAAAGGATTAAGCGTTAAACGGCCTGCATATTGGGCTGTGCGATCTCCCAATTGATAAGCTGCCAAAGCATGAGCAAATTCATGAACGCTTAAAGCTAGAAAAAAAGCTATAAAATTAATGACTAAAAATAATGCATTTAATTCCATAAGACTTGATAATTTTTAAAAATTCTGCTATCATGCTTGCATATAGCAAATTGTCGATAGCTAATAGCTATTTGCCATAAGCTTGCCCTAAGTAACGTCGAAGGGCTATTTGCTAATTTACTAAATTATATCATTATGTCAAGAACTTGTGAAATCTGCGGTCGCGGTCCTTTATCCGGTGCGACTCGAAGCCATTCCAACATTAAAAACAAGAAAAAAAAGTATTTAAACTTACAAACCAAGAAGATAAATGGCAAAAAAGTTAAAATTTGTGTAAGCTGCCTAAGAACTAAGATTAAAAAGGCCAAAGTTTAAATTATTGATCCTACTAGGGCAAAGATTGACAAAATATTGCAAAATTGCCTTAAATTTAGTATAATTTTAATAGATTTTTAAACATAATTATTAACTTCAATATCTATGGCTGTACAAGCTTATTGTGTTAAATGCAAGACTAAAAGAGAAATGAAAGATCCTAAAGAAATTAAAATGAAAAATGGTAGACCAGCAACTACAGGCACTTGCCCTGTTTGCGGCACTAAAATGTTCAGGATTGGTAAGGCAAAATAAAACTTCCAGCCCGCTCCGACATCTGTCGGAGCGGGCTTTTATTTGCTAAAATTTGCTAAATTTTTAAAAAAGATTTAAGATATAAAATAATAAGTTATTAGTTATTTGTTATTAGTCATATTCGGGGTGTGGCTCCCTTCGGCTTCGCTCAGGGCAGGCAGGTCAAAGGGTTGAGTGTCCATCAACGATAGACCAGCTTCGCCACACTCTTCGCCTGAATTATAGGTTATTTGTTATGGGTTATTAGTTATTCACGGGGTGTGGCTCAGCTGGTCTAGAGCGTCGGGCTGGGGGTCCGAAGATCGCCGGTTCAAATCCGGCCACCCCGACCAGATAAAACAAGCGGGCTGTAGCGTCCTCGCTATAGCTTTTAAATAAGAGTTCGGCCTGCCCGCCGAAGCTAATAACGGGATATAGCGAAGTGGTATCGCGCACGGTTCGGGTCCGTGAGATCGGCGGTTCGAGTCCGCCTATCCCGACCACAATTTGCGAAGGCGGGGACGTGGAAGTCGGCGGTTCGAGTCCCGCCCCAAGGGGGCCCCTTTGGGGCCAAGCCCGATAAAAATAATTCCCACAAAATAAAAAATCGCTTTTTCAAGTGATTTTTTATAACCTTACAATTAGTATGTTTCCAGCTGAAAAGTAGGTGGGTGGCTGCAACGCAAGGCCACGGCCTTACGCAATTTAAGCCTCCCTTTATAAAAGGTTATCCTAGAACATAAACTAATTGCAAGGTCACTTTTATTATAACAAAATTTATTAAAAATTTAAAACCGCTCTGAAATATGTCAGAGCGGTTTTGGCGGCTCATAAGCCACGTTCGATTATGCGCTGCAAATCAGGCATTAGCTTGGTTTTAAGGATGTTCAAACGAGCTTCGCGAGTTGGAGTTCTAACCGGAGAAAGACTTATTTTCCGTTCCAACGCAATTACTTCGATTATGTATTGGTTATAACGTTCTAATAATACCGCCATATTGCTATTACCTTCATACATTACCAAACCCTCTGCTCCTGCTACCATTTTTCCCTCCTTAGACATTAATTTATTAACCAAATATTGGCTAATTTTAGTTTAAATGGGGACGACTGGACTTGTCCCAAAGGGATCCCTTCGGGAAACCAGTAACCTTCCGGATGTAAGCCGGACACTCTGCCTTTGAGCTACGTCCCCACTTTAAAAGAACAAATAAAAACGGCCACTTTTTACAGTGGCCGTTTTTAGTATTGAAATTTATTTATAACATACTAAAATAACGCGCCACTGTCAGAGTGACCAAGACCAAGACTACGACTAAAACAAAAATATTAGCGTAGCGAACTTTATGACTTTGTTGTTCAAGCATTAAATTCATATACAAACAGCTTAGCCCATATTGAATATTTTGTCAAGAAATTAGCAAGAATTAGCCCTGTCCCGCAAGCGGGACAGGGCTTTATTGTGACTTCAGCTTTAGAGCTAATAGCAGACTATTCTTGGCGGTAATTCTACCTTTTTATCGCCATTTTGCGGATCAAAATGAATCCATTTTGATTGTTTGCTGCCACAAGTGCATTGATCCTGAGAAGAAGACCAGGGTTTTTCGCACTCGGCGCAAACTTTCTTCTGCGGGTAACTACGATTTTGATTTTCTCCAGCCATTTTCTTTTCCTCCTTTTTGTTTAAACTAAAACTAGCCACTTGGGTGGCTAGTTTTTACCTTTTGATTTATATCAAATTATTTGTGGGTAAAAATATAACTAACCACCGCAAAATGGCTCAACAACAATAGCAATAAAGCTAATAATATTGCTCTTAAATCAACTTTCTGCAGTTGTAATACATTGGTGGTTATCATATTAATTTAAGTTTAGCAAAAATTTAAAGACTTGTCAAATTAATCTTCATAATCCACGATTTCTTCTGGTTTGAACCAATTAGCTATTTCCTGAGCTGCTTCTTTTTCGTCTCCTGAAGCATGAGTTATATTAGCAATAGCCCTTTTTTCCATATTAGCTAATGAAGGTGAATCAATTGAAAAATCGCCTCTGATTGTTCCGGCTTCAGCTTTGACTGCAATGGTATTGCCCATTACTTTACGCACAACCTCAATGGCTCTATTGCCCTGAGCAATCCCTGCAACTATAATATCTGAAGTTAAATATGTAAGTAACCATTCTTTAATTTGCTTGCCAATTTCATATGGATCAGCAGAGCCCATTTCTTTAACTGGGTCTAAATTTGTTTGCTTATAATCTCCCAGTGTTTTGTTGCCTAAACCAATCACCCATTCTTTATCCTGAGGCAAATGCCCTTCAATTAATTTTCTGTCCGGTTTAACCACTTTTAAAGCGACTATTTTCAAACCAGTTCTTTCAATTCTTTTAATCACTTCACCGATTAAGCTTTTCTTAACCCCATCTGGTTTAATTAAAAAAAGAGTTTTTTCTTTGCGTGGATTGTCCATAAATATTTAAATTTATTAATAAATTTAAAATAATTTTAGCAACTTCAAGACAAAAAAACAAGTCTTTTAGTTCTATACCTTGACTTTTGTCCTCGTTTTAGTTAAATTAAAAATGAAAAAACAAAAAGGAGGATTTCCAATGTTTAATGATGATGGCGACATTTTCCTAGGTGGCCACAGTAATATCTACGTTCAATATGCCACTGTCGAAACGCCTGGATGGGAAAAATTGGGCAGGGATGAGAGGATAAAAATCTCATGCACTGACAAAGACAGCAAATTCGGCGAGTCCATGCCTATCGCTGTCGAAGTTTTTCAAAAGACTTTTTTCCCTGTCGCTGATGGTGTCTTCCAAAAAAGGGTTAAAGCCGCACTTCCAGAAGAAGACGATGGCTTGGTAGAAATAACGGTGCTAGATCAAAAAGGCAATGAGACTGACAAAAAACAACACATAAACAAAAAAACCTTTTTGGAACACTTTCTGCCGGAAGATCATCAGCCGATCTGACTTCAAGCCGGAGCTAAATCAAGCTCCGGCTTTATAATTGTAAATTATTTCCATCAGCTATAATTTTAATTGTGCCTAAAAGATCGGTGCGCAAAATTTCAACATTATTTTGCTCTAAAGTATTTAAAGTCCTTAAATCCGGATGGCCAAATGCATTATCCTGACCCACGGAAATCACCGCGTATTGCGGCTGAACTTTATCTAAAAATGCCTGGCTAGTTGAAGTTTTAGAACCATGATGTCCGACTTTTAAAACTTGGGCAGACAAATCAGCTCCACTTTTAATTAATTCGTCTTCCTCTTCTGCTTCCGCATCGCCGGTGAATAAAAAAGTATTATTTTTATAAATTAATTTGGCTACAATAGATGTATTATTTAAATTTTCAAATTTTTGGCCGCTTAAATCAGATAAAGGATACAGAATTTTTAAAACTAAATCATCGCCTAAAGCAATATCTTTGGGCGAATCAGCTAGTTCAGTTTCAATGCCCTGTCTTTTTATTTCATTTAAAAAAGCTAAATAATCAGGGGCAGTATGCAAAACGCCGGTAATTAAAACTTTTTTCACCTGATAACGCCGCAAAATTTCCACTAAACCGGCCACATGGTCATCATGCGGATGAGTCAGAATAACCAAATCCAATTCTTTATCAAAAAAAGCCAAATTGCGGCCTAATTCTGATAAAACAGAATTATCAGGACCGCCATCAATTAAAATATTCTGTTCATAAGGCGTTTTGATTAAAATAGAATCACCCTGGCCCACATCTAAAAAATCTACTTCCAGATTTTGCCTGTCTTTTTGCGAATTAACAGTCAATGCCAATAAAAAAAAGAAAATCAGCAAAAGACCGCTTAAAAGTTTGAAAAGTTT
>CAYNWH010000012.1:0-15330 GCA_964400885.1 uncultured Gammaproteobacteria bacterium
AGGTTAATTATGAAGACGTTAATTCAGTTGATAATGCTTCTCTCACTATTTTTGACTTAATTCATGACGCCAAATTTCCTGAAGATTTACAAAGTGAAATTTTAGAAAATTTTGAAAAACTTAATGCTCATTGGGTGGCTGTGCGTTCCAGTGCCACGGCTGAAGATTCTGCCACTGCTTCCTGGGCCGGAGAATTAGAATCTTATTTGAATACAGATTTTGATCATTTGCTGGGTAATGTGAAAAAATGCTGGGCTTCGCTTTTTACTGCGCGGGCTATTGTTTACCGTATGGAAAAAGGTTTGCGCCAGACAAAAGTTTCCGTGGCTGTGGTTGTGCAGGCAATGGTGGAATCTGATGTTTCAGGCATTTGTTTTACTGTCCATCCAGTGACTAAAGATAAAAATCAAATGATTATTGAAGCTGGTTATGGATTAGGTGAGGCCATTGTTTCCGGACAGATTACACCCGATTCTTATGTGCTAAATAAAGACGTTTTTAAATTAATTGATATTAATATTGCCCGTCAAGATAAAAAAATTATGCGTGATGAGACAGAAGCCGGAGGAAATCATTGGGTTCAAGTTAAAGCCAATGATCGAGAAAAACAAAAATTAACTGAAGAACAGATTGTTGAATTAGCCAAGATTTGTTTAAACATTGAAAAGCACTATGGCTTTCCTTGTGACATTGAGTGGACTATGACTGAAAAAATGCAGCAATGGGAATTTTTTATTGTCCAATCAAGGCCAATAACGACTTTGTAGCCCCACCGTCATCCAGAGCCCTTCGTCTTGCTACGCTCACTCAGGGCAGGTTCTGCGAAGGATCTCTCTGTTACCCATGTCCAAGGAGATTCCTCTCTTTGTTCGGAATGACGGGCGGTGGGGCGGATGCTGGCTAAAATTTAATTACAATTTTATGGCTGGAAAATCCTTTGCTGTTTATATCATGATGAATAAAATGAGGACTGTTAATTATACCGGAGTGACAAGTGATTTGGTGGGAAGAGTCTGGCAGCATAAAAATAAAATTTATGACGGGTTTACTAAAAGATATAATGTCAATCGCTTAGTTTATTATGAATATCTAGAAACAGCTGTAGCGGCCATTGCCCGCGAGAAGCAAATCAAAAGCTGGTCTAGGGTTAAGAAATCAAAACTAATTGAATCAAAAAATCCTTATTTTAAGGATTTATATGAGGAAATATTAAAGTAATATGAAAATAAATTTCAACCAAAGATTTAATAAAAATTCTGATTTTTTTATCCGGCGTTGCGGTTATGGCCAAATCCATGATCGGCGCACAGGCCAGTTTAGTTATGTACGTAGATTGCGGGGTAGTTTGTATCCGCGTTTCCATTTGTATATTGGATCAGAAGATCCATTGATTTTAAATTTACACTTAGATCAGAAACAAGTTTCTTATGAAGGACAGCATGCTCATAGCGGGGAATATGATTCTGATTTAGTAAAACAAGAAGGCCAGAGAATTTATCAGCAAATAATTAAAGAAGCGCAGGCTGCTTCACAAGAGCTCAAACAGTCTCAGGAAGGGGATTTAAATGATGAAAAGAAAAGTCTTTTTGGCTGGTTATTTGGCAAAAAGTAAATTTAGTAGTAAAATATTGGCAAAGGGGAATTTAAGGTTAATGCTTAAATTTTTTATTTTATGAAAGTAGTTTTAATCAAAACTGTGCCTAATTTAGGCCAAACAGGGGATATTAAAGATGTTAAATCAGGTTATGCAGTTAATTTTTTAATTCCGCGAAAATTAGCTAAAATTGTTACAGAACAGACTATTAAGGAATTAGAAAATCTAAAAGTTAAGAAAACAAAGACAGAGCAAAATAAAGGTAAGAAATACAAAGATTTGGCTAAAAAACTGGATAATTTAAAACTGATTATTAAAGCTAAAGCTGAAGCTGAAAAGAAGACTTTATTTGGTTCAATTAATGCTGTTAAGATTGCTGAGGAATTAAAAAATCGCCATTATGAAATTGAGCCAAAATACATAAAATTAGACCAACCTATTAAACAATTAGGCTATTATGATGTTTTGATTGATTTTGGCTCAGGCGTAACAGCTAAACTTGGAATTACCATTGAACGAGAGAAATAGTCTCTCGTTTTTTACATAATTAAATTTTATAAAAATGGATCATAAATTTATTTTTGTTGTTGGCGGCGTAATGTCAGGTGTAGGTAAAGGTGTAGCTTGCGCTTCAATTGGCAAAATTTTAAAAAGCAAAGGCTATAAGGTCACAGCCATAAAAATTGACCCTTATATTAATGTTGATGCTGGCACAATGAATCCCACAGAACATGGCGAAGTTTTTGTGACTGAAGACGGCGATGAAACTGACCAGGATATTGGCAATTATGAAAGATTTTTAGACCAAAATATTCTTTCAACCAATTATATGACCACTGGCCGGGTTTACTTAAGCGTGATCCAGCGAGAAAGAAATCTAGAATACAATGGCAAATGCGTTGAAGTAGTGCCTCATGTGCCGCAAGAAGTCATTAATCGTATTAAAAAAGCAGCTGATTTAGCCAAAGCTGATTTTACTATTGTCGAAATAGGAGGCACAGTCGGTGAATATCAGAATATTTTATTTTTGGAGGCCGTCCGTTTGCTTAAAACTGAAGTGCTAGATGCTGTTATGACTGTTATGGTTAGTTATTTACCTATACCTTCCAAAGTTGGAGAAATGAAAACTAAACCGACCCAAACAGCTGTGCGTACTTTGAATTCAGCTGGTATTTTTCCTGATTTTATTTTATGCCGGGCTGATGTGCCATTGGATGATATCCGCAAACAGAAATTAGCGACTTTCTGCAATATTCCTAAAGATAATGCTATTTCCGCCCCTGATGTTAATAATATTTATGAAATACCATTGAATTTTGAAAAAGAAGGCTTGGGCAATAAAATTTTGAATGTTTTTGAATTAAAAGCCAAAGGTAAAGATTTAAAAGATTGGCAGGCATTGATTGATAAAATTGGTAGATTAGACAAAAAAGTGAAAATCGGGATAGCTGGCAAATATTTTGCCACTGGTAAATTCACTTTATCTGATTCTTATATTTCAGTGATTGAAGCGATTAAGCATGCTTGTTGGGCAAATGATGCTTTGCCAGAATTAACATGGTTAAATACTGAAGAATATGAAAAAAATCCGGAAAAAATTAAAGAGCTGGATAGTTTTGCCGGCATTATTGTACCAGGCGGTTTTGGCAGCCGGGGTATTGAAGGCAAAATTATGACCATTCAGTATTGCCGGGAACATAATATTCCATTTTTGGGCTTATGCTATGGCATGCAATGCGCAGTCATTGAATTTGCCCGCCATGTCTGCGGTTTTGAAGATGCTAATTCTGAAGAAATTAATCCTGATACCAAACATCCGGTTATTCATATTATGGAAGAACAAAAGAAAAAATTAGAAGAAAAGAATATGGGCGGTTCAATGCGCTTGGGAGCTTACCCTTGCGAGCTTTTGCCAAATTCCAGATCCAGGCAAGCTTATGGCACTAAAGAAATTTCTGAACGCCATCGCCATCGCTATGAATTTAATAATGCTTACCGTGACATTATGACAGAAAAAGGCTTGCTTTTAGCTGGTCATTCGCCAGACCGTAATTTGATTGAAATTGTGGAAATACCGGGTCATAGATTTTTTATAGGCACGCAGTTTCACCCTGAATTTAAATCTAGGCCTTTGAACCCCCATCCGTTGTTTAGGGAATTTATTAAGGCGGCGATTAGTTAGAGTTTTAGAATTTTAGATTACAGCGTTTTAGCACTAAAACTCCAAAACACTAAAATCTAGATTAATATTTGAAAAATGGTAGATATGAAAATTAGTAATTTGCATTTTAATAATCAGGATTTTAAGGTTAATATCCGCTCTCAGGCAGATAAAAGTGTGATGAAAGAAATTTTTGAATTGCGGGAATATAAGGATGTTGAATCAATTATTAAGTCAGCCAAAGCAGCCGGCTTCGGCCGAGCCGAGCCGATTATTGATGCTGGAGCTCAAGCTGGCTTTTTTAGTTTGTATTGTCTGGCTTTAAATCCCAAAGTGCGGGTTTATGCTATTGAGCCTGATGAAAATAATTTAGAAGTTTTAGAGGATAACTTAAATTTAAATAATGTTCCTAATATTGAAATTATAGCCGGCGCTTTGGCTGGTAAAAGCGGTTTACGCGATTTTTATGTTTCCTACGATACCCATAATCATAGTTTGTTTAAAGTTTTAACCCCGCAAATTACTAAAGTTACAAAAGTGAAAGCTTATAGTCTGGACGACTTTTTAAACGAGCAGGAGATTACACAGGTAAGTTTATTAAAATTAGATGTTGAAGGATCTGAATATGAGGTTTTACAGAATTTTAGAGGCTGGGAAAAAATAAATAATATTATTTTGGAATACCATGATTTTGGGGAGTTTAAACATACTCAATTGGAAAATTTACTGCGAGAAAAAGGCTATAAAATAAAAACAACTCTGTCAAAATTTGAACAGAGTTTAGGGTTTATAGTGGCGAGAAAATAAAAAATGCCCCGGATTCGCTTGGCGAACCCGAGGCTCCTGTCTACATTATTGGACTTGCACCGGCAGGTAAATGCAGTCCTCACCCCTGTTATTCCTCCTAGCGACCGAGGATCGTCATTGCCAGGTGACCTAGCTGTTAATGTCAGAGACCAAAATTCCGCTAGGCGAATTCCAGTCGAATGTTAATAGTGTAGCATATTTTGATCTTTTTGTCAAGAGAGGAAAATAAAAAAACAGCATTATGTTTTTTAAAAAACATGTAGGGACAGAGCAATGTTCTGTCCCTACAATATGAAATATAGTACTGTTTTTTTATTTTTTTATCGGTTCAACGTTGATAAATTTTGTCTTATCCAGATGATTATCGTATTTTCTGATTTTTTTCTGGGTAAATTTAACAATGCCGTCAATAATGGCAAATAAAGTAAAATCTTTGCCTTGCATGACATTTTTGCCTGGACGGATATTAGAGCCTCTTTGGCGCACTAAAATATTGCCAGCGCTGACAACCTGGCCTTCATAGCGTTTAACGCCTAGTCTTTTGGATTGTGAATCGCGTCCTAGCGATGTGGAACCTCCAGCTTTTTTATGTGACATATGGGGTAGTAATTAGTAATTTGTAATTAGTAATTAGGGATATGATATGAATATATTAACAAAATCTGTAATTGTTGTCAACAGGAGACTTGACCATCCTTCGCTTCCACCTACGCTAACGCTTCGGCGGACAAGAAAGCTATGGATGGTCTTGACTTGGGGATAAAATTTGGTATAATGGAAATACCGACTAAAATAGTTGGTTTTTGATTTGAGCTTTAAATTATGAAATTTTCAACTAAAGCTGAATATGGGTTGCGTGCCTTGGTTAATTTGGCCCAGAAAAAAGGCTATTATTCACTAGCGCAAATAGCTAAAGAAGAAAAAATCTCTTTGGCTTATTTGGAGCGCTTATTTGCCAAATTGAAAAAGTCGGGTTTGGTTATTAGCCAGAAAGGAATTAAGGGCGGCTATAAGCTGGCAAACCCATTGAATCAAGTTTCAGTTAAGGATATATTTGTAGCTTTGGAGGGAGACATCGCACCTTATAATTGTAATTGTTTGTCCTTGCAAAGTATTTGTAAAACTGCGAAGTGTTCTTGTAATATTAAGGCTGTCTGGCAGAAGTTGGAAAAGGAAATTAGTAAAACTTTGGAATCAATTAAATTATCAGAATTAATTAAATAGCGTTTTGGAATTTTAGCGTTATAGAATTTTAGTGCTAAAATTCTAAAATACTAAAATTTAAATAAAAAATTATGCAATACAGTGAAATTTTAATGGACCATTTTAAAAATCCGCGCAATCAGGGCGAAATTAAAGATGCTGACGGAGTCGGTGATGTTGGCAATCCAGTTTGCGGGGATATGATGAAAATCTATATTAAAGTTGGCAAAAATGAAAAAGGCGAAGAAACGCTTGATGATATTAAATTTCAGACTTTAGGTTGCGGGGCAGCAATTGCTTCATCTTCAATGCTAACTGAAATGGCTAAAGGCCAGAAATTAGAAGATGCTTTAAAAATTAGCCGTGAACAAATCGCGGAAAAATTAGGCGGCTTACCCAAAGAAAAAATTCATTGTTCAATTTTGGCAGCTGAAGGTTTGAAAAAAGCAGTTGCTAATTATCGGGGTGAAAAATTTGAAGAATCTCATGAGGGAAAAATAGTTGATGAAAATGAAAAATGTTAAGGTTTAAAAATTAATTATCTATTTATGAAAAAAGAAATTGAAAAAGCTATTGAAAAAATTCGTCCTGCCTTACAAATGGATGGCGGTGATGTTGAATTAGTAGATGTTAATGAGAAAAATGGTGTTGTTAAAGTAAAATTGCAAGGTGCTTGTGCTCATTGTCCGATGTCTATGCTGACTTTAAAACAAGGCATTGAAGCAGAATTGAAAAAAATTAAGGGAGTGAAAGAAGTGGTGGCTGTTTAATTAATCAGTATAAAGTTTGAAAGTATAAAGTTATAAAGTACTTTCAACTTTTTAACTTTTAACTAATTTCTATGCAAAAAATATATTTAGATCACTCGGCGACTACGCCGCTTGATGCGCAAGTTTTAAAAAAAATGCAACCTTATTTAACGGATGTTTTTGGCAATGCTTCTTCAGCTCATTCATTCGGCCAGGAAGCCATGAAAGGCATTGATTGGGTCAGGGAACAATTAGCAAAATTGTTTGACTGTAAGTTTAAAGAGATAATTTTTACTTCCGGCGCTACAGAAAGCAATAATTTGGTACTGGCCGGGGTTTTAAGCGCTTTTAATAAAAAACAATCTAAAAAATATCATATTATAACTTCAAAAATTGAACATCCGGCAATTTTGGAACCTTGCCAGGAATTGGCAAAAGAGGGCTTGATTGAAGTAAGTTATGTCGGCGTTGATAAAAAAGGCTTAGTTGCTGTTGAAGATGTTAAAAAAGAAATTAAAGATAATACGATTTTGGTTTCTATTATGTATGTTAATAATGAAACTGGCGTGATCCAGCCGATTAAGGAAATTGGCAGGATGATTGAGAAAATAAATAAAGATAGAAACAAGAAACAAGAAATAGGAAATAAGAGAATTGACCCTTACAGCAAAATCTATTTTCATACAGATGCGGTGCAGGCAGTTAATTATTGCGAAATGCGCGCTGATTATTTGAAAGCTGATTTGATTACAATTTCCGGCCACAAAATTTACGGGCCTAAAGGCATTGGCGCTTTATATGTTCGGGAAGGCACGCCTATTCGTTCTATTATTTTTGGCGGTCATCAGGAATATAATATCAGGCCAGGGACTTATAATGTTGCTGGAATTGTAGGCTTAGGCGCTGCTGTTGAATTAGTTAATAATCAATCACCAATAATCAATAATCAAATAAAGAAACTGAGAGATAAATTAATTGAAGGTTTGAAAAAGAAAATTCCAAAAATTCAAATCAATGGCGATATGGAAAAACGTGTGCCGGCCAATGCTAATATTAGTTTTTTAAATGCTGAAGGCGAAAGTATGCTTTTAATGCTGGATTTAGAAGGCATCGCTGTCTCCACTGGTTCAGCCTGCGCTTCTGGTTCGCTTGAACCTTCACATGTTTTAAGGGCTATGGGTATTCCGCCGGAAATTTGCCATGCTTCTTTGCGTTTTACTTTAGGGAAAGGCACTACAGAAAAAGAAATAGACAGAGTTATTGAGGTTTTGCCAGGAATCATAGAGCGTTTAAGGAAAATGTCGCCGATCAAAGGTTAATTAGGCAGATAATATGATATCTTTAATTTTTTAGCTTATTATGTTAAAATAGACTTGTTCGTAAAAATAGGTCTATTTTTTTATGCTTTCTTATAACATTTCAAAGTTTTTTGAGCATCCTTACAGAGAAGATTTGCTGGTTAAAATAACATTTATTGCCAGTATTTTTTTAAATGCTATTATTTGGCTGAGCCTATATTGGAAAATATATCCCTTTTCTTATTTGGCTCAGTATGGGCAAATCTCTTTGCATTATAATGTCTATTTTGGCATAGATAAAATCGGTTCATGGTCTCAGATTTTTTTAATACCCTTGTTAGGTATTTTTATAATCTTGTTTAATAATATTATTGCTTATATTTTTTATTTGCAGGATAAATTGATCAGCTATTTAATTTTAATCAGTCAAACTATTTTACAGCTTATCCTTTTGATCGCAGCTATTTTTGTGATTTTATTAAATATATAATAAGTTGAAAGTTATAAAGTTTACAAAGTTAAAAGTATCTTTATAAACTTTTTACTTTTAAAATTCATATGGACACTTTTGTCATAATTAAAATTTTATTTTTAACAACTTTGGCTTTTGTGGTAACAATATTATGGACGCCGCTTTTAACGCATTTTCTTTATAAATACAGATTGGGCAAAAAAATTCGAGATGGGCAAGGCGCGCCAATTATGGCTAAGATGCATGAACATAAATCAGGTACGCCGACCATGGGCGGAATTTTAGTCTGGCTTACAGTTCTAGTTTTTGCTTTGGTGTTTTATTATTTAGGGCAGTGGACCAATCTAGAAATTTTTGACCGGCTAAATTTTTTAACCCGCTCTCAAACATTGTTGCCCTTAGGCGCTTTGGTTGCTTCGGCTATTGTTGGTTTGTTTGATGATATTTTAAATATTAAAGGCATTGGACCTAATGGCGGCGGTTTAAAAATACGCTATAAACTGATCATTTATACAATCATTGCTTTAGTCGGGGCTTTTTGGTTCTTTTTTAAATTAGAATGGGATTTAATCAGGATCCCTTTTCTTGGCGATTTTTATATTGGCTGGTGGTATATTCCGATTTTCATTTTTATTATTGTGGCTACAGCTTTTTCAGTTAATGAAACAGATGGCTTGGATGGTTTGGCTGGCGGGCTTTTGGCTTCAGCCTTTGCCGCTTTTGGCATTATTGCTTTTACTCAGGGGCGTTATGATTTAGCGACTTTTTGCGGCATAATTGTAGGTGCACTTTTAGCTTTCTTATGGTTTAATATTGCGCCGGCTCGCTTTTTTATGGGCGACACTGGTTCCATGGGGTTGGGAGTCACTTTGGGCATTATAGCCATGCTGACAAATTCGGTCTTAATTTTACCCATAATCGGTCTTTTGTTTGTCATTGAATCTCTTTCAGTTATTATTCAATTAGTTTCCAAAAAAATATTTAAGAAAAAAGTTTTTCTCTCAGCTCCTATTCATCATCATTTGGAAGCCAAAGGCTGGCCAGAAACAAAAATTGTCATGCGCTTTTGGTTGATTGCCACAGTTATGGCTTTTATTGGCGTGATAATTAGTTTAATGGATAAGCTATATTAAGTGATTAGTATATTTGTAGATTGGTATCTTAGGGATTTGAAAATTTATTATAAAAATAAAGTTGTAGAAATGTTCGCTGTTTTTGCTTGACTAGTGTTTTTATGGTATAATACCTATATCTAATGACTAATTACTAATTACTAATACTAATATGTCAAAAAGAAATAGAGGAGGAAGTATCTTTTCAATTTTTTTAAATGTTATTTTAATTCTTTTTTTAGTTGGTTATTTTTTTGTGCCTTTTGCTGATAATTCAGTTTTAAGTAAAATTTATAAACCTTTTTGCAGTATTCAAAAATTATATCAGGGCACAGATTATGTGCCAGCTTGGTGTTCAATAGAAAAAACACAGCCAGCTGCCAATAATAATCAGAACACTAACGCTAATTCAAATGTTAATTTAAATACTAATACTAATGCTTCCGTAGGAATTGCTAATCCAGCTTCTGTGAAATGTAAAGAAGACGGTGGGGATTTAGAAATAATAAAATCAGCAACAGGCGAATGGGGGCTTTGCACCTTTAATGACGGCAGCATTTGCGAGGAATGGGATTATTTCAGAGGTGATTGTAATCCAGGTGAATGTTTTAAAGAATGCCAGGCGATTGATACTAGCATGGAAGGCTGGTATAACACTTGCACCAGGGGTTTAATTGAATTAGCTGAATGCGGACAAAAAGAAATTCCGTCAGTCACACCGCCATCTAGCGATGAGGGAACAGCTACTGCGGAAAAAAGTATTAAAGTAACCTCACCAATAGCTGATGAGCAACTTTCTTCACCTTTTAAAGTTGAAGGCCAGGCAATCGTTTATCAAGATAAAGTTTATATCAGAATTAAAAATACCAATGGTAACGTTTTAATTGAGGAAAATACGCTGGCTAAACATCAGTCTGGGACTGAATGGGGCGATTTTTCCATAAGCATAAATTATGAGTTTAATTTAACCAAAGAAGGATTTGTAGAAGTCTATTCTTTAGATCAGGACGGACAGGAACAAAATTTAGTAAGCATACCTGTTAAATTTTAAGATTTTTTAATTTACTTTTCTCATAGCGGGGAAAAAGAAAAACTAATATATAAACAAAACTAAGTATTAAAACAAAATTATGCAAATGGTTCTCAGTAATTACGTTATTACATTAGGCTATCTTTTTGCCTTAGTAATAATTTTGGGTCTAGCACTTCCTATTTATGCCTGGATAGCCAATAAAATATTGGGGGAAGTAGATCTTTTGAAAGAAATTAGAAAGAAAAATTTAGCAGCTGGCATTTTGTTGTCTGCTCTTGTTATTGGCGCTGCTTTAATAATTGGTTTCGCTATTTAAATTATTTGATTTCGAATAAAAATCCCTTGTTATTTAGCGAGGGATTTTTGATTTTAGGCAAATTTTAATGCTATAATTAGCTATATGTTAAATTTAAAGAATAAAAAAATCACAGTCATGGGTCTGGGTTTATTAGGTCGCGGACTTGGTGATGTAAAATTTTTAGCCCGAGCTGGCGCTAAAGTGACAGTAACTGATTTAAAAACTGAAAAGCAGCTGGCCAAATCTGTGGCTAAAATAAAAAATTTGCCTGTTGACTTTGTGTTAGGTCAGCATCGGAAAAAGGATTTCATCAATAAAAATTTTATTTTAAAAGCAGCTGGTGTACCGCTAAATTCTCCGTTTATAAAATATGCCCGGCAGCATAAAATACCTATTAAAATGGATGATTCTTGGTTTGCAAAGTATTGCCCCTGTCCTATTGTAGGAGTGACTGGCACCAGAGGTAAAACGACCACCACTGCTTTAATTCATGAATTGTTGAAATTAACCAAAAAAAAAGTTTATCTTTCCGGCAATATTGTGCCTTGGGCAACTTTGCCTTTGCTTAAAAAAGTAAAAAAGAATGATTTAGTTGTTTTGGAATTATCTTCCTGGCAATTGCAGGGCTGGGCTGAAGAAAAATTGAGTCCGCATATAGCTGTTATTACTAATATTTTTCCTGATCATTTAAATTATTATAAGACAATGGCCGCTTATGTTAATGATAAAAAGGCGATTTATAAATATCAGACAGCTAATGATTATTTGATTTTAAATAAAGATAATCCTTATTCTAAAGTTTTTGCCGAGGAAGCAAAATCAAAAATTTTTTGGTTTTCAGCTAAAGATGTGCCCAGCAGCTGGCATTTAAAAATCAGAGGTAATCATAACCTTGCTAATATTGCTGCGGCTATTAAAGTGGCTGAAATTTTTGAAATTAAATTAGGCAAGATGGAAAAGGTAGTCGAAAATTTTCAGGGTCTGCCTAATCGCTTGGAATTAGTCAGGGAATATAAAGGCATTAAATATTATAATGATACTACTGCTACCACGCCGGATGCAGTAATTGCTGCTTTAAAATCTTTTGATCAAAAAGTGGTGCTTTTGGCTGGCGGGACTGATAAAAAATTAGAATTTAAGCAATTGGCTCAAGAAATTAAGAATAAAGTTAAATGTCTTATTTTATTTGAAGGTACGGCTACCCAGAAATTGGCTAGGGAATTGAAAAAAAATAAATTTGATAAAACAACAATTTTTGTTGATTCTATGGCTGAAGCATTTAAACAGGCGAAATATATTTTGAAGCAAGGCGATGTCTTTCTGCTTTCGCCAGGCGCTGCCAGCTTTGGCATGTTTATTAATGAATTTGATCGGGGAAAACAATTCAAAAAACTAGTTTTAAAAATAAAATAGAGATGAAAGTAATTAATAAAACTTTACATAAGCCGGATTACAAATTTATTGCCGCTTTAATTTTGATTATTGTTTTTGGTTTGATTATGCTTTCTTCAGCCAGTGTCTCACTGTCTTTTGATAAATTCGGTGAAAGTTATTTTTATGTCAAGCATCAGTTGCTTTATGGTTTGCTGCCTGGCATAATTTTGTTAATAGTTTTTTCTTTTATTGACTACCGTTTTTGGCGCAAAATTGCTTTTTGGCTTTTAGTGATTTCTATTGCTTCTTTGGTTTTAGTTTTTATTCCCGGAGTCAGGGCAGAATATGGCACAGCCAAAAGCTGGCTAAATATCCTGGGCATTTCTTTTCAGCCGGCAGAATTAGTTAAATTAACTTTTTTAATTTATCTGGCGACTTGGCTGGAAAGCCGCGGCAAAGAAAGAACTAATGATTTTAAGGAAGGTTTTATTCCCTTTATAAGTTTAATAATAATTATTGCAGTCTTATTGATTTTGCAGCCTGATATTGGCACCATGTCTATTATAATTTTAGTTTCTTTAGTCGTGTATTTTGTGGGTGGTGCTAATTTATTGCACATGTCTTTATTTGCTTTAGGCGGCATGGCTAGTATTTTTTTATTAATCAAAATGGCGCCTTATCGAGCGGCGCGTTTAATGACTTTTTTGCATCCGGAATTAGATCCGCAGGGTATTGGCTATCATATTAACCAGGCTTTTTTAGCAATCGGATCTGGTGGTTTTTGGGGGCGGGGTTTTGGCATGTCCAGACAAAAATTCCAATATTTGCCAGAAGTCGCTGGTGATTCGATTTTTGCCATTATTGCTGAAGAACTTGGTTTTTTCTTTGGGTTTATTTTAGTTTTTGCTTATTTATATTTAATGTATCGCGGCTTTAAAATTGCGCAAAAAGCGCCGGATAATTTCGCTAAATTATTAGTTGTGGGAGTAATTAGCTGGATTTTGATTCAGAGTTTTGTTAATATAGGAGCTATGGTCGGACTTTTGCCTTTAACTGGCGTGCCTTTACCATTTATTAGTTATGGCGGCACAGCCATGGCAGTTTTAATGGGCGCTTGCGGTATTGTGATTAATATCTCACGGCAAATAAGGGAATAACAATTTAACAATTAACACTTAACAATTTACAATATGAAAGTAGTTTTTGCCGGCGGGGGAACAATGGGTTCTGTCGCACCCTTAGTCGGAATTTATGAAGAGCTAAAAATTAAAGATGCAAATTTGGAAGCACTTTGGCTGGGCACTAAAAAAGGCCCGGAAAAAGATTTTTTGTTTCCTTATCAGATTGCTTTTAAACCAATTATTGCTGGCAAATTGAGGCAGTATTTTAGTTTGGCTAATTTGTTTACGCCTTTATTTGTTTTTTTAGGCATAATTCAGTCATTTTTTATTTTACGCAAGTTTAAACCGGATGCAGTTTTAACAGCTGGCAGCTTTGTGGCTGTGCCAGTTGTCTATGCTGCTTGGATTTTAAATATACCACGTTTTGTGCATCAGCAAGATATAGAAATTGGCTTAGCTAATAAGTTAATGGCTAAAAAAGCCACAGCAATTACTGTGGCGCTGCGCGATTCTATAGGTAAATTTGATTTTCGCAAAACTTTTCATGTGAGTAACCCAGTCAGAAAAGCTGTTTTTAGCGGCAGTCGGGAAAAAGCTTTAACTTTATTTAAATTGGAACCTAATTTAAGAACAGTTTTTATTTTTGGCGGCGGGACTGGCGCACAATTAATTAATCAAATGGTCTTGGAAGCTATTGGTGAATTAACAGAGAATTACCAAATTATTCATTTGACTGGCAAAGGCAAAAGTCTTGATTCGCAGTTAGCTGATTATTATGATCGAGAGACTTTGAAAAGAATCCAAGCGCGCTATCGTGCTTATGAATTTTTAAATCAGGAAATCTTTGAGGCTTATGCGGTAGCTGATTTGGTTGTTTGCCGGGCTGGTTTTTCCACACTGACAGAATTGGCAGTCTTGGCTAAGCCAGCGATGCTAATACCTATTCCTGGACATCAGGAATTGAATGCTCAATATTTTGCCAAATATAATGCAGTTAAAGTAATTAAACAAACTCAATTAACTAGTGAAAATTTTGCTAAAGCGATTTTATATTTAATGGGCAATACAGCTGAATTGCAGACTTTAGCGCGTAATATTTCCCAAATGATTGATAAGGATGCAGCTAAAAGATATGTTGGTTTGATTCATGAAGTATTAGGTAGATAATTTTAATATTAGCGATTAAATTATTAGGGCTAAAAACCTTGATTTTTTTTATATAAAGAATTATAATTTATTATTAAACTAAAAAAGAAAGGAGAAACACAGAAAGATGGAAATTGAAGAAGAAGATCCCGGCCCGAACTTTAACAATAAAGTCATTGTAATTTTGGGCGATCCTAATTTAGCTGATGTAGTTAAACCAGGCGCTAAGTTTGATGAGGATGACCTTGAGACAGTTTCTAAACTTAAACAGGCTTTAAATCAATTACTCTGCTGTAGATTTGTGTATTTGGATAATCATAAAACTTTATTGTCAGATTTGGCAGATCACAGAACTAGTGTTAGTTTAGTGTTTAATTTATGTGATGAAGGTTTTCAAAATGATCCTTGTCAGGAGCATCACATACCACTTATTTTAGAAGAATTAAATTTACCTTATACGGGAGCAGGCGCTGATTGCATGCTAACCTGTTATGATAAGGTAACAGTCTTATTGCTTGCTCAAAAATTGGGCATCCCTGTGCCGCAAACATTTTATTCTCCTTTGGAAGTTCAGGCTTATCCAGTAATTGCCAAACCGCAAAAAGGCGATGGTGGATTTGGCATTACGCAAAAAAATGTAGCTTATCATACTGGCGAACTTAGGGCAGCCATTGCCTTAATTGAAAAACAATTAAAGAGCAGTAACCAAATTTTTATCCAGGAATTTTTGCCTGGCAAAGATTTGACTTTAGGCATCATCGGCAATCCTGGCCAAGAATTGCTGATTTTGCCAATTACTGAGGAAGATTATTCGATGCTGCCTGCTGGCCTACCGCAGATTCAAGGCTATGAAGCAAAATGGCAGCCAGATTCTCCTTATTGGCAGGTCAAATCAAAAATTGCTCAATTGCCTAAAACAGTAAATGATGAAATTATTGCTAATTCTCTCAAGTTGTTTGAGC
>CAYNWH010000012.1:15430-28981 GCA_964400885.1 uncultured Gammaproteobacteria bacterium
TAATTTGGCGTATAGCCTTGGTTTTTGCCTTCAAATAAAACCGGCATAATCTTGCCTGCCATTTTTTTGAGAAATTTGGCTTTTTGTTTTTTAGCCAGAGCGTTTAATTTTTCACAGCGCTCTTTTTTTATTTTGTCAGCAACTTGATTTTTAAATTCAGCGGCTTTGGTTCCAGTACGGATTGAATAGGGGAAAATATTAATTTTTAAAAAATCTATTTTTTTAACTAAATTTAAGGTAGCTTGAAAGTCTTTGTTTTTTTCACCCGGAAAGCCAACAATGATATCTGTAGTTATTGAAGTTAGAGGATTAATTTTTTGCGCCCGCTTAACAATTTTTAAATATTTTTGCGCTGTATAATGACGGTTCATTAACTTTAAAATTTTATCAGAACCCGATTGCAGGCTTAAATGTAAATGGGGGCAAAGGCGCGGATTTTTTAGCAAAGCTAAAAAATCCGCGCTGATTAATCTGGGATCAAGGGAAGATAATCTAACTCTAGGTATCTGAGTTTGTTTTAGGATTTCTTTAACTAAATCAATTAAGTTTTTGCCTCGGTAATTATATTGCAAAATATTCTGGCCCACTAAAATGATCTCTTTAAACCCTTGTTTTTCTTTGTTTTGGATTTGTTTGATAATTTTACTAAACGGCAGTGATTTAGCCGGACCGCGAAATTTATTGATGATGCAGTATGAACAATTAAAATCACAGCCGCTTTGGATTTTGATTAAGGCACGAGTGCGAGCCTCGGCTGGCCCTTCGACTGAGCTCCTGCCTTCGTTTACGCTTCGGCAGACAGGCAGGGTGACAGCCTCGGCTGGAAATTTATTTTTGATATAATTAAAAATCTGTTGGCTATTTTTAAAAACTTGATTAATTTCCGGAATAGTTTTATTTAAACAGCCCATGACAAAAATTTGTGTCTTGTTTTTTCTTTTAGCCTCTCTGATTTTTTGTCTGGTGATTTGTTCAGCGCCTTGCGTAATGGAACAAGCATTAATAATGTGAATGTCATGAGGCGAGTTTTTATCAACAATAAAATAGCCTACTTGCTGCAGTTTTTGTTTTAAATCCTGTATTTCAGACTGATTTAATTTACAGCCAATTGTGGTTAAGGCGATTTTCATTTAACTAAAATTAGAGTAAAATATAAAGTGAAAATATTATAACAATTAAATCTTAAGTTTTCAAGGTAAAAATGTCTCAAGGTTTAAGCCAAGAACAAGCGCAAGCCAAATTACAGCAATTCGGCTTTAATCAGCTGATTGTGCCGCAAAAAATCAGTTTTTGGGGTATAACATTAGAAGAAATCAGAGAACCTATGATTCTACTGCTTTTAGTGGTGGGATTTTTTTATTCTCTTTGGGGCAAGCTGGAAGATGCTTTGACTATTTTTGTGGTCATTTTACTTTTAGTTTTAGCTGAAGTTTGGAATGAGTATCGGGCAAAAAAAGCGATTAGCGCCTTGTCAGAAATTGCTGCGCCAAAAACTAAAGTCTGGCGTGATAATAAAATTGCGGAAATTAAAACTGAAGAAGTTGTGCCAGGCGATACCTTAATATTAACTCAAGGCACTAGAATCTCAGCTGATAGCGAAATTTTAACAGCTTATAGCTTGCAATTAGATGAGGCGGCTTTGACTGGCGAATCTTTGCCGGTTGAAAAAAAAGTTAAAAATGAAGTTTTTGCCGGCACACTGGTTGTCTCTGGTGAAGGTCGGGCTTTGGTCTTGCAAACTGGCAAGGAAACAAAAATCGGTAAAATTTCTGGTTTAGCTAAAGCTATTAAACCGCCAAAAACACCATTGCAATTAGCCATGAAAGATTTGGCTAAGAAAATGGTCTGGGTAGCGCTTTTTTTCTCTATAACCATTCCGCTCATCGGCATAATCAGGGGCAATGATTTACGGCAAATGATCTTAACTGGGTTGGCTTTGGCTTTTGCGGTTATACCTGAAGAATTGCCCATTATTATAACCATGATTTTGGGCTTGGGCTCTTATAAATTATCTAAAGAAAATTTTTTAGTTAAGAAAATTAAAGCCGCTGAAACCCTGGGCAGTGCCACGGTTATTTTAACTGATAAAACTGGCACCATTACCCAAAACAAAATGCAGGTTGTTTCAGTCTATCCTGCTCAGGAAGAAAAAAGGATTTTAGAAACAGCGCTTTTAGCCATGACTCAGGCTTCGTTAACGCCAACAGATAAGGCGATGATTGAAGCGGCTAATAAATTAGGGCTCGAAGATTTTAATGGTGAAATTATAAAAGAAAGAAGTTTTAGCGCTAACCGCAAGACAAAAAGTATTTTAAGACAAGTTGGCGATAAATTAAAATTAGTAACTATTGGTGCGCCAGAAGAAATTTTTGCTTTAACCAAGGGCCAAGCGAATATTCAGGAAGTTTTGGAAGCAGAAGCTAAAAAAGGCAGAAGGGTAATTGCTATAGCCGAAAAAGAAATTAAAGGAGAAGAAAGAAATAAAAGGATTGAAGATCTGGAAAATAATTATGAATTTTTAGCATTAATTTCTTTGGCTGATCCGCCTCGTGAAGGAGTTAAAGAAACTATTTTAAAGGTTAAAGAAGCTGGAGTAAGGACTATTATGGTTACTGGCGATCATCCTCAAACAGCTGTTTATATTGCTAAAGAAGTTGGCATACCTTCTGATAAATATTTGATCGGCGAAGAATTAGATAAAATGTCTGATGCGGAATTGAAAAAACAGGTGGAAAAAGTTTCAGTTTTTGCCAGGACAACGCCTGAACATAAATATCGGATAGTTAAAGCTTTGCAAGCCAATAAAGAAGTTGTTGCTGTTACTGGCGATGGTGTTAATGATACTTTGGCTTTAAAAGCCGGCGATATTGGCATTGCCATGGGTATTAAAGGCACTGATGCTGCCAAAGAAGCAGCTGATGTTATTTTGGCTGATGATAATTATATAACTATCTCAAAAGCGATTTTTGAAGCCAGAAAATTTTATGATAATTTGAAAAAAGGCGTTAAGTATTATCTTTCAGTTAAAACTGCTTTAGTCTCTATCTTTTTACTGCCTGTGATTTTAGGTATTCCTTTGCCTTTTTCACCAATTCAGATAATTCTTTTAGAATTATTTATGGATTTGGCTGCTTCTGCCGGTTTTGTTAGCGAACCAGCAGAAAAAACAATTTACAAAAGAAAGCCTGAGGGTAAATCAGGAAAAATTCTCGATGCCCATCTTATTAAAGGCATTTTAATCTCTGGGTTCGCTTTGTTTTTAGCCGTAATGATCTCTTACTTTTATGCTGCTGAAAAAGGCTATTCATTTGTCATGATTCAAACTTTTGCTTTTACAGCCTGGATCTGCGGCCATATTATTTTGGCTTATGTCTCGCGCTCAGAAAAAATACCGCTTTATAAGTTAGGCTTGTTCTCTAATAAAACTATGAATTTTTGGCTCTTAACCGTAATTATATTTTTGGTTTTGGCTTTGGCTGTGCCCAGTATAAATATGCAGTTAAAATTGGCTCAGCTGAACTTGCTGCAGTTTTTCTATATTTTGCTTTTTGCTTTAATACCACTTTCTTTTTTGGAATTAAGAAAATTTTTTAATTTTAAGAAAGTGTGATTATTTTTTTAAAAAAATCTATATGGATGCAATAATTTTAGCAGGCGGTAAAGGCAATCGCATGGAAGATGTTTTGCCCAAACCTTTAGTCAAAGTCAAAGATAAAGCGATTTTAGCTTATCAGCTTGATTATTTATTAAACTCAAAAGAAATTGAGAAAATTATTTTATCGCTTGGTTATAAAGCTGAAGAAATTGAGGGTTATGTAAAAAATAATTATCCAGATTATAATATTGATTTTTCTGTTGAAAAAGAGCCGCTGGGCACAGGAGGAGCTCTTAAATTTGCTCTGCTGCAAACTAATTCTGATTTTGTTTCAGTTTTAAATTGTGATGATATTACTGATATTAATATGAAAAAATTGCAGTCCTGCGCCTGCCATACAATTTGCGTGGCACATCCTCGTTTGCCGTTTGGCTTGATTAAAGAAAAAAATGGCTATGCAATTTTTGAAGAAAAACCAATGCTTAATGATTGGGTAAGCTGCGGCTGGTATTTGTTTGAGAGAAAAGATTTTTTACCAATGCTGCCTGAGAGGGGAAGTTTAGAATATGATGTTTTTCCAAATTTGAAATTAAAGCTTTTTAGACACGAAGGTTTTTGGCAGCCTTTGAATACAAAAAAAGATTTGCTGGAATTTGAAGCAAAAATTATTCCTTCTCGCTTGGATTAAAAAATATTAAGATTAAAATAAAAAATGGCAAGATTTGCCATTTTTTATTTATGATCCTGCCTGCCTTTGTCCTTCGGCAAGCTCAGGACTACGGCAGGCAGGCAGGACTATTACATTTTCATTAAGGCAGAGGGTCTTAAAAAAACACGCCACTCTTGGCATGTTTTCTTATGACCCGGCTGGGATTCGAACCCAGGACCCTCTGCTTAAAAGGCAGATGCTCTACCGGCTGAGCTACCGGGTCTTGATATTTTTTTGTAGCGGGGAGGGGACTTGAACCCCTGACCTCCAGGTTATGGGCCTGGCGAGCTGCCAACTGCTCTACCCCGCGTCGTTTAAACAAAAAATAACCAATTCGTGGTTAGTGAAATTATAGCAGAAACAACAAAATTTGTTAATTATAGTTTAATACTTTTTTAGGAAAAAGTCAAGGAATTTGCTATAATTGAGCTAATGACCAATAACCAATAATCAAATTCCAAACAAATTCAAAATTCAAATAATTAATGCCTAAAATTTTATTAAGTTTAGAATTTTTGTCATTGGAATTTGTTTAATTATTGGTACTTGATAATTGGGATTTGAATTTATTTTATTATTTTAACTCTCTCATTACTTAAATACTATGAATAAATTTTTGTGGCATAATTTGCCGGAAAAAGAAATATTTGAATTACTCAAGACAAATAAAGATGGCTTAAGCCAGGCAGAAGTTCAGCAGCGTTTAAAGAAATATGGGTTTAATAAACTGCCTGAGGGAAAAAAGTTGTCTTGGTTTTTTGTTTTATTAAACCAGTTTAAAAGTCCATTAATTTACATTTTGGTGCTTGCGGCTTTGGTTTCTTTTTTTCTAGAGCAATATATTGATATGGGAGTAATTTTGACTGCGGTTTTTATTAATACTATTGTCGGGTTTATCCAGGAAAATAAAGCAGAAAAAACTTTAGCCCATTTGAAAAAGATAATCAGTTATAAAAGTAAAGTTTTAAGAGATGGTGAGGAATTTAATATTGACAGCAGCCAATTAGTTATAGGCGATATTTTATTGCTGGATGCTGGCGATCGTGTGCCAGCTGATGGCCGTATTTTTGAATTAAATGATTTTCAGGTTAATGAAGCTTCTTTAACTGGCGAGTCATTGCCTATTGATAAAGAAATTGGCCGTTTGGAAAAAGGTGCGCCTTTGGCTGAAAGAAAAAATATGGTTTTTATGGGTACAGTTGTGACGCGGGGCAGAGCGACAGTCATTATTACCGGAACAGGCATTAAGACTAATTTAGGCGAGATTGCCCAGCTAGTTAAAGAAACAAAAGAGGAAAAGACGCCTTTGCAATTAAAATTAGTTAAATTCAGCAAAACCTTGGGTTATATTGTGTTAGCAGCATCTTTATTTGTTTTTATCCTGGGTGTTCTTTTGGGTCAGGATATTTTTACAATGTTTGAAACAGCAGTGGCTATTGCTGTGGCCGCAATCCCTGAGGGTTTAATTGTTTCTGTAACAATAATATTAACAGTGGGTATGCAAAGAATTTTGCGCAAAAAAGCTTTAGTGAGGAGATTAATTGCCGCTGAAACATTAGGTTCAACTTCAGTTATTTGTTCTGATAAAACCGGCACTTTAACTGAAGGTATTATGCGCGTGGCTTATTTACTAACAGGCCATTGTAACCCCGACCAAGATTTAGTGCATCTTGATAGTCAGAAAACTAAGAGTGAATTTCCCGATCATTATTATCTGCTGAGCGCCGGTGTAATTTGCAATAATACCATTATTAGTCAGGCCAAGACAGAGTTAAAAGAGGAATTTATTGGCGATCCCACGGAAACTGCTTTGCTTAAAGCCGGCATTGATGCTGGTTTGGATTACCAGGAGTTAAGAGAAAGAAATAAAAGATTGGCAGAAATTCCTTTTAGTACGGAAATAAAATACATGGCAACACTGAATGAGAAAGATGAAAAAAATAATATAATTTACAGTAAGGGCGCGCCAGAAAAAATATTGTCTTTTTGTTCTTTCGTTTTAATCAAAGGTGAAGAAAAAAAATTAACAGATGATTTAAAGAGAGAAATTTTGAAAAATTTTAATGATTTAACCAGTAAGGGTTTAAGAGTTTTAGGAGCTGCTTATAAATTAGTAGATAAAGAAAAGAAAGATTTGCAGGAAGAAGATATTAAAGATTCAGTTTTTATGGGAATTTTTGCTTTAAAAGATCCTTTACGGCCAGAAGCCAAATCAACTATTTCTTTGTGCAAAATGGCTGGCATTCATCCGGTGATCATAACAGGCGATCATCGCTTAACAGTTAAGGCGATTGCTTTGGAAATCGGCTTGGAAGTTAAGGATAATAATATTTTAGAAGGCACTGATTTGGATAAATTAAGTGATGAAGAATTAAAAAATAAAGTAAAAGAAATAAAAGTTTATGCACGCGTATCGCCAAAACATAAATTGCGCATTGTGGATGCTTGGCAGGCGCAGGGCGAGGTCGTAGCCATGCTGGGTGACGGAGTAAATGATGCGCCGGCTTTAAAAACCTCAGATATTGGCGTGGCTTTAGGTTCAGGCACTGATGTGGCTAAAGAAACAGCTGATATTATTTTACTGGATGATAATTTTAAAACTATTGTTGAGGCAGTCAAACAAGGCAGAATTGTCTTTGATAATATTCGCAAAGTCATTGTTTATCTATTAGCTGACAGTTTCACAGAAATGATTTTAATAGTCGGTGCTTTAATTTTTAGGCTGCCTTTGCCGATTACAGCCTTGCAAATTTTATACATTAATATTATTGATGACGGGTTTCCTAATGTGGCTTTAACTTTTGAGCCTGGTGAAAAAGATGTGATGGAACAAAAGCCCAGAGGTAAAAATGAGCCGATTTTAAATTCGGAAATGAAAGTTTTAATTTTTATTATTGGCGTTTTTACTGACATTGTTTTATTCGGCTTATTTATCTATTTATTAAAGGCCGGTTATGTAATGGAGCATGTAAGGACAATAATTTTCACTGCTTTAGCTTTGGATTCTTTGCTTTATATTTTTAGCGCTAAGAGTTTGCGTCGCAATATCTGGCATATTAATCCTTTTTCTAATCGCTATTTGCTTTTAGCTGTTGGTTTTGGTGTGGCTTTACAGCTTTTTGCTTTGTATACGCCTTTTATGCGAGAAATTTTGAATTTAACCATTTTGAATATGACAGAATGGCTGATTATTATTGTTTTAGCTTTAGTTAAAATTACAGCGATTGAGATAGGTAAGTACTTTTTTATCCATAAAAAAAGTGCATAAGTCGTTATAAATTTTTTAAATGAAAAAGGCCGCAAGTTTTTCTTTGCTGGCCTTTTTGTTAAAAAAATGAGGATAGATCATTTTTCATATTTGCGGAAAATAATTTTAAGTAAATTAGTAATTTTTTCTTTTATGTAGTCAAATATTTCAACACATCCCAAAGCTATAATAGTTAAAAGAATGAGTAAAAATAGTCCGATTACATACCCTCCAAAGAACCAGACATGTACGCCGCTTAAGATTTGGGCGATTAGTTCAAGGTCGCCTATTAGTAAAATTAATAGGACAATTGCTCCTCCTATTAACCAGAGGAAAATTTTGCCAATGGTGATAAGAATTTGTTTAATCTTGTTTAAAATTCCATCTGTATCCATGAGAGCTTTGACCATTGAGATGATTTCATCTAAAATCAAACTAACAACCACGACAAGAGCAATAAATAATATGATGAGAAACTCAGTGGATACTTCATCAGAATTTGTTTTTGCTATTGCGGCTAAAGGGTAAGTCATTAACGAAAATAAGAATAGCTTAGCCAAAATAAGAGTGTTTTTTTTCATGTCTGCCTCCTTTTTATCAATGAACTGATTATTAAATATAGCTTAATCTATTATTAAAGTCAAGTTGTTTTTAGCGTTTAATTATGCTAAAATTGTAATATTATGAAAGCTTTTCTCAAGAAAATTATACCTAAAACCTGGCTTTTACAGTATCATAAAGTATTGGCAATTATTGCTAATTTAGTTTATAATTTCCCGTCCAAAAGAATAATTGTGATTGGCGTGACTGGCACTAATGGCAAATCAACGACTGTTAACTTGATTGCCAAGGTTTTAGAAGGTTCAGGTGCTAAAGTCGGCTTGATGACTACTATGAATTATAAAATCGCTGACAAGGAGTGGCTCAATTCTACTCGCATGACCATGTTGGGCCGGTTTGCTTTGCAAAAAATGCTAAAACAGATGATCGAATCCGGCTGTCAGTATGCTGTGGTGGAAACTTCTTCAGAAGGCATTATGCAAAATCGCAACTGGGGTGTTCATTATGATGTGGCTGTGATGACAAATTTAACGCCTGAACATATTGAAGCCCATGGTTCATTTGAAAATTATAAAAAAGCTAAAGGTAAACTTTTTGCCAATTTAAGCAAGTTCCCGCGCAAGCAAATTGGCGGCCAGGAAATTAAAAAGACGATTGTGGTTAATTTGGATGATGAACACTGGCAATATTATTTAAATTTTCCAGCTGACAGAAAATATGCTTATGGCATAAAAGAATATCGTTATCCTGATTATGTGAAATATATTAAGCCTAAAGAATACCAGCTGTTTGTTGATCATACGACTTTTAATTTAAAAGATTTGGAATTTAAAACTAATTTAATTGGTGAATTTAATGTTTATAATTGTCTGGCTGCTATTTGCGTGGGTTTAAATTTCGGTTTAACCCTTGAACAATGCCGTGAGGCCTTGGCTAAAGTCCAAGGCATACCTGGCCGCATGGAATTAATTAAAGAAGGCCAGCCTTTCACTGTTCTAGTTGATTATGCCCATGATCCAAAAGCATTTGAAATACTTTTTAATACTTTAAAAATGTTTGAGAAAAAACGGATTATCCATGTGTTTGGTTCAGCCGGCGGCGTGCGTGATCATGCTAAGCGTCCGGTTTTAGGTAAAATGTCAGGACAAAATGCTGATATTACGATTGTGACTGATGAGGATTCTTATGATGAGCCGACTGAAAAGATTTTAAACGAAATTGCGGCTGGCGCGCTCGCAACTGGTAAAGTTGAAGGCCAGAATTTATTTAAAATTTCTGAGCGAAAAGAGGCAATTAAAAAAGCTTGTGAAATGGCGCAGCCCGGTGATTTGGTTTTAATTACTGGCAAAGGCACAGAGCAAAGCATCAAATCTGGGGGTAAAATCATGCCCTGGGATGACCGGCAGGTAGCACGAGAAATTCTAAAAGAGATTAAATAGTAAAGATTAAGACTGAATTATGCAAAGGTATATTATAATCCATTATGGGGAGATTTATTTAAAAGGCGGCAATCGCAAGTTTTTTGAAGACAAGCTGCTTAATAATATAAAATTAGCTTTGCAAAATATAGCTGAAGTTAAACCTCGTTTGCTGGCTGGTCGGATTATTATGGAGTTTGATGACAAATGGGATTGGGAGTCGATGCAAGCTAAACTGCAAAAAGTTTTTGGTATTGAGTACTTTGCTCTGGCCTGGAATTCCGAGCAAGATATTAAGCAAATTGAAAAAGATTTGTACTTTTTAATTAAAAATAAGAAGTTTAAAACTTTTCGCATTACAGCCAGGCGCACGGAAAAAACTTTTTCTTTGAATTCTCAGGAAATTGATAAGAAATTAGGCGCAATGGTGGTTGAAAAAATGAAGAAAAAGGTTGATTTAGAAAAATTTGATTTGAATATCCATATTGATTTAGTGCGCGAATTTGCTTTTATCTATTTTGAGAAAATTAAAGGCCGGGGCGGTTTGCCTGTTGGTTCTTCTGGTAATTTATTATGCTTGCTTTCCGGCGGCATTGATTCGCCAGTGGCTGCTAATTTAATGCAAAAGCGCGGGGCTAAAATTGTTTATGTTAATTTTGATGCTTATCCAGCCACACCCAAAGATAATCAGGAAAAAGTTAAAGAATTGGTTAAAGTTTTAAATGATTATCAATTTGAATCAAAATTATATATTGTGCCGTTTCTTGATATTCAAAAAGAAATTTTAAAACGAGTGCCTGAAGATTATCGGGTGATTTTTTATCGCCGCCTGATGTTGCGCATTGCTAGAAAGATTGCTTTGCAGGAAGATGTTTTAGCTTTAGTGACAGGGGAGAGTCTGGGCCAGGTCGCTTCACAAACAGTGGAAAATATTAGGGTTATTGCTGAATCAATTGATTTGCCGATTTTACGGCCTTGCATTGGCCTGAATAAGGAAGAAATTATTGAATTAGCTAAAATAGTCGGCACTTATGATTTATCAATCCAGCCGTTTAAAGATTGTTGTTCGCTTTATGTGCCCAAGCACCCGATTACTCATGCTGATTTGAATTTGGTTTTAGATACTGAAAAAGATTGGGATTTCACTCAAATGCTAGATGAGGCATTAAATAAAGCAGAAATTATATTAACCAATAACTAATAACCAACCTTCGTCCCGTTTAGCGGGACTACGGTTGGCGAAGGCCAATCACTAATAACTAATTACTAATGCCTAATTACTAATATTATGTCTAATGATTATTTTGCCAAAAAAATAAGTTTGCGGGAAGATGAAGAAATTATTCTGGTTTTGCATCATCACCCCATCACTTTTTGGAAACAAATTTTATTAACAGCCTTTTTGATTTTGTTAGCTTTTTTCTTAATGTTTTTTTTGCTGAGCCTGGGGCCAATTGGCGTGGCTTTGTTTTTGGCCCTGCTTTTAACTGGAGTTTCTTACGGTTTGCGCGAATTTTACATCTGGTATTTTAATGTTTTTATTATAACCAATCAGCGGATTTTTGATCTTGACCAAAAAGGTTTTTTTAATAAAACAGTTTCTGAACTGAGTTTGGAAAAAATTCTTGATATTTGTTATTCAGTGCAGGGTTTTTGGCAGACTATTTTAAAATTAGGCACAATAAAAATTCAGGCAGCTAGCGTGAAATTAATGATTAAAAATGTCAGGCAAGTAGTTCAGGTTAATCAGCTTTTGGCTGATTTGATTCGAGAGCAAACAGGCAAACAGATAGAAGTAAAAAAAGTCAAACAGCTTAATGCCAAAGAAAAAGAGCAATTAACTGAAGATTTTCTTAAGCAAGATGAGTTGGCAGAATATGAGGATTATAATTTACAGGAATTAATTGAGGATTATAAAGAAACGTTTGGCGATTTGAAGCTGAAAAAATTATTAGTTGATGAATTAGAGAAGTATGAAAAAGAAGAGGCCTCCTTTGCTTCCGCCTCCGCTGAAGCTACGGCAGACAGGAAAGCTTCGGAGGCTGAAGAGGAAGAGGCAGAGGAACAAGACGAAGATGAGGAAAGCGAGCTTAATAACTTTAAAAAAAGGCAGTTGTAATTGTTTTACATCCTTTCAAAAAAACGTTATAATATAGACATATGAGCCTAAGAGGAAAGAGAAATCTAATTTTTCCTGATTTAATTTTTTCTAAATTTTTTTTGGTTTTTTGCGTTGTCATATTTTTGGTGGTTTTATTTGCTTTAGGCAAAGGCACAATCAAAAATTATAAGGTAAATTCAGAAATTCAGGAACTGCAGGATGAAATCAGTCAGCTGGAAAGCCAGAATCAGGATTTTAGCCAGTTAATAACTTATTTTAAATCTGACGCTTTTATTGAACAAGAGGCTAAGTTGAAATTGGGCTTTAAAAATCCAGGTGAAAATTTAGTTGTGATTCCTCAGGGAGAAATAAATGAGGAAACGCAAAATGTAGTTGACTTAGAGGCTACTGCTAATAACCCGGCTAAATGGTGGGCTTATTTCTTTAAATAAGTTTTAATACTATGGAAAAAGAAAAAAAAAGGAAAATTAAAATAGTCAAAAAGCAATTAAAATTCAAAGGCCATATTTTAGGTATAATTATAATCATTATTATTGCCATAGTTGCTTTTAATGCTATCTTTGCCTGGGGAATTTATAAATTAAGCTGGCAGAATGCGGTAGTGGAAAAAATAGTTGAAGTCCTGCCTTATCCGGCTGCCAAAGTAAATCAGCAATATATTTCTTTTGCTGACTATCTGAAAAATTTAAGAGCAGCTGAAAAATTTTATGACCAACAAAAAAAAGCAGGTTCGCCTGCTATTCCCACTGATTTGGAATTAAAGAAAATGGCTTTAGAGCAGAGGTTAATCAATAATTTATTAATTGAAACAATTGCTGACCAGTATGATGTTACAGTGACTGATGCGGAAATCAATAATGAATTAGATCAGCTGATAGCGCAAAAGGGCAGTCAGCAAGCTTTGGCAGGTTTTTTACAGGATTTTTATGATTTGAATATTCAAGAGTATGCGAAATATTTTATTAGGCCAAATTTATATTTTGATAAGACCCAAACAGCTTTGCAGCAGCAAGATTTAAACTTTAATGATTTACTAAAAGAAGCGATTGATAAAGCGCAGATTAAAATTTATGTTTACTAAAGCCGAGAAGGGGGATCGAACCCCTGACCTACGGTTTACGATACCGTCGCTCTACCAGCTGAGCTATCTCGGCAAATAAAATTTAGCGGGATACCGGCCTCCTGCGCCAAGGCCCCGGAGGCTGAAAAGAATCGAACTTAATGTCTTAATTCCCTTAATTGCTTGCCCGCCGCAGCAATTATATTTTACAAGCGATGGACGGGAATCGAACCCGCGTCTCAACCTTGGGAAGGTCGCATACTGCCATTGTACTACCATCGCATAGATATTGCGGAGGCGGGGGAAGGTCATGTACTACCACTATACTAATCCCGCGGATAACATTTAACAATTAACAATTGACATTTAATCATGAAAAATTTAAACGTAAAAAAAACAATCAAGTTATTAATTATTTTAGCAGTTTTGGCCTTGCCGGTCAATAATCTTTTGGCTGAAGATAATATTTTTGCTGCCAGTTCCAATACTCAGCCGAATTTGAATCAAATTTATTTTTTGCCAGAATCGCAGCCAACAGAGCAAACTCCTATAGCAACTGCTGACCAGTCAGCTGAACCTGTTTTGCCGGAAATAACTGAATCAGCTGTTGTTAGTACTGAGCCGATTGTGACTGGCACAGAATCTTTTAATTTAACCAAAGATAAAGTTTGGGCTGGCATAAAGTTTAAAGTTTTTGATGATAAATTTGTTTTTCAAATTGATTCAAAAAAATTATCTTCAGCCGGAACTTTAAATCTAAAAGAAATAATTTTGCCGCCAGGCAGTAATATGGCGCCGCCTCAAGGTTTTCAATTAGCCAGCCGCATTTATGAATTTGA
>CAYNWH010000012.1:29081-30928 GCA_964400885.1 uncultured Gammaproteobacteria bacterium
GGCACGCAATTAAAAGTGACTAATGTTGATAATGGTAAAAGCGTGGTTGTTAAAGTTAATGACTGGGGGCCTGATCGCAGTGTTTTTCCTGATCGGGTAATTGATTTGGATGCCGTAGCCTTTAAAAAAATTGGCAGCACTTACTCGGGTTTGATTAATGTTAAAGTTGAGCCGCTTGATCAGGTGGGTATAACCACCAATAACCAATGACCAATAATCAATGACTAATGACTAATTTTGATGATTCATTTTAAAAAAGTTACAAAAATTTTTCATCCCAAAACAGTGGCGCTTAAAGATGTTAATTTGCATATTAAGCCCAAAGAGTTTATTTCTATTGTCGGTCAAAGCGGGGCTGGCAAAAGTACGCTTATTAAACTTTTAACTGCCTCAGAAAAACCAGATAAAGGTCAGATAATTTTGGGTGGCTGGGAAATAACTGATATTAAGGAAAGGGAAGTGCCTATCTTGAGGCGGCAAATTGGCGTAGTTTATCAGGATTTTAAATTATTGCCGAAAAAAACCGTTTTTGAAAATGTAGCTTTTGCCATGGAAGTCTGCGGAGTAAGTAATCGGAGAATCAACCAGGTGATCCCTCAGGTTTTAAAAATTGTGGGTTTAAAAGAAAAAGCTGACCGTTATCCGCATCAGCTTTCTGGCGGTGAAATTCAGAGAGCAGCCATTGCCAGAGCCTTGATTCACCGGCCGAAGATTCTACTGGCTGATGAGCCGACTGGTAATCTGGATTCTTTAAATACTAAAGATATTATTGATTTGCTTTTGAAAATTAATGAATTTGGCACGACTGTGGTTTTGGTTACTCATAATAAAGATGTTGTTAACCGGATTAAAAAAAGAGTGATAGTTTTGGATTCAGGGCAGATAATCAGTGATCAGGAGGAAGGACGGTATCTACTTTAGTAATTTGTAATTAGTAATTGGTAATTAGTGAATTGAATTTTTTTTATTTTAAATTATAAATAAATTTTTATTAATATAAAATGTTTACTTCAAGTTTACGCGTCATCAAGTTTGCTTGGCAGGATTTTTTCCGTAATTTTTGGCTGTCATTTGTAACCCTGACTATTTTGGTCCTGGCTCTTTTTTTAGTTAATCTTTTGATTATTTTTAATGTGGTGGCTAATAATGCTATTGGTTCAATTGAGGATAAGGTTGATATTAATGTTTATTTTAAGTCAGAAATCAGCGAAGAACAGGTGCAGAATGTCCAGCGTTATTTAGAAAGTTTAATGCAGGTGAAAGAAGTGAATTATGTTTCCAAAGACCAGGCCCTGGCTAATTTTCAGGAAAAACATAAAGATGAACCTAAGATTTTAGAATCTTTGGCAGAAATAGATAAAAATCCTTTAGGCGCCAGCTTGATTGTTAAAGCCAAAACAACCAATGATTATCCGGTAATTTTGGAGAATTTATCTGATACTCAGTATGATAATCTGATTGAAAGCAAGGATTTTGAAGATTATCGTCAGGTGATTGAAAGAATTACAGGCATTACTAAAAGAGTTAATACGGCAGTGATTATCATTGCTTTGATTTTTACCTTGATTTCTATTTTAATTATTTTTAATGCGATCAGAATGGCGATTTATACGCATCGGGAGGAAATTGTGGCCATGAAGCTGGTAGGTGCGACTAACTGGTTTGTCAGGGCCCCGTTTTTATTGCAAGGCGTGATTTTTGGCATTATCTCTATTATTTTGACCATAATGATTGTTTATCCTTTGCTGGGTTTTATTCAGCCATATGTTAATTTGCTTTTGGAAAATAATTTTAACTTAATTTTTTATTTTAATGCTCATTTTGTTTTGATTTTTGGTCTGGAACTT
>CAYNWH010000013.1:0-29756 GCA_964400885.1 uncultured Gammaproteobacteria bacterium
TCCGCTTTGGAGAGAATCGGATTTTTACCTAAAATAAAAAAATATTGCATAAATTTATTGTAATGGACTTTTAATATTTTTTAAAGCCAAATTGGTCAGATGAGTATAAATCTGGGTAGTCCTAATATTTTGATGGCCAAGTAATTCCTGAACATAACGCACATCCACGCCATTTTCCAAAAGATGAGTGGCAAAGCTATGGCGTAAGGAATGAAAAGTTGCCGGTTTATCAATCTTAGCCTTATTAAGCGCGCGTTCAAAAACTAATTGCATGGTGCGTTCAGTCAGCCTACCACCGCGTTCGCTGGCAAAAACATAGTCATCCTGCTCTTTTAAGGAGCAAAAAGCCGCCAAATCATTTTTCAATTTTTCCGGTAAAACAGTGATTCTGTCTTTTTTACCCTTAGCTTCTTTAACATGGATGCTTAATTGTTCAAAATTTAGATCAACAACCTTTAGCCGCACGATTTCACTGACCCGCAGTCCAGCCCCATAAGACAAGGCTATCATTAAGCCGTGTTTTTTATTTTTTAAAGCCTCCATAGTTTTGCTGATTTCTTCTCTGGATAAAATTATTGGTAATCTTTTGGGCTGTTTGGCATAATGAAGATTGATTTTAAAGGGAATTTTAATTATATTTTCATAAAAAAATTTAATGGCATTAAGGTAGACATTTATAGTCTGGCCGGCTAAACCGCTATCTTTTTTCTTAACTAAATACTCTTTAACCCTAAACTCTTCAAATTTGTCAAAATCTTTGCCAAGATACGCAAAAAAATCCTTCAGGCAACCCAAATAACTGGCCATGGTTTGAGGGCTATAATTACGGTACTTTAGCTCAATTTTGACCTTATCTAAATATTCTTGCATAAAGGCCTATTTTATAATAAAATTAAAGTAATTAAATTATAGCACATAACTCGTTTCTAATACCAAATCGCGTATTAAAAACGAAATAAATGCGCATAGAAACGAGTTAGGCGAAATAAAAAATATTTTTCAATTTTTGTTTCTTTATGAAAATTATATTATTCATGGCAACATCTTTAAATGGAATGATCGCTGGTAAAAATGGCAACGAGGATTTTTTGTCGCACACAAACTGGATGTCCTTTGGCGAATTAGCTAAAAAGCATGGTTGTTTTATCATAGGCAGAAAAACATATGAGGCTGTTCAAAATTGGCCAGATTATAATTTTAACGATATCGAAGCGAGATTAAAAGTAGTTGTATCCACTGGCAAAGATTTAAAATTAACCCCGCCATTTTTGGTTGCCAATTCGCCAAAGGACGCGATTGAAAAAGCCGTTGCCATGAATTTTGAGAGCGCAATTCTTACGGGTGGAAGCACAATCAACAGTGCGTTTTTAAACGAAAATTTAATCGACGAAGTAATGATAAATATCGAGCCTGCGATTGTGGGCAGTGGTATTCCGCTTTTTGCCGAGAGTGATATTGAAAAGCGTTTGAATTTTGTTGAGTCCGTAAGAATTGCTAATGATATATTGCAAGTTAGGTATAAGGTGAACAAAAATTGAAAAATATTTTTTACATCGCCTAACACGGCATATCCGGTTCCGCTTCGCTCCACTCAAATTGCTACGCAACTTCGGATGATGCCAATACGTTAAGTGAAATAAATTGTTATCTTTGTGGAAATTTCAAGCTTGCGAGCGTTTATTGTGGTCGAAAATTTGATTTTTAATTATTTAAAAAAGGGTAATAATGAAAGCTACTTTTAACAAATGTTTAATAGGTTCGTTGCTTTTAGTTACACTAGTAATAACCGTCTATGGTTTATTTGAGTTGAGTAAATCAAGAACCTTTCAATTTTTTGGAGGATTGACCAGTCGTGTGGATACTAATCAAAAAATTGTGGCATTAACATTTGACGACGCACCTACAGAATATACCGATGAAGTTCTAAAAGTACTAGCGGAAAATAATATCCATGCCACTTTTTATGCCATCGGTCAATCTTTAGAAAAATACCCAAACCAAGCCAAGGCAATTGTTCAACAAGGGAATGAAATCGGAAATCATTCGTATTCTCATCAGCGATTTCTTTTCAAATCCCAATCATTTATAAAAAATGAAATAGAAAAAACCAACTCGCTTATTCGTGATACTGGATACACTGGCGAAATCACATTTCGCCCTCCAAATGGTAAAAAATTTTTAGGTTTGCCTTGGTACCTTAAACAGAATGATATTAAAACAATTATGTGGGATATTGAACCAGATACCAATTTCGCAGGCAATGCAGATCTTATTGTTAACAATGTCCTGGAAAACACGATGCCAGGTTCGATAATTTTGCTTCATCCCTTTTGTAAAAACGAATGTGAAGCTGACAGAGAAGCTTTGTCAAAAATAATTGACGAACTAAAAGCAGATGGATATTCGTTTGTTACAGTGTCCGAGTTATTAAAATACGAGAACTAAATTAATAAGGTGTTTTGGGCTACGGACATTCACCCCTTAATACCCTCTGCTCTTCGCCCAAAACGGAAAAAGAAATTTGAAAATTTTTTAAAACAAATTTTCTTATCAGAAAACAAAAGAAAAGGAATACATCAGCTAACACAGTATATCTGGCTCCACTTCAAAATAATTAACCGATTAAAAACAGAAAAGTAAACGCAACGCTCCGCCCATATTGTTCGTTTTATGATAATCAAGATATACTATAAAATAACTAATTCAAAACGAACAATATCAGATATACTGGAACGTTGTGCAAAATAAAGCAAAGACAACGGACAAAGTTTAATTATATATTTTCTAACAAATTTGAAAAACCCCTCGAGATTTCTCCCGAGGGGTTTTGTTGTAGAGTTTAGCTATAGCTCAAGTTGCCGACCTTGTCCCATGTCGGCCACCGGCCGTTGGCCAGGCGACCGCCGACGCAGCGATAGCGTCCGGTGTAGCCGTCCTCGTCGCACTCGTACTCGTACGAGCCGATTTGCTGCCACATGTTACTGACCCTCCAACTTGTCCACCGTGACTGCGAGGTGGAACATGTCGCCGAAGGCGTAATCGCCAGTGGCCGTGACATTCCTTAATGTGGCTTTGCTGCCGACGGGAAAAGTCTCCGGATGCGCCGTAACAGCTGAATAACGAGTCGGCTTTTCCGGATTACTGGAATCCATCTGGATCTGGATCAAATAAATCCCTTCACCGATGGGTTCGGCTTCGGTCACGACAGTGCCGACCGGCATGTTCTGGCTGACGCGATACCACTCGTTCGGCACTTTTTGGCTTTCGCTTTTCTTGTTGGCCACGATCACGATGGCCAAAAGCGCCACTAGAATCATCGCAGACAAAAGCTTTCTTTTCATTATTTGCCCTCCTTTTTGGCAATCCTGACAAAGGTTGATTTCATCAGCGGATTATTATAGACCTCATAAATTGTCATAATGACCTTGTCGCCGACTTGCGGCTGTTCCTTTAGCGCGATGACGGCCCCGTACTCAGAGGCATAATCAGCGCTGAGCTGATCACGGACCTGCACCCTGACCATGGCGAAATTTTCATCCAGAGGCACTGGGCCTTCACTGATATAACCGCGAATTGGCTGAACTTTGATGTCTCCATCAGTCCGGAGAAGCGGATGCATTTGATGAAATGCTTTGGTCACTTCTGGTTTGGGCACTGCCATTACTTTCCCACACAGAGAAACCCCACCAAAAACTATTGAAAGAAGAGTGGCTAAGATTAGCACCGCCAGAGCCCAAGATTTGAGCTCTTGCAAAAACCATGAAATAACTTTTCTCATTGACTACCTCCTTTTGGGCTAAAACTGGTTATTTTTACCTTTCACCTTTGCTTATATCTACCAAATCTAAATTTTAGATTATTATTTTATTTTAGCATATTTCAGGCTAGTTGTCAATATTTAACTTGACGAAAATTCAAGCTTTTGCTAAGATAAAAACCAATCAGTCTTGATTATATCAAGCCTAGATTATACAACTTAACACCATTCCCACGTCCTCCATACCTTTAACGAAGGAAGACTATGAACCCTCAATTAAGAGGTTTCAACGGTGCGAACTTATAGCTCTAAGCCCAAAGCCCATGGCTCAAAGCTTTTTAAAGTCCCGCCGTTTGGGATTTTTTTAATACTTAATCCTTAATTCTTAATCCTTAATACTAACCTATGACTGAAGAACAAAAAACACTAAAAGAAGAACAAGAAGATCAGCTGGAAGAACAAAAAATAGAGCATTATGAACTGCTTTATTTACTTTCTAATTCTTATACAGCGAATGAAGTAAAACCAATCAATGAAAAAATTGTCAGATTAATTAAAGAACAAGATGGTAAAATTACTAAAGAAGAAGATCTGGGCAAAAATAAATTAGCTTATCCTATTAAACAATTAAGCCATGCCTATTACCAAGTTTATGAGTTTGACATGCCTAGCGAAAAATTAATAAATTTAAACAATGCGCTAAAATTAGCCACTGAGGTTTTAAGATTTTTAGTAGTCAAGAAAAAAGTTAAAACCGAAGCTGATATTAAAAAAGAAAAGACTATGCAAGAAAAATTAGCCAAGAGGAAAGAACAAGAAATTGAAAAAATTAAAGCAGCTAAAGAAGAAATCAAAGAAAAGCCAAAAACTGATAAAACTAAAGAAAAAGTCAGTCTGGAAGATCTTGATAAAAAACTGGATGAAATTTTAGGCGGCGATGAAATGCTCTAATTAACAATATTTAACAATTTATAACAATATATAATTATTAATCAAAACCTTATGAATCTAAACAAAGCCATGATTATTGGCAATCTAACCAGAGATCCTGAAGTCAGAACAACGCCGCAAGGCACTTCTGTCGCCAGCTTTTCTGTGGCTACAAATTTTGTCTGGAACGATGCTAATGGTCAAAAACAAGAAAAAGCCGAATATCATAATGTTGTTGCCTGGCGCAAACTGGCAGATATTATTGGCCAATACCTGAAAAAAGGCTCAAAAGTTTATATTGAAGGCCGTTTGCAAACCAGAGACTGGACAGGGCAGGATGGTGTAAAAAGATACAGGACAGAAATCGTCGCAGATAACATGATTATGTTAGACAGTAAAGGCGGTAATTATGAACCTGCTACGCCAAAATCAGCTGATTTGCCGACTATTGAACAGGAAATGCCTGCTCAGGCAGCAGAATCAGAATCTGATAGCGATGAAATCAAGCTGGAAGATATCCCGTTTTAATTATCAATCATCAATTTTCAATTTTCAAAAAAGGGGAGAAAGATTTTAATTAATTAATTTTCCAATCCCTAATATACTAATTTACCAATATACCAACTATGACCAACAAAAAAAACTTATTAGAAAACCCGAAATATTGTTATTTTTGCGTTAATGGCATTAAAGATATTGATTATAAAGATGGCCAGCTTTTAAGAAGGTGGACTTCTTCTTATGCTAAAATCGTGCCTAGGCGCCGAAGCGGAGTTTGCGCTAAACATCAAAGAAAATTAGCCCAAGCTATCAAGCGCGCCCGCTACATGGCTATTTTGCCGTACTTACCTAGATAATCTAAAACTCTAAAATGCTAAAACGCTAAAATTCTATGTCAACAATCTCCACATTAAATGATATTAAAAAAGGCGTAACTCTTATTTGGAATAATGAGCCTCATGTTGTATTAGAAGCAAATTTTGTGCGCATGCAGCAAAGAAAACCAGTTATGCAGACTAAATTAAAAAACTTAATTTCTGGCAAAGTAGTAGAATATTCTTTTAAGCAGGGCGAACGGATTGAAGAAGCTGATTTAAATAAAGGCAAGGCTAATTACCTTTATAAAGATGAAAATTTAGCTTATTTTATGAATAATGATACTTATGAGCAGTTTGATATTCCCTTAGATCAACTCGGAGCTAAAATAAATTTTTTAAAAGAAGGTACGGATTGTGAGGTTTTATATTTTGACAATAAACCTATTAATGTTGAGATCCCTATCAAAATAAAACTAAAAGTCACTTCAGCGCCTCCGGGAGTTAAAGGCGATTCTTCTAGTAATGTAACCAAGCAAGTAGAGCTGGAGACTGGCGCAGTTATTAATGCTCCGCTTTTTGTCAAAGAAGGCGAAGAACTAATTGTTAATACTGAAACTGGCGAATACGTCGGCCGGGCTTAAAAATATTTAAAATAAAAAAGACGCTGGATTATTGATAATCCAGTGTCTTTTTTTAAGCAAAAGAAAAAGCACTGAACATAGTCAGTGCCTTGAATGATAGCTGAATCAACTTTCTCAGGGAAAATCAATTAGCTCAGGACAATCCCGCCTGAATCGCCATTTTTTATAGACCTCATGATCGCTAGTTTCCTCCAACTTAGAATAATGGCTCTCCACTAGGGCATATAAAAATTGCCCTAACCAGTAAAATGTCCAGCACCATGATAATGCCTGAATCCATAATTGCCCCTGAAGCAATGAAGCGTAATGCGAGAAAAAGAGGCCGCAGAAGATTATGCTTAGCGGGACAAAAACTACAGCCAGAAAGATATTTAAGACAAGAATAAGAAACCTCACCGCCATTTTAATTCCCTTAAAGCGCTCTTTATACGGGCTAAAGAAAATTCGGTTCAGATAAAGAAATCTCCACTTTTCATGCTCAACATACTCGCGGAAAATCGGAACATTATTGAATTTGTAAGCCCAATCATTGCTGTAAAAAGTAATTTTAAAGAATGCTACATTTATGGGCAAGAGACAATAACCCGCGCAAAATGCAATCAAGAAAATGACTATTACAGTGGCCATCTCTTCTCCTCCTTTTTTGGCTTAATACTTTGATTATAAAAAACAATATTTACTTACTATATCATAAAAAAAAAATTTTGTCAATCCAATTTAATTAGAATAAAAATCCCCGCCATTTCTGACGAGGACTTTTTTATATAATTAATCTTCCTATCCCGAATTACTAATTACCAATTACTAATTGCTTACGATATTATTCTTCCACCTTAGCCCAAACCTGTTTCTTGATTTTATTAATAAGCTTTGGATTTTCCCGCAAATACTCTTTAGCATTTTCTCGGCCAACACCCAATTTAATTTCACCTTCTTTAGCATCATCATAAGTATAAGAATTGCCAGATTTTTTTATTACTCCATATTCTACACCAGCATCTAAGGTATCGCCGCTAATAGAAATGCCTTCATTATACATAATATCAAATTCACAAGAGCGGAACGGCGGCGCAACTTTGTTTTTAACAATCTTGGCTTTGACTCGATTGCCAATAAACTTATCGCCTTGCTTAATCTGGGCGGCACGGCGGACTTCAATTCTGACTGAAGCATAAAATTTCAAAGCATTGCCGCCAGTTGTGGTTTCTGGATTGCCAAAAAATACACCGATTTTATGTCTAGTTTGGTTAATAAAAATTAAAATAGTATGAGATTTAGAAATAATGCCTGCTAATTTTCTTAAGGCCTGCGACATTAAACGGGCCTGCAAAGCCATGTGCTGATCGCCCATTTCACCTTCAATTTCAGCTTTTGGCGTCAAAGCTGCTACAGAATCTATTACAATAACATCAACGCCATTAGAACGGACTAAAGTTTCAACGATATCAAGCGCCTGTTCTCCTGTATCTGGCTGGGAAATCAAAAGCTCATCAATATTAACACCAATTTTCTTAGCATATTCTGGATCCAAAGCATGCTCGGCATCAACAAAAGCAGCAGTACCGCCCTGCTTTTGCACTTCAGCTACAATATGCTGAGCTAAGGTAGTTTTCCCAGAAGCTTCTGGCCCAAAAATTTCAATTATCCTGCCTCTAGGCACTCCGCCCACTCCCAAAGCAATATCCAAGGACAAACACCCAGTTGTCACGGCTTCCACCTGCATTATCTTAGCTTCACCAAATTTCATAATCGCCCCTTCACCAAAACGTTCTTTGATTTGAGAAATAGCAATTTCCGCAGCTTTTTGTCTTTCTTTATCTTCCCCCTGAACATCTTTTTTCGGCATAATATTTTGATTAATAATTGATTTATTGCACTAAAACTTCTCTAAATACTAAATTCTCTTTACTATGTTTTTTTACTGCTGATATTTTAATAAGATTTAAACCTTTTTGCAAATCTAGTGTTGCCTTAAATTCTCCTTGCTGGTCTAAAAAAACTTCTTTTTCATTGATAAACACTCTTGCCTCCTTTTCTGTTTTTCCCTTAATTTCAATAAAATTTGCTTGAGTGACTAAATTTTGGCTTGGTTCATAAATAATTAATTCCGGCGGTCTAAAAATCCGACTAATCTGGAAACCAAAATAAGTTAACAGGATTATAACAATAATAATAATTAAACTGTTACGTACGCGATTTGGCGTTAAAAAAACTTTAACTTCTTTTTTCTTTTCAAAAATCTTCTGTTTGTCTCCTTGCTGATCTTTATCTTTATCATAAAGGGTTAACAGCTTATTGTAATCAAGCCCTAAGTATTTCGCGTAGGTTTTGATAATATTTTTACTATATAAATCATCGGGCAATTTTTCATAATCATCATTTTCCAAGGCTAAAAGCATGCGCTGGCTTATATTGGTATCATTTTCAACCTGCTCGATTTTTATATTGTCAGCCTGACGATAACGTTTAAAAACTTGGCCCAAAGTTTCTTGCTTCATAGACCTAATTACTAATTACAAATTACTAATTACCATTTTACCAGTCGCTCCAGTCATTATTTTTTTCAACCTTTTTCGCTTCTTCTTCATCATCAATTTCATCATCCTCTTCTGCCTCAACATCATCTTCCTCTCCTTCAATATCTTCATCTTCAGCCTCTGTTTCTTCTTCAGCCTCTTCTTCCTCTGGTTCCTCACTGTCTGCCGAAGCTCTTGCGGAAGCGGGTTCATTATTAATTTCCTCCATGTCTGGACCTTCATAATTAGACGTTTCTTCGACTTCTTTTTCAGTCACTAATATCTCTCGGGGTTTAGCGCCATCAGCCGGGCCCACAATTCCAGCTTCTTCCAATAAATCCATTAACCGGGCAGCTCTGGCATAGCCGATTTTTAAGCGGCGCTGTAAATAAGAGGTAGAAGCTTTGCCCGCCTGCAAAATTAAAGCTTTTGCTTCTTCAAAAAGTTCATCTCCTTCAGCAGGATCGGAAAAATCAATTGTGCCATCACCATTAAATTTAGTTTGTCTTTCGACTACAGTCGTATCATAATCTGGCCTTTCGCCGCTTTGCTTTAAAAATTCCACAATTCTTCGGACTTCATTCTCAGAAACAAAAGCACCTTGCAATCTTTTAGGTTTAGAAAGTTCAGCTGTAGTATATAGCATATCACCTCTGCCAATTAATTTTTCTGCACCAGCATAATCCAATATTGTCCGCGAATCAGTAATAGAAGCTACAGCAAAAGCCACGCGAGCAGGGATATTCGCCTTAATTAAACCAGTAATAACTTCGACTGAAGGGCGCTGGGTGGCTAAAACAAGATGAATGCCCACAGCGCGAGCCATTTGAGCTAGACGAATTATTAATGATTCAACTTCATGGCCCATATTAGCCATCAAATCAGCCATTTCATCAACAATAAAAATAATATAGGGTATTTTTTCTTTGGCTATTTCATTATAATCCTCAATGTTTCTTTTGCCGAATTTTTCTAAAAACTGATAACGGCGATCCATTTCAGCTAATGTCCATTTTAAAGCATTAATAGTCTTTTTCAAATCAGTAATTACTGGGGTTAAAAGATGAGGGATGTTATTGTAAGCTGGCATTTCTACTCTTTTAGGATCGACCATAATAAATTTTAATGTATCTGGGCCATTTTGATAAAGCAAGCTGACAATGATTGAATGTAAACAGACTGATTTGCCAGAGCCGGTTTGCCCAGCCACCAGTAAATGGGGCATCTTTGTTAAATCACCAACCCAAGTATTGCCAGAAACATCACGGCCAATTGGCAATGTTAAATTTGATTTGCGTTTTTTGAATTCCGGGCTTTCTAAAAGTTCGCGTAGACGAACAATAGCCACTGACTGGTTTGGTACTTCAATTCCCACTAATGATTTGCCAGGAATAGGAGCTTCAATTCTTAAGGGATGTGCGGCTAAAGCCAGCGCTAAATCATCTATTAAAGCAGTGATACGAGAAAGTTTTATGCCTTCGGCTGGCTTTAACGTATATTGAGTGACTGTGGGACCAACTGCGACATCTCCCATTTCCACCGGAATATTAAAACTTTCTAAGGTCTTTTGAATAATTAGCTTATTAGCCGCAATGTTGCCAGAAGTCGGCTTGCCAATCTTACCATCCAGCAAATCTAGGGGTAAATCAATTTTATGAAAGACCCTTTTCGTTTTTGGCTCTTCAAGCTTAATTTCTTCTTTTTTTGGTGCTGTAACTTCAGCTTCTACAATTTTTTTACTGGCAAATGAAACATCTCTATCTTCAGTAAACTCTTCTTGACCTTTTTCCTCTTCTTGATCTTCTTCCTCTTCTTCAAAATATTCATCTCCTGGTTTCTGGGCAAATTTTAATTTCAGATTATAATACCAAATCTGCAAGCTCTGAATAATTCTGCCTAAAATAGAACGCGACTCTTTAAGATCTTCAATTGAAGTATTTAAAATCAAAAGTATGGAAATAATAAAAATAGCCATAACAGCAATTAAACTGGCCCAATAACCCATAATATTTTGAAAACTATAACTTAACATCAATCCTAAATAACCACCACCGCGTCCTTGATCAACAGCTAAGATTGCCTGATCAAAAGGGATAAATAAATGAAGTAAAGCAGTCAAGCTAAAAATAAACAAAAATAATCCTAAATAATTAACGGCTTTGATTTTATAATTTTTATTCAAAAGTGCATAACCCCAAATAACTAAAATTAAGGGGAAAACATATTTGGCCCAGCCTAAAAACAAAGAAAGAACTCGATCAATAAAAATGCCCAAGCTGCCGGCCAAAGCAAATAAACCCAATAAACTTATGCCAGCTAAAGCAAATAAAAAAATAATAAAAATCCACCTTTGGGTCTCTGGATGAACTTCCATTTTAAAACTTGGTTTCTCCAACTTTTTATTATTATTCTTGATTAATTTTTTCTTTTTTCCAGGCATAAATTGACTTACTAAAGTTAAAATTAATGATTAAACCTGCTTAAATTATAAGCCAATTTTATCATAAAAAGTTAAGTTTGGCAAAAACAAAAAAGACGAATTCCGTCTTTTTTGTTTCCCTTAGCGGGTAACGGGAATCGAACCCGTATCTCCAGCTTGCCTGCCCGCCGTACATAGTCAAAAGAGTACACTCAAACAAACAGCGGGTAACGGGAATCGAACCCGTATCTCCAGCTTGGAAGGCTAGCATAATAAGCCGTTATACTATACCCGCTGTTTGCTTAAGTATTAAATTTATAAAAACTATGTACTATGGCAGGCGGGGAAGGCTAGCATAATAAACCATTATACGATACCCGCGAGTAATTTAGTGTCGGGCTGGTGGGACTTGAACCCACGATCTCATGGTCCCAAACCATGCGCGATAGCCAACTTCGCTACAGCCCGTTAATAACAATTAACAGTTAACCGACAACAATTAACTAAGAGTCAAATGTTAAAAGTTAACTGTCAACAGTTAAACTAGTGCCTGGGGTGAGAATTGAACTCACGACACAAGGCCACGCACCATTCACGTTGTTCAGGTGCGTGGTGAAATTTTCAGCCTGTCCTGTACTAAAAATTTTTGTGCTCGGGGTGAGAATTGAACTCACGACACAAGGATTTTCAGTCCTTTGCTCTACCACTGAGCTACCCGAGCATGATGAAAATTTTTTAGTACAGGATCCTTTGCTCTACCACTGAGCTACCCAGGCATAATTGAAATGGTGGACCTGTCCACCGAAATCCGCCAAAATAAAAACTTTATCCATTGTCCTCCTTCGCTAAAGCTACAGAGGACAAAGGTGGACGTGGGAGGACTTGAACCTCCGACCTCGTCATTACAGCGCTCTGCACTAAATTTGTGCGCGTAGATGGACTTGAACCATCGACCTCGTCATTATCAGTGACGCGCTCTAACCAACTGAGCTATACGCGCATATCGCATATTATTATTTTATAAAAGCACAAATTTTAGTGCAGGGTCAGTGACCTTAAGAAAAACACTTCGAAATCAGTGACCCGCGCACAATTGCTTCGCATAGTGCGGGCACAGCGCGCTCTAACCAGCTGAGCTACACGTCCTTAAAATATTTTAAATTATAGCAAAAAAGGCCAGCTAAACCAATATTCAATATTAAAAAATATTAACTTAGCCAGCCTTTTTAAATTTAACCCCTAAAAAGTGATAGAATCGTCGCTCACCAATAAAGGTGCCGACCTAATCAGAGTAAAAGGCCTTTAAAGCTCCTTTTACTCAAAACTCCCTAGAAAGGAGATGGTCCATCCACAGCTTCCGCTACGGATGCCTTGTTACGACTTCGTCCCTGTCACCGACCTTACCTTCTATCGTTCTACAACGATATTCGGGTACTGACGGCTCCCTTGACGTGACGGGCGGTGTGTACAAGACCCGAGAACGTATTCACCGCGCCGTAGCTGATGCGCGGTTACTAGCGATTCCAGCTTCATGAGGTCGAGTTGCAGACCTCAATCCGAACTGAGACCAGTTTTGTGGGATTAGCTCCGCCTCTCGGCTTAGCGACCCATTGTTGCTGGCCATTGTAGCACGTGTGTGGCCCAGGGCGTAAGAGCCATGCTGATTTGACGTCATCCTCACCTTCCTCCAACTTAAAGTTGGCAGTCTCCTATGACAAATTTAACATAGGACAAGGGTTGCGCTCGTTGCCGGACTTAACCGTACATCTCACGACACGAGCTGACGACAACCATGCAGCACCTGTCACTCAGTTCCTTGCGGCACTCTCGGCATTACCCGAGATTCTGAGGATGTCAAGCCCTGGTAAGGTTCCTCGCTTATCGTCGAATTGAACCACATGCTCCACCGCTTGTGCGGGTCCCCGTCAATTCCTTTGAGTTTTAGCCTTGCGGCCGTACTCCCCAGGCGGGACACTTAACGCGTTAGCTAAGATACAACGGCACTGAAAGGGTCGATACTTCCAATGCCTAGTGTCCATCGTTTACGGCGTGGACTACGAGGGTATCTAATCCTCTTCGCTCCCCACGCTTTCGTGCATCAGCGTCAGAATTGTTCTAGCAAGCTGCCTTTGCATTTGGTGTTCTTGCCGATATCAACGGATTTTACTCCTTCACCGGCAATTCCGCTTGCCTCTCCCAATCTCTAGTTTATTAGTTTTAGCAGCGATCCCAGAGTTGAGCTCTGGGCTTTAACAGCTAACTTAACAAACAGCCTGCGCACGCTTTACGCCCAATAAATCCGGATAACGCTTGAGGTCTCTGTATTACCGCTGCTGCTGGCACAGAGTTTGCAACCTCTTATTCCTTGGGTACCGTCATTTGTTCGTCCCCAAGAAAAGGTCTTTACACTCCGAAGAGCTTCATCAACCACGCGGCGTCGCTCCGTCACCCTTGCGGGCATTGCGAAATATTCTTGACTGCAGCCTCCCGTAGGAGTCTGGGCAGTGTCTCAGTCCCAGTGAGGCGGGTCGTGCTCTCACACCCGCTACCCGTCAGAGCCTTGGTAGGCGATTACCCTGCCAACTAGCTGATAGGACATAGGCCCATCCCGAAGCGTCGGAACTTTAAATGGGAATGACATTTGTCCCCCCATTTTTATCGTGTATTAGCCCCGCTTTCGCGGGGTTGTTCACGACTTCGAGGTAGGTTACCAATGTGTTACTCACCCGTTTGCCACTCTCCCAAAAAACCGAAGTTAAAAGGGATCGTTCGACTTGCATGCCTTAGACACGCCGCCAGCGTTCATCCTGAGCCAGGATCAAACTCTCAAAAAAGTGATGATAAAGTTCATCACGGACATTATTTGGGTTCCCTTTAAAAAGGGAAAAAAGATATAATTGACGATTCTATCACTTTTTAGTTGTCAAACTTCATTTTCTTCTTGATTTTTAAAAGAAGAAAAAACAGGAAAATTCCATTGCCCATTAAATTATGCCGTACGCGGCATTTTTAATAGATCGAATTCACCTGTTTTTTCTCCTCCCCATGCTCGCCGAAGCTTTAGCGAAGGCGAGCCTTCGACTTAAGATTCTAGCAGCCGAGATATCATTGAAAAATTTTATTTAAAGTAAAATGGTGTTTTAAAGATTACTTTTTAGATATTAATATTTTAAATTATATTAGATTAAATGTCAAGTATTTTAGCTTCAAGAATAATACACAATTTATACACTTTTTATTATACAACAATTACTTTAATTTCCTTAATTAACAATAAATTATAAATTACGAGTACGAATATTTTAATATATATTATTTAGATATTCTGATTTGTTTAGAGTGTAAGGTTTAATCCTTATTATTTTAAACATAAAATAAAAACCCCGCCTCAGCTAAAAGCCGAGCGCGGGTATAAAAAAATATAATCCTCAAAGCTTACAAAGAAACTTCACGCACCCGGATACTTAGAGATCCATTTTTGGGATACTCGCTCAGAATACAAACTCTACCGTTGGAAAATTTGACACGAGGCACATAACAATTAGAATAGTAGGAGCCCGTACAAAGAGTGGAATGATCCTCGATGTCCAAATGATTGTCCGTCTTCCAGTGATAAAAAAGTTCCAAAATCAACCTTTCTTCCAAAGTGATGCCCTTCATACCTTCATGTTCGCAGTCTTTGGCTGACTTATCCTTATTTTCCTCGTCAGCTTCGATGCAATCACGTACCCAGAGAGCATATCTCCTGTCAGCGATTCGCACTGACTTCAAGGTATCCAGCTTATCATGCGATTCATCTTCGCACGCGAAACGCTCTTGGCATTTGGCTAAAAGACTCTGAGCAGTCAAGCCTTCCCGCATGATGATTAGCCATCCAAACCCGTACGGTCGAGTTGGAATCTCTAAGCATTCAAAATCTGAAGTGAAACAATTAAGCCCGAAAACTTCTCCATAGAAAGAAGACCATTCAGTCAACAGATCAATATGTCCGCTGATTTCCTGAAAAGCACGCTCGATTGCTTTGATCAACGCACCCTTGCTGCTGATAATTCTCTGCGCAGCTTCCTTACCCAGGGTTGGCGGGATTGCCTGTATCAAGGCAGCGCCAATATCCTTAACTTGGCCTAAAGTCGCCGGGACAATTCCACGTTTTTTCATGGACTGTTCCCTCCTTTTGCGTATCATGCTCGCCAGCATTTTTTACCTGACAAAATGCCAGGATTTGAATCTAGTATTCTAACAAATTTCGTTTAAAAAGTCAAGATGGATTTAAAATAAAAAATACCGCCAGGATTCTAATCCCAGCGGCATTTATCACGCTTGAGCGTATTATCACTCAAAATAAGCAAGGTACGAATCGGTTTCGAAAAGCGTTCCCTCACCGTCAATGACAAAGGCATCAAACTGGCAAACGGTCAAGGGACTGGCCGGAATAGGCAATTGTCCGCCTTCAGGCCCAAAATCTATTTTTAATGGATTGCAGCCGGCTCGAGGATGGCAGCCGCAGGTGATATTAAACCCATCGTAAAATCTGCCGTAATACGTAGTCCCGGGCGCATAGTAGACATAGGGATTGACCACCAAAACTTTGCGGCTGACATCAATGGTGATGTAAGGCGCCTCCAGAGAATACCAGAGTTCGCCAGTATCATCGACCAAAAATTTTGCCTCGTCCTGTTCGACGATATGCAATTTTGGCTTTGGAACCGCCGTGCTGTTAAGGCCAGGATCTTTAACCGCTAAAACCAAAGTGTCTTGCCCGTCAGCCTCACTGCCGCAAGACCAGGCCAGGACTGCCAAACTGAGCCCCAAAATCACCACTAATTTCTTCATAATGACACCTCCTGATTAAGAAGCAAGCTTGTAAAAACCTCTGCCAGTAAAAAATTTCACTGACACAAGGACTTTTAATCCCGCCACTATATTTTCCATATTATGCCTAGAGCATTTTTTGCTTTGGCAAAATGAATAATTTAATATAAGAATTAATTTTTATCTTTGTCAATCTGCAAATCGCCTTTTTGCTTGTTGCGCCATTCCTTAATCTTTTGATGACTAAAAATTTAAATTCTAAATCTTAATCTCTATATTATAAACAAATCATAAATTATAAATTCAAATGCCCGAAATAAATGTATTAAATTCCTAATTTAAATATTCGGATTTAGTGCTTATTTTTTAATTTTGCTTTTCTTAGACTCTCTCCATTCTTTTATTTTACCGTGATTCCCCGAAAATAAAATGTCCGGCACTTTCCAGCCCTTAAACTCTTCCGGCTTAGTATACTGCGGGTATTCTAATTCGTTTTTCCTAGCAAAAGATTCATCTTCTGAGGATTCTAAGTTGCCTAATACTCCTGGGAGTAAACGAGTCACCCCATCAACCAAAACCATAGCAGGTATTTCACCCCCAGTTAAAACATAGTCGCCGATTCTAATTTCTTCATCAATCAAATTTTCAGCTACCCGATTATCAACACCTTCATATCGGCCGCAGATCATTATTAATTGATCATATTTAGCTAAACGTTTCAAATCTGCTTGTTTTAATTGCTTGCCTTTGGCAGAAAATAAAATTACCCGGCTCTTTTTTTTGCGCCGAATTGATTTTAAAGCTTTATAAATCGGCTCAACTTTCAAAACCATGCCAGCTCCGCCACCATAAGGGGTGTCATCAACTGATTTGTGAGGATCATTTTTATCAGCAAACTGACGTAAGTCTGTGGTTTTAATCTTAATAATCTTTTTTTCCTGGGCGCGCTTAATCATCGCCTTAGAAAAATAAGACTCGAAAATATCAGGAAAAATTGTAATAATATTGAATCGCATCTTTTTATTAGATTGTAGTATCTTAAAATTTTAGAGTTTTAGTTCTAAAAGTCTGTAATTCTAAAAATCTAAAACTCTTCATTTTATTATAACAAAAAAACCACGGTGTGTGGTTTTTTTGTTTTATCTAAAAGTTTAAAATTTAGATTTTTAGATCATCAACTACGTCTGTATCGACGTCTTCAGACCGTCTCGGCCTGCGAGAACCTTCTGGTTCGTTGATTTTCAAGTTAACACGTGCATTGTTTTTAGCACCGACAATTTTCAAAAGGGTTCTGATTGCTCGCGCAGTATTACCCTGTTTGCCGATAACATAGCCCATGTCTTCTGGGTTGATGTTAAGAGTTAATAAAACTCCCATTTCATCAACTTTCCTGTCAACTTTAACATCTTCTGGATGACCAACGATGTTTTTGACAAGAGCTTCTACAAATTCTTGGTCTGCAAATTTTTCTGCCATAGGTTTAAAAATCCTTGACTCTTTCAATCGATTGACGATCAAAAGGTTAATTCTTAAATTTATCTTGTTAACTTTAACGAGATAATTACATTATATCACTTTACTTTAAAAAGTCAAGAGTCAAAAAATGCCCGGCAAAACAGGGCATTTTTCATATCAAAATATTTAAAAACGTTATTTTTCCGTTTCAGTGCTTGTTTCTTTTTCTGGCGTTTTTTCAGTCTGAGGTTTATCAGCTTTAGTTGGCTCTTTACTAACTTCAACTTTCGGCTGTGCTTCTTTTTGCTTGGCTTCTTTAACTTCTTCTGCCTTATTAGGTTCGGGTGCTTTAACTGGAGCTTCTGTAATTGTTTCTGCTTTTACTTCTGGCGTGGCTGGTTTTTCTGTTTCAGCCGTAGCTTCTGCAACTGCTTCAGCTGGGGCTGCTTTTGGCGCCTCTTTTGTCTTAACAGCTTCTTGCTTGGCTAATCGTTTTTTAGAAATTTTAGTCACTGTTCTTTTCTTGCCTTCAACTAAACCCTTTTCTACCAGCATATTCCAAACCGAGTCAGATGGCTGAGCCCCTTTTTCCAGCCAATATTTAAGACGATCAGCTTGTAAGACTAATTCTTTAGAGCGGGGGTTATAATTACCTAAATTTTCCAAATACTTGCCCCAAGGATCTTTATTTTTTTCGCAGACAAGCAATCTGAAAATAGGTTGTTTTTTCTTGCCTTTACGCGCGAGTCTGATATTTAACATAAATTAAAAAAATTAACTAAACAGATTTTAGTAATTTAGTAGTTTTAATATTATAATATAAGAGGAAAGAAGTCAAGCGCTAATCAATTTTTGGCTAAACATATTGACAATTCGATATTTTTATGATATAATAAAACAATCTTTAATAAATTATGATTCCTCGCAAGATAATCAAAATTCCCAGCTTTATTGTCCTTGTTATTTTATTGCTAACAGGATTTTTTGTCATGCCTAATAAAACCTCTGCGCAAGCTGATAATTACCCAAAATTAGCTAATTATTATCTGGCTTGGGACATTGATGATACGCAAATAGATCAGTTAGCCAAATGGGATATGGTTATTTTAAGTCCGCAAGCGCTGGAGCGTAATCCTCAAGTAATAACTAAATTAAGACAAAAAAATCCTCAAATTAAAATTTTAGTCTATATTTTAATTCAAGAAATTAATATTGATCCGCAAATTGTTAATGCCAGCACTTTCTACCAAAAAATTTATAATCAGGTCAACCAAAACAATTGGTGGCTCAAAGACGCTTCAGGCCAGAACTTAAGTTGGTGGCCTAATACCTGGATAATTAATGTAGCAGCTAGTGCCCCTAAAAGTAATGGCCAAAATTGGACAAATTATCTGCCGCAACTTGTTTATCAGAATTTTTTAAATAATAATGATTGGGATGGTGTTTTCTTTGATAATGCTTGGGATAGCTTAAATTGGCTTAACAAATCGATAGATATTGATGGTAATGGCTCAGCTGACTCTAATAGTTATGTGGATTCTCAATGGCAAGCCGGCATTAATTCTATCTTAGATAAAGTTCATGCTTTAGCGCCTAATAAACTTATTATAATCAATGCAAAAAATGATGTTTACAACAATGAAATAAACGGCCGATTGCATGAAACATTCCCTTTGCCTGATGGCAATATTTGGGCTGGAGGCATAAAAAATTATCTTAATGCTGCTTTTGGCTATCAGCCTCAATATTTTATTATCAATACTAACACTTCAAGCACTGGCAATCAAAATGATTACAAATCGTTTCGCTATGGCCTAACCTCTACTTTATTAGGTGATGGTTATTATAGTTTTGATTCGGGAGCCCAATCCCATTCAGAATTATGGTGGTATGATGAATATAATTTTTATTTAGGCCGAGCCCTTCCTGACCTAAAAAATTTATTAGGCTCAAATTCTCAAGAAATACAGGCTGGCGTTTGGCAGAGAGATTTTCAAAATGCTCTAGTTTTAGTCAATTCCACAAATTCAGAGCAAAAAATCACGCTTAATGAAGAATTCGAAAAGATAAAAGGAACACAAGATACAGTGACTAATAACGGCGCAGTGGTCAGATCCATAACTCTTAAACCATATGATGGCATTATTTTGCTGCGCAGAATTGAAGATGTTAAAAATAGCGCTTATTATAATGGGTCTTTTGTCCGTGTTTTTAATAAATATGGCGATACTGTCAGAAACGGCTTTTTTGTCTATGAAAAAGAATTTAAAGGCGGCAATGTCATAGAAAAAAGAGATATTAATAATGACGAGCAGCTAGAAATAATTGAAGCGGACAATAGCAAAATTACAATTTATGATTTGAATAAAAATGTCATTACTTCTTTTTATCCCTATGGCCCTGATTATAATTTTGGCATTAATTTTGCAATAAATGACTTTGAAAATGACGGTTATTTTGAAATTGTCACTGGCACTATGAGAGGCTATAGCCCTTTAGTAAAAGTTTTTAATTACCAAGGCAAAGAATTAAATAAAGGATTTTATGCTTATGCCCAGAATTATAAAGGCGGAGTTAATGTAGCTTTTTGCGATACTAACGGCAATGGCAAAAAAGAAATAGTGACTGGCGCCGGCTATATGGGCGGACCACAAGTCAGAACTTTTGATATTAATGGCAAAGTGCTTTCCGGCGGTTTTTTTGCCTATGCCAAAACTTTTCGAGGGGGAGTAAATGTTGCCTGTGGCGACATTGATGGCAATGGCATTGATGAAATTATCACTGGAGCTGGTTATGGCGGCTCATCTCATGTGCGCTACTTTAATAGTAAACTTGAGCCTTTAAGCCCTGGATTTTGGGCTTTTGGCAAAGAATCAAGGACAGGCGTAAGAGTTTTTGTGGCTGATTTAGATAATGACGGCATTGATGAAATACTGGCTGCCTCACCTGACACTTTTACCACGGCAATTAACCAAATAAACTTTTAACTAACGGTTAATAACTAATTACCTAATAACCTAATTTCTGTTAAAATTAATATATGCCCAAAGAACAAAGAAAAAAGGAAGAAGACAAAAAAGAAAGCAAGGCGCTGCTAGTTGTTGAACCCAAGAAGGTCGCAGCTGAAAAAGAACCAACTCCAGCCAAAGTTGAAAATATTAGAATTGATAAGATTGGCAAGTTGACTCTAAATTTATTTGCTCAACCGTTGAAGAAGCGCTATGAAAAGCATTATAAAGAAAACAAGATTCATCTTTTGGTTGATATTGTTTTGGCAATTATTGTTCTGATTTTAGTTGGCGTGATCTTAAATCTTTGGCTTTTTAGCCGAACCAAATTAATTAATTTAGTTGATTTCCAAGTCAGCTCAAGCCCGGAAGTTCTAGTTAATGGCCAAGAAACGACTTTTACCCTGGATTATACTAATACCACCAGCGACAATTTGACTGACGTAACCTTAGTGCTAAAAAAACCAGAAGCATTAAGAAATCCAATTTATAATATTGAGGGTTTTGACGTCAAAACTAACACTCTTAAAATTGGTGAGCTGGCACCAAAAGCTCATGGCCAATTCAAAGTTACTGGCCTGATGCTTGGCAATCTTAATGACAAGCATGAATTTTTAGCTGTAATTAATTATAAAAATAAATTTGGCCAAGACCGACAAGAATTTTTCAATCAAAATTTTCAATTAAGCGATTCTGTTTTAGCAACACAAATAACCTTGCCGAAGAGAACCATAGCAACGAGCCCTTTTGAAACAAAAATTAATTTAACTAATAATTCCAAATTAGATTTTGAAAAATTAAAAATAAAATTAATCTGGCCAACAGGTTTCAATTTTATTCAAACTGATTTAGGCGAAACGACGGAAAATAATACTTGGTTAATAGGTAATTTCCCGACTGATCAATCAGCTAATTATAGTTTCCAAGGTAAAATATACTTGGAAAATCCTAACAGTATAGAGATTAAGGCGGAAATTTATGATACTTTTGAAAATCAGGAATATTTATTGGCCCAAGCACAAGCTTCAACTTTTGTTGATTTTTCCAAATTCAAAATTAATTTTACAAATTTAGAAAGAAATCATTCTATTTCTCCAGGCGGCGAAACAATATATACATTAACCTATGTTAATGACGAAGATTATCCCGTTTCCAATGTAGAGCTAGGCTTAAATTTATCTGGCCAGTACGCCGCTCAAAAAGCTTATCGTTTTAATCAAAATAATTTACCGCAACTAAAAAATATTGAACCAGGACAATCTGGATCTATAGAAATTAAGGCCACTGCTAAAAATGTTATTGATTATACCAGCGCTCAGGAAAACGATTATAAACTGGAAGCTCGCGGATTTGCCAGTTTTGATGATCCCAATGAAAAAAGCAGATTAAGCGTAGAAAGTTTACCAATTGTAACCAATGTTAATTCCCGGTTATCTTTAAATACAACTGCTTTATTTTTTACAGCACAAGGCGATCAAATTGGCGTAGGCTCTGTACCTCCAGTAGTAGGCGAATATACTTCATACTGGACAATTATCAGAGTCATTAACACTAACAATAAAATTAAGGATTTAAAAATTACTGCCCAAGTACCTGGTGAAATTGAATTCACGGATATTTATAATGTCACTGAAGGTAACCAAATAATTTTTGACCAGAATGCTAGAACTGTTACTTGGCAAGTAAGTAATATCCCGGCGTTTGCTGGTATTTTTAACGCGGCGCCTGAAGCCAGAATCCAGCTAGCTCTAGTGCCAACCGCCAGCCAGCGCGGCCAAAGCCCTGCTTTATTAACTAATATCACGGCGACGGCCACTGATGAAACTACTGGTGCTTTTTTAACAGCTGTTGGTAAAAATATAACTACTGCGATTTTTGCTGATGAAAGCTTAAATAAAGTTATTGAATAAAAAAATCCGCCTCCCGTCATTCCGAATAAAATGAGGAATCTCTATGAACATCCAAACCAAGGAGATTCTTCGCTTTGCTCTGAATGACAGACGGGAGGCAGATTTTTTTATTTCTTCTTAACTGCTAAAATAAAATTGTTTTTCTTGGATAAAAGATTGCCCAGCCAACGAAACGGCCAAAGGTCAAAAGTATTATGCTTTTTAAAAAATATTATTTCCAAATCTTTTCTTTGCTCGAAAAATTGCTTCAATTTAGGCAAATCAAAACCATGATAGACATGATAATCAGAATAAACATGATCTAAACTTTTTGCCACTTTTTTAATTTCTCCTGATAAAAATAAATTTACAAACAGCCGGATATCAAGCCATTCTAAAAAACTTAAAATTTTTGATTTCTCGCCAGTAGGCTCGTGAAAAATGACTAAAATTCCTTTAGGCGTAAGTTTTCCCAATATTGAATTTATGGTGGCAAAATAATCTGGCAGGTGGTGCAACACTGAACTGATTGTAATCAAATCATATTCAGAATCATCATCTACTAAAAATGTATCTGCCGGTTTATTGGCAATTTTTAATTTCTCACTGCCTCCCGCCTTTCTTTCCAGCTCGACCAGCATTTCCTCTGATAAATCCACGGCAATAACTGATCCGACCTGTTTATTCTTTAACAGCTTTAATGTTATATTGCCGGTCCCAGCTCCCAAATCAAGAACGTCAATTTTTTCTTTGTTTATTCTATCTAAAATCTGAATCAAAACACTATCGATCAACCTTTGCTCGCTTTTATTAAAAATCTCAGGATGGAGCTGATCATAATACTGGGCTGATTTTTGATGCAGCTCTATATTAGCCTGGATTATTTTTTGTTCTAATTCTTTTTCCATGGTTTAATTGTAACAGGTTTATAATTACAAAATCAATTGAATTGACTAAATCAAAAATTTAAGTTATGCTTTAAACTAATTTTGTATGAAAAATTATTCACGCAAAACTAATAAAAAAGCTACTCGCTATAACACGCCGAGTACTTTTCGGGCTAATATTAATAAATTTAATAAAACAAAATATGAAGTATCAACACGAAATAAAAAATTTGCCTAAAAGCGAGCTGGAAATCATGGTCACAATCCCCAAAGAGGAATTAGAACCTTTTATGCAAAGGGCAGCTGAAAGATTATCCCAAGAAACTAAAATTGAAGGCTTTCGGCCAGGCAAGGCGCCGCTAAACATTATTAAGCAAAGAGTGGGTGAAATGAAGCTTTTAGAAGAGGCAGCAGCTTTAGCAGTGGAAAAATCTTATATCGATATTGCTACTAAAGAAAAAATTGAACCTTTATCATCTCCCAAAATTGAATTCATCAAACTGGCGCCTGATAATGATTTTGTTTTTAAGGCTACTGTAGCTTTAATTCCCAAAGTTAAAGTCGGAGATTATAAATCCATTAAAATCAAAGAAAACGAAATGAAAATTACCGATGACCAAATAAACAAAGTAATTGATGAAATAAGAGAATCAAGAGCCAAAGAAGTTTTAGAAACTAAAGCAGCGGAAAAAGGCGATAAAGTTGAAATAGATTTTGATGTTTTTCGCGATAATGTCCCCATTGAAGGCGGCACGCAAAAAAAATACCCTCTGATTATCGGGTCTGGGCATTTTATTCCTGGTTTTGAAGAAAATTTGATTGGCTTAAAAGCTAATGAAGAAAAAGAGTTTGAGCTGAATTTCCCAAATGAATATCATAATAAATCTTTAGCCGGCAAACCAGCCAAATTCAAAGTTAAAGTACTGGCTGTTTATAAAAGAGAAATTCCGGAAATCAATGATGAATTTGCCAGATCACTAGGCCAGGAATCAATAGATAAACTTAAAGAACAGATTCAGCAGAATTTAGAACATGAAGAACATCATAAAGAAGATGAAAGAGTAGAACGGGAACTTTTAGAGCGGTTAATTGAAAAATCAGAATTTGGGGAAATCCCTGATCTTTTGATTGATGCTGAAACAAAAAAAATGATTCAAGAACTGGAATCCAACATTGCCATGCAGGGATTAAAATTTGATGATTATTTAAAACACCTTAATAAAACAGCGGAACAATTAAAACTGGATTTTGTGCCGCAAGCTATTAAAAGAGTTAAAGGCGCTTTGCTCATGAGACAGATTTATTTTGATGATAAATTAGAAATTCAAGAAGCAGAAATCGATCAGGAAATAGAAAAATTGAGCCAGTATTACCAGAACAACCCAGAAGTAGTGAAGAATTTTAAAACCCCAGAATACCGCGATTATGTTAGAAACATGATTGGCAACCAAAAAGTCATGGAAATTTTAAAAACTACCTGCATTGAAAGAAACGCCAGTAACCCTAAAAACGAACATTGACAAATTATTCAAAATATGCTATAATTCAGACAATCTAAATATAAATATGGAGAAAGGCTAAGATGACCTTTCTAAAATGGCCGAAAGGCATCGCACCTAAACAACTTTCAGAAGGAGGGCAAGAATGAAAAAAATGATTCTGGGACTCGTGATTATGCTGATTTTGGCTGTGGCTGCTTGCCAGCCGGCTGACGAAGACACCACGAACTACACCTATAACATCGACTGCGTCTACTGCGATGACGGAAACACCCAATCCCAACAGGGAATCGTGAGCGTGACCATTATCTTACTGGCAGATCAGAGCGTGGGGCGGGATGGTATGCTGACCATATATCAGAAGACCGAGTCTGAAGATCATCTGATCTCTGATATCCCTATCCTCATCACCAACGGCGGTCAGTTCAGCTTTGACCTCGAACCTGGACACTACTGGGTTGCAGCGACTGGCACAGCCTTTACCAGCTATGCCGAATTCACTGCGGCCACAGGCCAGAACAACGTGATTGTACTGGAAATGTACGAATGGCCGATAATAACTTTCTACGCCAACCTAAGTGCCCAAAGCCCCAGCGGCGCGCAGCCCATCGGTTATGGCGTCGAGATCATGCGGTTCTCTCTGCTGCATGACTGGCCCGAAGATCTGCACCCTGATCATGTCACTTTCCAGATCAATTACACTCTCAATCTGAGTTTAAACGCATGCTATCTGACCTGGCTCAACCCAGCCAGTGGGTTCTATGAAAACCTGGGCGCCTCGCCAGCCAGCGATCACCTGGTGACCTTCTGGGTTGATCCGAATCTTCCTGAATCGACGATCCCGACTGGAGGCATGACCACTTATAAGCTGGCCTGCGATGTCTTGGGCACTCCCAATAATGACGCGCTGCAAGCCAGCCTAGTCGATTTCCAGGCCCAACCAACAACCACTGCTCAGCGAGTTTGGACATTGCCTCTTCAAGGCAATCTCCTAAACTTCTAAGCAGTAATTCACTCATCCGGGAAGCGATTAATTCGCTTCCCGGTTTTTTCTTTTTAAATAAATGGGCATTGACAAAAAACGATTTTTATGCTAAATTTTGATATTATATAAGTAACGTTCTTTGAAATCTCTCTTCTTTTGAGAGCTTACATATTTGGCTAAAGGCACCGAAAAAAAGGCTTGGCAATTAATCCAGGCTAAACCAAATATGGAGCCCGGGAGGTGCTAAAAAATGAACAAAATAAAACTGACTGTGAGTTGGCCTTTGCTTTTGGGTCTTGGCATTATGATCCTCTTTCTTGGCTGCTATGGCTGCCAAGGAGAGGATGGAAAGTCAATGGCAATGAACCTCACAATATCAGATGCTGACAATGATGGCATCGCAGACGAAGTAGACATTTGTCCTTTTGATCCAGATAATGATCTGGATGGGGACAGTGTTTGCGGAGATATTGATCATTGCCCAGGGTTTGATGACAACCTCGATATAGACAACGACAGTATCCCTGATGGTTGCGATCCCGAACAAATTCTTTTCTCTCTTGATGAATATGACGGCCTGTGGGGATATGGCTACCCTGGGGTTGCTTCTGTCCGTTTTGATCTGCCAATCAAGACTTCTTCGAGCTTGAGAGGCGGAGGAACCCTCGGCTTTTTTACCTTCAAATTACCTCAAGTCGGCTGGACTAATGTTAACCAAGTAAGGATCGAATTATTAAAAACCCAGCTCTTTCCGCCAGGAGATGTTCAAATCAAAGTCTGGTCAGCTCTAGACCAGGATTATGAATACTGGGTCAATTGCGGCTGCGGCCAAATTGGCATGTCACCCCCGACTTACGGTTGTACTCCTGAAGGTTGCGGCTTTCCGGAAGACGACCCGTCTACGGCCATGATTCCGCACGGTTACCTTATGACCCTTACTTTACAAGCTGACACTGTAGATCCCGACTGGTATGTTCTGGATGACCCAGCCTTGCTTACTCTGCTGCAGGAAAATTTCCAGGGAAAAAATTACTTCACCGCCAGTATTGGTTTGCAGCCGTACACTCCAGGATCGATTGAAACTAACATAACAGTAGAAAACCCAACCCTTGAAGTGTACCAATAAAAAATCCTTTGGGGGCGCGACAACGATCGCGCCCCTTTTTCTTTTTCTAATTTTTTATGTTAAACTCAACTTATGCAAATTGCCATAATTTCAGACACTCATGATAACTGGGTGAATACTGAAAAAACAATTAAATATCTAAGTAAACATAAAATCCCCATGATCATTCATTGCGGGGATGTTTGCGCACCTTCAACTTTAGAGGCGATGACAAAATTATTCAAAGGTAAAGAAATTCATCTTGTTAAAGGCAATGTTGACGGTGATATTGAAGGTTTTAAAAATGTGGCTAAAAAATATAAAAAACTTAAATATTATGGCAATACCGGTAAGATTGAAGTTGATGGATTAAAAATGGTTTTTTGCCATTTTTCTTTTGTGGCTAAAAAAATGGCACAAATGCAAAAATATGATTTTGTTTTTTACGGCCACACGCACGCGCCTTGGCAGGAAAAAATTGGCAAAACAACGTTAATTAATCCTGGCACTGTGGCTGGACTTTTCGCCAAGGCCACCTTCGCCATCTTTGATACCCAAACCAAAAAAGCTCAGTTAATCTTATTAGAAAAAATTTAAACAAAACCAGAAAGTGCTTTTACTTTTTAAAAACTCGAATGGCTTCGAGTTTTTTTAGCGAAGTTAATTGAATTTTGCTATAATATAATCAAATATTAAAAATTAAGTCCTAAAAATTATGTGGGAAACTTTAATCATCCTTTTACAACTAATACTGGCAATTGTTTTTGGTGGCATTATTGGCATCGAAAGAGAAATCTTAGGCAAACCAGCTGGCGCTCGCACTTATGCTTTAGTAACGCTGGGGGCAACTTTATTTACAATTTTATCAGTACAAGGCTTTAGTGGAATGGCCAACGTTGACCCCTCCAGAATTGTTGGCCAAATTATTGTGGGTATTGGCTTTATTGGTGCTGGCTTGATTATTTTCCATAAACAGCACATAGAGGGATTAACGACAGCGGCTGGGCTTTGGACTGTAGCTGGCGTGGGCATGGCTATTGGCCTGGAACAATATGTTTTGGCTATTATTGCCACAATTTTAATTTTCCTCTTGCTTTTCATTGTCAGAAAAATTGAATTTTCTAGAAATAAAAAGAACACTTTATGGCATTTATTCGACAAACAATAAAAAAGGAGATTGAAAAAATCATTAAAAAAACGGGCCAGAGTTTATTGAAATTTTTTAATAGCGGCAAAACTAATCATGTAAAGTTTAAAAGTAAGCATGAAATAGCGACCAGTGCTGATTTTTTGGCTGAAAAAATTATTTTGAAAAAATTAAAAGAATTAACCCCTGACTGGCATATTATTTCTGAAGAAAGCGGCGATAATCATAAAAAAAGCGATTATCTTTGGACTGTTGATCCTTTAGACGGCACAACTAATTTTTATATGGGCAATCCGCTTTGGGCCGTGCAAATGGCCTTAGTTTATAAAAATGAACCGGTTTTAGCCTGGATTTATGCCCCAGCCATTAATGAATATTATTTTGCCGAGAAAAATAAGGGCGCTTATTTGAATAATAAAAAAATCAGAGTTTCTAGCCGGCCATTAACCAAAGCTTTATTAACTTATTGTCATGGCAATACTACAGCTGACCTGAAAAAAGCTTTAAAAATCTATAATTATTTCAAACTTAATAGTTTTGATATCAGGCAACTAGGCAGCGCTGCTTTAGAATTTGGCTGGGTGGCCAAAGGCCGCACAGATTGTTATATTTCACCAGGCGCCAGATTATGGGACGTTGTTCCCGGTGCTCTCTTGGTTAAAGAAGCTAAGGGTAAAGTCTATGATTTCAAAGGTAATTCTTGGAATGTCAGGGCAAAAACAGTCCTGGCTAGCAATGGCATTATTGATAAGCAGATTCTTAAATTTTTAAAAACACTTTAAATGCAACTTAAAATAAATCCGCAAAATCCGGAGAACAAAAAGATTGAAAAAACTGTTGAAGTTTTAAAAAATGGTGGCATAATTGTTTATCCCACTGATACTATTTATGGTTTGGGCTGTGATATTTTTAATAAAAAAGCCATTTCAAAAATTTATCAGATTAAAAAAAGGGAGAAGAAAAAACCTTTTAGCATTATTTGTTCTGATTTTAAACAGATGGGCCAATATGCCATAATTTCAAATTATGCCTATCGTTTAATAAAAAAATGCTTGCCAGGCCCTTATACGTTTATTTTTAAAGCAAAGAGTGAAATGCCTGATACGTTTCTACCAAAAAATAAAACAGTAGGATTACGGTTGCCTGATAATAAAATCTGCTGGGCTATTGTTCAAATGTTAGGAAACCCTATTGTTTCTACGAGCTTAAATATTTCCGGCGAAAATCCTTTTACTGATCCCGACCAATTAAATAAAGAGTTACAAAATAAAATAGATATCATAATTAATGCTGATACTTTATCAAACATGCCTTCCAGTATTATTGACCTAAGCGGCAATGCTCCCGTTATTTTAAGGGAAGGCCAAGGAGATTTATCTCTTTTTAAAACTTAATTTTAATTTTATGCTACGAACTATCATTGTCTTGCTTCTTTTTATCGGAGTTATCATTTTTATTGCCATTGCTTTTTCTTTGTTTTTTGTCCCTAAGGAAAAGTTGCGCTATGAACAATGTGTTTTATTGCAAAATAAGAAGACCGGCCAAGTAGATTGCTTTGGCTGCGCTAACAATATTTGCAAGGATGCCACAATTGACTGGGCTTTGTACGAAAAACCCGAGGCAGGCATTCCTTATAATTGTGTGGCAACAGATCAAGGGTGCGAATTAGTTCAATAAGCCAAATTTAAACATTAATCAGTATGGCTGAAAAATTTTACAGAGTAAAAGTTATTCCTAATTCAAAAATTAATAAAATTGTTGAGAAGACGGAAACTTTTATTAAAATAAAATTGACTGTCCCAGCGCATGAAGGCAAGGCTAATAAAGCCTTGCTTAAATTTTTAAGCCGATATTTTAAAATTGCTCAAAATAAAATTCAGATAATCAG
>CAYNWH010000014.1:0-24606 GCA_964400885.1 uncultured Gammaproteobacteria bacterium
TTAAAGCCTTGGATGGCATCACTACTGTTGAAGAAGTCTTTAGAGTTATTGAATAATTTGAAAATATAAACAGTCTTTTTGCTTAATAAAAAGGCTGTTTTTAAATTGGCTTGACAAATTTCAATGAGATTGTTAATCTAAATAATCCACTTAGCATATTACTGCAAAGACTGAATTTATCCATAGGGGGGAATTATGAACAAGAAACAACTTATCAAATTGTTAAATGATCATGATGATCATAATCAATTAAGGGATGTGATTTCTCAAGTGGCTCAAAAGCTAATTGCTTGCGGGATTAACCGAACAGTTCCCATAGATGTAATTGTCAACAAACCTAATCTGTCGCAAGAGCTCAAAATCATCAGGGAACTGCTTGAGCTGAAAGAAAGCAGCGATAATCTGCTGCTTCAAGCCATAGTTGATTTCTATTTTTCCAAAGTCAAAGAAACTTTGGGGCAGAAATCTAATTAAGTTCAAAAAAACCCTCTCGCATGGCGAGAGGGTTTTTTCTTATTTTAATGAAAATTATAAATCTTCGAGTGCAACATCAGCTAATTCTCTGGTAATTAATATTGCCCAATCTGCCAGCGAATTTCTATCATTTAAATTTACGCCTTTGGGCCAAAGTAAATTATCAGGCAACTTCTGTCTGACAACATCTAAAACTTCCCGCCCTGCGTCATCTTCTGATTCTTCAAATTTTTCCAATTGGGAATCGCTTAGTTGTCCAAAATGTAATCGAATATAGCGACTTACAAGCCCTAGTTGATCATACAGGGCATCATGACTTCTGCGTCGTAAAGCGTCAACCTCCTCATAAGCGCTACGATAATCTTCAGGGCTAATATCCTTCTTTTTAAAATATACTTTATTGACGCGATCTAGAGCATCTGTATACCTTCTGGCATATTCTAATAAATTTCTAATTTCCTTTTTAGCCACTAATTTTTGTTGGGCAAGCAACTTTGCCGTCCTTTTATTGGGCTTTTCTAAAGAAATTGTATCAATCTGCCTTAACATTTCTTTAACCATAGTCAATAATACTTTTTCTTTTTCCAGCCGATTTCCTAATCCCATATTTTTAGCTGCCCTGTCTTCTTCAACTGCTTTGAGAAACTTTTTATATTGGGGTGATTTTACTCCAAATTTTTCAGCCATTTCATCCAAAAATGCCCTGTCTTTTGAAGAATATTCAGGTTGTTGTTCAATGTTTTCCATAAATTTAATTAATATTAATAATACGTTTATTATTTTTAAATTTCATCTTAATCCAAATTTTTTTCTTGAATTTTTTTAAATAATTCCTAATCTTATCAGCCCATTCAATAACAACGAGCGTATCTTTTTTATTTAAATATTCCTCTATGCCCAGATAAAACAATTCCTGCGGATCATCCAACCGATAACAATCTACATGAACTAAATTGGTGATTGGTGATTGGTGATTGGTGATTGGATAAATTTTCATTAAAACAAAAGTCGGGCTGGTAACCTGTTTTTTTACGCCTAAAATTTTGGCCAAATACTGGGTAAACGTCGTCTTCCCTGCACCTAAATCGCCTTCCAAAGCAACAATCTCCCCGCCTTTTAACCTTTTAGACAACTTGGCCGCAATGTTGTAAGTGTCTTGGTTTGTTTTGGCAATGTATTTCATAATTCCAAATTTGGCTCTACTTTAATATTTTTCCAATTGCTCTTACCTTCTTTATAACTAAAATAAGCGGCGATGGCAACCATCAAAGCATTATCAGTGGTCAAATGCAAATCAGGCTGGTAAAATTCTACCTCTTTCAAATTTTTAACAGCTGTGGCTAATTGGCTGCGCAATTCTTTATTCGCTGCCACACCGCCACCGACTAAAACTGATTTAACTTTATATTTTTGAGCAGCTGAAATTGTTTTGGTAATTAAAACATCCAAGCAAGCCTGCTGAAAAGAAGCGCACATATTTCTGACCATTTTTTCATCGCGAAATTTTTCCTTCCCCCAAGCAATTTTTACTGCAGTTTTTAAGCCGGAAAAAGAAAAATCAAAATCATGAGAATTAAGCATGGGTCGGGGCAATTTAAAATATTCGGTGTCAGCATTTTCTGCTTTTTTGCTAATAATCGGTCCGCCTGGATAGCCCAGTCCTAAAATTTTAGCTACTTTATCAAAAGCTTCGCCCACAGCATCATCTCTGGTTTGGCCAATCGTTTTAAAGCTTTTTAAATTTTTTAATAAAACTAAAGAAGTATGACCGCCAGAAACAACCAAACATAAAGCCGGAAATTTTATTTTTCTTAATTTACCTTTATTGCCTTCAATTAAATTAGCTGAAATGTGCGCTTTAATGTGATTAACTGGCACTAAAGGTTTTTGCCAGACTAATGCCAAGGTTTTCGCTGTTTCCACACCCACAATTAAAGAAGTAATCAAACCAGGACCGTTAACAACGCCGATTAAGTCAATTTTCTCAGGTTTTATTTTAGCTTTTTTTAAGACCTGATCTAAAAGCGGTAAAATATGTTCCAAATGTTTGCGTGCTGCCACTTCTGGCACGACTCCGCCGTATTTTTTATGTATATTGATTTGAGAAGACACCAAATTAGCCAAAACTTTAAAGTTTTGACCTTTTATTTCTAAAACGGCGACTGCTGTCTCGTCGCATGATGTTTCTATGGCAAGGATGATCATGTAATTGGTAATTTGGTAATTAGTAAATAGTGATAGGAGATTATTTAAATTTTACCTTTAAAATCAGTTAATTTCAAGCATAAAAAAAGCCGTGCTAACTAGGTCAAAGAACCAAGTTTTACCGCACGGCAGATGATTACTTAGCTGAAGCCTACGACAAGGTTTGAGAAACCAAGTCAATGAGGAGACTTTTCAGCCTTTCACCATCTTAATAGAGGATAGCACAATAAATCATTTTTGTCAATGATCATCTGTCTATCACTTAATACAAATGACAATACTTTCTTTTATAAAAGAACAATTGCTCTCGATAGCCCAAATACATCCAAATGGCTAGCGCGCTGCAAATCGGCATCAACTGGCTTTTTAAGGTAAGCAATTGCAGCATCCAGAGTTCCGGAGCATAAAATCTCGGCCAGATGACAACATTGATGACGAAAACTAAAGTATTCCATAAAGCAAATCCTAAAAATAACTTTCTCATATTGCCCTCCTTTATTTTTTGTATTCTAAAAAAATATCCATTAGTTAATTAACTAACTTAACATATTCCAGAATGAAAGTCAAGATTGTTTAAGTAAATTTTTGGCTTGACTAGTTGGCATTTTTAGTCTATAATACAGACATAATCCCACTCCTTAGGGATTTTTATTTACCTGCATTACTCGTTAATTGTTAAAAGTTAATAGTTAACAGTTAATTCGCCGCCTTCGTCTAGTGGTTAGGACACCAGGTTTTCATCCTGGTAACAGGGGTTCGATTCCCCTAGGCGGTACTATAATAAAAAAGGCAACTTTTTCAAGTTGTTCTTTTTTATTGATTTAAAAATAAATCCATGTTAAGATAAAAAATCATTTTTACAAAGGAGGTGATTATCTTGGCCCAGCAAAAATATTACTGCCCTGTTTGTAAGCAGGAATATAACAATTCTTTAGATGCGCTACAATGCCCGGAAAAATATGGTTATCCGGAAAAACCTAAATATAAAAAATGGCAAATTGTACAAATCAATAATAATTTTTTTCGCAACCAGAAAGCCAAGATAATTGATTTTGCCTATTCCCAACCAGCTTGGCTAAGAAAACCAGCCCATAAACCAACTTATCTTTTGATCTTGCCCAGTCAAGATGGGATTTTACACTTAACCACTGCCTGGGAAGAAGAACTTAAGCCAATTTAAACCTAACCGAACCCTTAAATCAAGGTTCGGTTTTTGTATTGACAAAAATCATTAAATATGCTATAATCATAAATTAGTTCCCAAACGGGAACCTTTTTAATCTAAAAAATAATTTAATCTATGTCTAGAAAAAATTGGATATTAGCTAAAATTAGCCTAAAATTTATAAAAAATTCACTTTTAATCCTAGTTATATTAACTTTAATCTGGCAATTTGCCCTGCCTAAAGCCACTTCTTTAGCATATACTATCAAAGATGAGATTTTGCCTCAGGCTGCTTTTGCAGAACAAGTAGAAAATCCTGCGCCTTTAGCTGATTTGGGTGAGCCAAGCCGAGTAATTACTGTGCCTGTAACTGCTTATAACAGTTTACCTGGCCAAACAGATAATACTCCCTGTATTACAGCTAATGGCTTTGATTTATGTAAAAACAACACTCAAAATGTGATTGCTGCTAATTTTTTGCCTTTTGGCACTAAAGTCAGGTTCCCTGATTATGACCCAGACACTATTTATACTGTTCAGGACAGAATGAATAAACGCTACACCTATCGCGCTGATATTTGGATGCAAAACCATAAAGATGCTGTGGACTTTGGATTACAACATTTAACAATGGAAATTTACTAATAATTTTTAGCTGCTTAATTTAAAACAAAGACCCAGCCTTTCGCGAAAGGCTGGGTTTTTGTTTGACTAAAAAATATGCTATAATATAATCAATAAAACTACTCATAATAAACCTATGCAGTTGAGTAGCTTCAAAATATTTCTATTTTTAAAGTCGTTAAAGAAAAAATGGCTCTTAAGTTTAATTATTGCAATTTTTATTGCAATTTTTTGTTTACCTAAATTTTCTTCTTTGGCTTATTATGAAATAGACATCAATTCTTATTTTAATAAAATCCAAAGACTAGTCAGTTTTAATTTTAAACCAGAAATAAAAACCATGAAACTTTATGTCACTGCTTATTCCAGCACACCAGAGCAAACAGATAATACGCCTTGTATTGCTGCCAGCGGCTATGATTTATGTTCTCATAATAAAGAAAATGTTGTGGCTACTAATTTTCTGCCTTTTGGCACTAAAGTCAGATTTCCAGAATTAGATCCTAATAAAATCTATACTGTAGTTGACCGCATGCATGAAAGATATAACAGCCGCATGGATATCTGGATGACTTCCAAGGAAGACGCTAGAAAGTTTGGCCTTAAATATTTAACAGTGGAAATTTATAAAGAATAATTTAAATTAATGATTAATAAAAGCTATTTTACTTTCAAAATCTTGGTTATTGGCTTAATAATCATTTTTTTTATCCTTATTCAAGTAATTGACCTACTTTATTTTAGCAAACCAGTCAATTTAATTATGATTGATGCAATTACCGCTTTAATTGCCAGCATTTTATTGATTGAAATTATTTTCAAAATAATTGAAAAAAAAGAGAGTCAGCTTAAAAATCAAATTGATCAGCTAACGGATGCTTACCAGTATATTGGCCAAATTAACCGCAAAATAGACTCTTTGCTGGAATTAGATATTTCCGCCTTAGACAGATCAAAAAAACATTCTTTGCATGAATCATCAATTAATATTTTTAATCAATTACTTAATTTAGTCCAAGCCAAGGCTGGCTATTTATATTTTAAACCACCTATTGACTTTAAATCTTACCAAGCACAAATTGAACAGCCGCAGATAAAAAAGACTTTTGAGCAGCTGATTAATGCGGGGATTAAAGAATTTAAGCATAGCCAGAATAAAAATAATTATGACTACTTCCAATCCTTAGGCGTTAATCCTGAAATTTTGAAAAAGTTTGATTTTATTACCAAGCCGATTTACATGCATGATAAAGATGTGGGTATTATGTTCTTAGCTTTCAAAAAGAATCACACACTGGAAACAAGGGACTTTGATATTATCCGTATTTACTCTTTCTACCTAGCGTTAAACTATACTTTTAAGCCGGATTTTTCAATTTATCAGACTTGAAAATTAAGCTTTAAAATGCTAAACTAAAGAAAACTTACCTTAGGTAAGTTTTTATATTCCCGGCCACTTAGCAAAGCAGTAAGACAAGGGTCTGCCTGCCTTCGTAAAATGGCCTGATAGCCAAGTAGTAAGGCAAGGGTCTGCAAAACCCTTATGCGTGGGTGCAAATCCCACTCAGGCCTCAATGTTATATTATTTTACTTCGGCAGACTAAAATCCGATTAATTAAAGCCCTCCAAAGCTTTCCCGACTTCCGAAGCTTCAGCCAAGGAAGTAGCGACGGCGGGAAAAACCCTTATGCATGGGTGCAATTCCCATAGTGGCCTTCAGCAAATTTATGTCTAAGGCATTATTTTACAGTACTAATAATAAGGCAAAAAAAATTAATTTCCAAACAGCTTTATTGCAAGGTTTAGCGCCTGATTATGGTCTTTACATGATTGCGCGCCAAAACGTCCCCAAAATCGATCCGGAAATAATTAAACAAATGAAGCAATCTTCTTATGCAGAAATTGCTTTTTTTGTTTTAAATGCTTTTTTAAAAGCAGAAATACCAGAAAATGATCTTAAAGAATTGCTGGCCGATGCTTATAGCCAGAAGAAAATACTAACAAAAATTGAGCAAGTGACTGGCAAAACTCATATTATGTGGCTAACGCAAGGCCCTACTTATTCTTTTAAAGACTACGCCGCCAGATTTTTTGCCAGGGCTCTCAATTATTTCTTAGGTAAAAATCAATTAAAAAGAGTTGTGATTGTAGCCACAAGCGGCGACACTGGCGGAGCAGTAGCTGATGCTTTGCATAGTTTAAATAATGTTACGAATATTGTTTTTTTTCCAAAAGATTCTATCTCCGAAGGCCAAAGGCGCCAAATGACAACTTTGGGTGATAATATTTATGCTTTTAGCGTTAATGGCGATTTTGATGTTTGCCAGGCTTTAGCTAAAAATTTATTAGGCGATAAAGAATTTGCTCAAGAAATTTTTCATGATCCATCGCGTTTTACTTCAGCGAATTCTATCTCTTTAGGCCGCTTATTGCCCCAGGCAGTTTATCCTTTTTTTGCTTATTCAAGAATTGCTAATTATCCTGAACCAATGATTACCAGTATTCCTTCAGGCAATTTTGGTGATATGATGGGCACTGTTTTAGCTAAGCAAATGGGGCTACCCATTGCTAAAATTATTTGCGGCGTCAATGAAAACAGAGAATTCCCTGAATTTTTAGAAACAGGTGAATATATAATTGGACCATCAAAAAAATCACCTTCTTCTGCCATGATTGTTTCCCATCCTTCAAATTTAGTCCGTTTAATAGATTTTTATGGCGGCCATATGTATGACGAACGAGATGCTCAAACTCAAAGAGTAATTAAGCCGGGCCTAATTGATAAAATGCCTGATTTAAAAGCAATGAGAAAAGATCTTTATTCTATCGGTATTAGTAATACTGAGCATTACAAAACCATGAAAACAGTTTATAATAAATATAAAATTATTTTAGATCCTCATGGCGCAGTTGGCTGGCAAAGTTTAGAAACTTATTTAAATGGCCAGCATGATCAATTAGCAGTTATTTATGAAACAGCAGATCCAGGTAAATTTCCTAAAGATGTAAAAAAAGCAACTGGCCTTATCCCTTCTTTGCCAGCTGGCATCAAAAAACAAGCCCAGCTGCCAGAAAGAATTTACACTATTGAAAATGAACCTGAATATAATAAAGCTGGTTTAAAATTGAGCGCCAAGCAAATTAATGAAGCGAAATTAAAAATTAAAAAAATTTTTAATACCTAAAAATATGACTAAAAACTTAAATTGCCAGACAGGATTAAAACCAGAAAGTATTAATCGAGAAGTTTTTGAGAAAGAACTTGAATTATGTAAAAAATTAAATAAAAAAAATTCTGGCTCATGTGGCTGGGGCAAATGCAATTCTTGCGGAGTAATACCTTTACTATATAAACTTTATAAAGGTGAGCTGATTGAAGATTCAAAGCAAATTCAAGATATAAAGAATAATCTATTTAACTAATAATTCCATGGGCATTAAAGTAGAATTCAACCCTGACCTAGCTTTAAGAAACATTGAAGAATTTAAAGCGGGCAAACGAAAAATTGAAGAATGTGTTCCGGAAAACCTGGAAAAAGGTAAAATATATGAATTTCTCAAAGAAGATCAAAGACATTATTGTATGATTTGCCAAAGTCCTTTAGTGGAAACTCAAGGCGGCGGCAAGCTTTCCAAAGAATTAGCTGCGGTGAGAATTTTAGAAGTCACTCATTTTTTTGATGATAAAAACAAGGTCTGGACTAAAGGCAAATACAGAGTTGAAGAAGTTTTTGACCCGAATGATAACCGCATCCATTTTCAAAATTGTACCAGAGTCTTTTATGATGATAAAAGCAATTACGATACGATTTAAAAAGGAGGGACCAATGAAAGATGAAGACCAGGCAGAAAAGCCAATCAAGGAATGCGAATTTGAGGGCACTGATGCTTGCGATAAATGCACCATTCCCTGCCCTAACCATCCCTTGGGAGAAGATGACAAAAAGTAAAACGTGGGCGCTCCGCAAAGCGGAGCGCCCACAAAATTAAAAATTAAAATCTAAAATCATGTCTAAAATTGATTACTCAAAAATTAAAAATAATGTTACTAAAAATCTTTTGCAAACTGCCCAAAAGAGCGGCGTTAAAGTCAGGCAAATTGATCCTCTGTTTTTAAGCTTTGTTTTAGAATATAAGGACAAAAGGTATTATATTTTTCACAAAAAATACGGTCTTAATAAAGTAAATGCTGCTATTGTTTCTAATAAATATTTGACTAATAAAGCTTTGGGCAGCACAAATCTTAAGGTTCCCAAATCTTTTATTTGCAAAAATATTACTGATGTAGAAAAACTATTAACAACTAAAAAAATAAAATATCCGTTTGTAATCAAGCCCTTTGATTATTCGCTTGGCGTGGGAGTAACTGCCAATATCACAAATTTTACCATGGTCAAAATCGCTTTTTTTCGCATAAGAAAATATTGGCAGCAGGCGCAGGCTAAAGGCCGGAAAAAGCGCAAAAAATTTTTCATGGTAGAAGAATATGTTAATGGCAATGACTATCGCCTTCTAGTTTTAAATGGCAAAGTTATTGCTGTAACTCAGCGGGCCTTCCCGGAAATTATTGGCAATGGTAAAGATACAGTCAAAAATTTGATTAATAAGTATTATCATTCTTTAATTTATTATCAGAAAAAAAAGAAAAAACCCCTTTTCGATAAGGAGTTAAAAAGAAATCTAAGCACACAAAAAGTCAATTTTAAAACCATATTAGCTAAAAGTAAAAAAATTCGTCTAAGACAAACTGCTAATATTTTCGGCGGCGGCATTGCCATTAATATGACAGATAAGGCTAATTCTTATTATAAAAAAATTGCCATTAAAGCCGCCAGTGAATTTGGCATGAATATTGCCGGTATTGATTTAATGACTAAAGATATTGCTAAAAAAAGTGATTATAGGATTATTGAAATAAATAGTTTCCCCAGTTTAGATATGCATGAAAATCCTGATATTGGCAAGCCAGTGCCGGTCACAAAATTAATTCTCAAATCAATTTTCCCGAATTTAAAATAACCCAGCCCTTCGCGAAAGGCTGGGTTATTTATAGTTTTCTCACTTCTTGAATCAAAAAATCGCCTATAAATTTATGAATCGGCACGCCAGTAACCTGCTCGTGACGGATTAAATTGCAAGCCGTATTTATCTCATTCAAAATAAACTCCCCGTCTTTATCTTCAAAAAAATCAATAAAATTTATTTTGGCCTTAAAAGCTTTGGCTGTTTTTTCTGCTAGTTTTTTCAGCCTATCATCTTCAGTTTCATATTTTTTAATCCTAGGATTTAAGCAAACACTGCATTTCCAACCTTGATCAGGCACATCATAAGTATAGGCATTAGCCAAAACTTTATAATTAATAACAATAACTCTAATCAATTTTTGATAGTCAATAAATTGCTGAATTTGAATTTCCTCTCCGGGCACTAAGTTTATCTTTGCTCTCAATTCCTGCTCTGAAATATCAGCCTTGATTTTTTGGCAAAAAACTCCTTGCCCTTGGCTATGAATTGGCTTAAAAACTAAAATTTTATATTTTTTTAATAATTCTTGAATTTTTTCTAAATTATGCTTGGCCACTTTATATGTTTTAGCAACTGGCAGCCTGTTTTCTGCGGCATGCATATTGGCTTTGTACTTATTGCTGGTCAGCTCTAATGTTTGCGGTGAATTAATTATTTTAAAGCCCTGTTTTTCAATTGCAACTAATTTTTTATTAGTGTAAGGACCAGCAATTCTAGAATAAATCAAAGTTTCAGCTGGCTTTAAATTATTCTCCTTAATTGTCATTTCAATATCTTTTCTGCGCGATAAAAAACAATTTACTCCCTGACTCAAAATATAATCCTGAATAATTTTAGCATATTTAATGCCCCTCTTTGTATGAATGATTAAGATATTCATGGCTGTTTTTTGTTAAACATTGCTTTATATATAGCATAAACAATTTTCAAATATTTGCCTTTTAACTGAATCCCCTGATTTAAAATATTACCATTAAATAAAACATGGACAATGCGGGCCAAACGGCTCCATTTTTTTATTTCCGTGCCTTTTTTCGGCACACCATCAACTAAAATAAAATCATTATCAGTTTTTAAGCTTTCATAAAAGATATTTTCAGACAAATACTTGATTTTATTTTTATGAAAACGATAAGTCCCGACTGCTAGTTCATTTTTAACCATAATTGAATGATCTCTTATGTTAGACAAAACTAAATGGCTGCCTTTAATATCTTTATGATACATTTTATTCAAAACGTTAACATTAATTTTATAGGGTATATTTAAAAACTCCAAAAAATGGAAAAAATCCAAAGGAATAATTTTGTATTTCAAATGAATCATGGAAAGCATGGGAAAAGCGCCAGTGTAGCGCGCATTGCATTCAACGGGATAAACTTTATTTTCTTTTTCATTAACAATAATATCGAGACCAAAAATACCCTTATATCCTTTATCATACATATAATTACCAAACTTTTCGCCTATTGCTTTGGCTTGTTTGTTAATAACCGAACTAAACTTCAAACCAAATACGTGACCAACAAAAAGCCCATTGCCTTTTTGGGGACTTATCACCTGGGGAATATCCAAAATCTGCTGCTGAATTTTGGAAACTAAAGTCCCATATTTTGTAGCACAACAGGCGACAGAACAAGATTTACCTTCAATGAATTTCGTTATATTGATTGTTTGCAAGACCTTTTTTTTATAAATGCCATCTTTGGTCTTTTTCTTAAACTCATTAAATTTTTGTCTGGAATCTATAAACAAAGTGCCCTTGCCGCCCCCCAAACGAAAATCAGGCAGTTGAAAAACAAATTTGGAGCCATATTTATTTACAAAAAAGTCATAATCATATTCTTTTTTTTGAAAATCGGAAAATTTCATTGTTTCGCCTAAAATTGGCTTAAGTCCTGTCTTAACCAATTGTTTCCGAAAATTAAGCTTATTTTCAAACATTTTATTCAAATGGGGTTTATTGGCAATAACTTTGACGCCCAAACCTTTGATTGCTTTTTCAATATTTTTATCGGCTTTATATAAAAACAGATATTTTCTACCTTTATGCTCTTTAATATAATTTTGGACTGTTTGATTGCGTAAAATATTATTGGTATTGGTAAAATCCAATTTCAAAGTCGGCCGTTTTTTCTTTAAGACAAAAATTTCATCGACATAATCGCGAATAATTTCATTATCAGTGGAATCCTTAAAAGCGATTATCTTAAAATTTTTAATAAATAAGCCCGGGAAAAATCGCATAAAAGAAGTTACTCCCACTCCAAAAATAACCCCTTGAGGGTCTAATTTATTTTTCAAAAATTTGGCGAAATCCTGATAATTTTTTATATTTAACATATTTAAATTATAGCAAAAATTCAAACTTTATTTAAGTGATTAAACATGCTAAAATTAATTTAAATATGGCGAAAGCAAAACAAAAATTAATGGTTATTGACGGCAATGCCCTGGTTCACCGAGCTTTTCATGCCTTGCCGCCACTAGAAACAAAACAAGGCGAGCTCGTTAATGCTGTCTATGGTTTTATTACTATTTTTTTCAAAGCGCTTAAAGAATTGAAACCCCAATATGTGGCAGTTACTTTTGATAAAGCTAAAAAAACTTTCCGGGATGAAATATATGCGGAATATAAAGCGACCAGAGTTAAAGCGCCGCAAGAACTTTATGATCAAATCCCTAAGATTAAAGAATTTCTAACATTATTTAAAATACCTATTTATGAACTGGAAGGCTATGAAGCTGATGATGTGATTGGCACTATTGCTAATGATGAAAAAATAAACCAGCCAAATATTGAGACAATTATTGTGACTGGCGATCTGGACACTTTGCAACTGGTTGATAAAAATACTAAGGTTTATTCTTTAAAACGCGGCATTTCTGACACAATTATTTACGATGAAAAGAATGTTAAACAAAGATATGATGGTCTAAAACCAGATCAATTAATTGATTATAAGGCTTTAAAAGGAGACCCCTCTGATAATATTCCTGGCGTAGCTGGCATTGGCGAAAAAACAGCCATTGAATTGCTTAAAGAATTTAAAACGCTGGACAATTTATATAAACATCTTGATTCACCTAAAATTAAAGATTCCGTGAAAGAAAAATTAAAACTAAATAAAGACAAAGCCTTCTTAAGCCAAGAGTTAGCCACTATTGTTCTGAAAGCGCCAATTAAATTTAAATTAGCTGATGCTAAACTTAAGCCATATGACAAACAAGGTTTAATTAATCTTTTTCAGGAATACCAATTTACTAGTCTTTTAAATAAATTGCCTGGAAATGAAACTGCCAGCCAAAGCAAACCTCAGGAAATGCTTACAAATAAAAAAGCTAACAAAGCCACTGGACAAAATTACCAAACCATCCAAACTGAAAAAGAGCTGGAAAACTTTTTAAAATTAATAAAAAAGCAAAAAGAATTTGTTTTTGACACTGAAGCCACTGGACTAAATCCGTTAACTGCCCAGCTTTTAGGCATTAGTTTTTGCTGGCAAACAGGACAGGCATATTATTTATCTATTGCGGAAATTAAAGGCGAAGGTTTATTTGAAGATATTAAAATCAAACAGACCTGGCTTAAAAAATTGGAGCCTATTTTTAAAGATAAAAAAATAGCCAAAATCGGCCATAACCTAAAATTTGACACGGAAATACTTTTAAATCACGGGCTTAAAACAGAACCATTAACTTTTGATACTATGATAGCCTCTTATTTATTAAATCCAGGCACACGCGCTCATAGTTTAGATAATTTAGCTTTTACTGAATTAGGCCACCAAATGATTACCTTTGCTGATTTAACTAATAATAAAAAGATGCCCATTACTCAGGTGCCTGTAGCCAAATTAGCTGAATACTCTGCTGAAGATGCTGATTATACCTGGCGTTTGTATAAAGTCTTAAGCAAAAAGCTAGAAAGTGAAAAATTTATCAAGCTATTTGAAAAAATTGAAATGCCTTTAATCCCAGTTTTAATTGAGATGGAGCAAAACGGCATAAAAATTGATGACAAATTTCTAAAAATTCTAGAGCAAAAGATTAAAAAGCAAATTGACAAAGTTTCCCAAAAAATCTACAAGCTTGCCGGCCAAAAATTTAATATTTCTTCACCTATGCAATTAAAAGAAATATTATTTGATAAATTAAAAATTTCTACTAAAGGTATAAGTAAAACTAAAACTGGCTTTTCCACTGATGCGGCTTCCTTGGAAAAATTAAAAGGCACGCATAAAATAATTGATTTAATTTCTGAATATCGGGAATTAAGCAAATTAAATTCTACTTATGTTGAAGCTTTGCCCAAATTAATAGAACCGAAAACTAAAAGAGTCCATACCAGTTTTAACCAGACTATTACAGCTACTGGCAGATTATCATCATCAGATCCTAATTTGCAAAATATCCCCATTAAAACAGCCATTAGCCGTGAAGTACGCAAAGCTTTTATTGCAGAAAAAGGATATAAATTAGTTGCAGCTGATTATTCACAAATTGAACTAAGGATTGTGGCTTCTTTAGCCAATGACCAAAACATGATTAAAGCTTTTAAACAAGACCAGGATATCCATACGATTACTGCGGCGAAAATTCACGGCATAAAACCTGAACAAGTTGATAAGGAATTAAGACGCAGTGCCAAAGAAATAAATTTCGGCATTATGTATGGCATGGGCGCTAAAGGCGTCAGCCAAAGAACAGGCATTCCTTTAGAACAAGCCAAAGAATTTATTGATAAATATTTTCAGGCGTTTCCTGCAATTAAAAAATATATTCAAAAAATTAAAAACCAGGCTTATGATCAAGGTTATGTAGAAACTTTATTTGGCCGCAAACGCTATTTGCCTGACATTCATTCTGGAGTACCTCATATAGCGGCTGCAGCCGAGCGCATGGCCATTAATATGCCAATCCAGGGCACAGCAGCTGATTTAATTAAAATGGCCATGATTAAAATTTATGACAAACTGCCCCAAGTCTCACCAAAATCAAAAATGATTTTACAGGTTCATGATGAGCTGGTCTTTGAAGTGCCGGAAAAAGAAGCTAAAAAAGTCGCTGAATTTGTTAAAAAAGAAATGGAAAATGTTTATAAGTTCAAATGTCCTATTAAAGTTGGTGTAGAAACCGGTGAAAATTGGGGAGAACTTAAATAAATTAGCCATTAGTCATTAGTAATTAGTTATTAGTGATATGAAGATTGCATTTCCTAAAAATAAAAAATCCATTACCCTCATTGGCATGGCCGGCGTAGGCAAGTCATTTATTGGCCGACGTTTGGCTAAACTTTTAGATTTTGAATTTATTGATACTGATGATGTATTAGAAGAAAAAACCGGCCATTCTTTGCAAGAATTATTGGATCAAAAAGGCGAAGTAAATTTTATAAAGCTGGAAAGTCAAACTATAACTAATTTAGGCAATATTCAAAATAAAATAATATCTCCCGGGGGCAGCGTAATTTATTCTGCAAAGGCTATGGATTTTTTAAAAAACAATTCAAATATTGTTTATCTTGCTGATTCTTATGGCCGCATTATTAACCGGGTGAAAAATCTGAATAACCGGGGCATTGTGGGATTAAAAAATAAAAGTTTCGAGCAATTATATGCAGAAAGAAAAAAATTATATAAAAAATCTGCTGATTTAACTATAAATCTTTCATACTTACAAACAGATGATAAAGAATTAAAAGCTAAAGAGGTAACAGAAAAAATTATTGCAGCAATCGAGAAATTAAGTTAAAAAATATATTAAAATGCAAAATAGTCGCCAAACGGCGATTTTTTAATAGCAAATAAAAAACCGACAACATTGTGCCGGCAAATATATGTTAAGTGCGCAGAAAGCTGCTCGTTTTTTAGAGTCAAACTCTCTGCACACCTATAATCGAAACCTCCAATTTCGATAATTAATATTGTATCATATTTCTTCACTTTTGTCAAGACCTTTTCTATATAACCTATTTAAGCTAAAATATAAACATAAATGCAATATTATGATTATCTTTCTTTACGGCGCTGACACCTACCGTTCCAGCCAAAAATTAAATGAGATCAAGGACAAATTTATTAAAGAAGTTGATGCCTCTGGCCTGAACCTATCGGTTTTAAATGGCGCTAAATTAAAATTTGAAAAATTTAACCAGCAAGTCAAAGCTTCGCCTTTTTTAGCGCGCAAAAGAATGGTCATTATTAAAAATTTAATTTCCGAAAATAAATCAAAAGATATTCAAAAAGAAATAGTTGAATTATTGAATCATGAAGAAAAAAATCCTGATCAAGCTAATATAATAGTTTTTTGGGAAGAAGCTAGCCATTCAAAATCAAGGGGCAAAAATGCTTTATGGGATCGTTTGAGTAAAGAAAAATTAGCTCAGGAATTTAAACTGCTAACGGCTACCCAGCTTAATAATTGGCTGATCAAAGAAATCCAAAAACGCGGGGCAAAGCTTGAAAAAACTGTTCTTCCCTTGTTAGCCGCGACTGTTGGTAATGATCTTTGGCAAATGAGTAATGAAATTGATAAACTCATTAATTTTTGCCAGGACAAAATAATCACTGGCCAAAATATTGAAAATCTAGTCAAGGCTAAATATGATGATGACATTTTTAAATTAGTTGATGCTTTAGGCAATAAAAATAAAAAACAGGCATTAAAATTAATTTCCGACCAATTAAATTTAGGCTCTAATGAGATGTATTTGCTCTCAATGTTAATCAGGCAATTTAGAATTTTACTCTTAATTAAAGATCTACAAAAAGAAAATTCCAACATTACCAAAGATAAAATAGCCAAAGAACTGCAAATTCACCCTTTTGTAGCTCAAAAAGCTCTTTGGCAGGTAAAAAATTTCACCTTTGAACAGCTTAAAGCTATTTATCAAATGCTTTTAGACATTGATTTTAAAATTAAAACCAGCGCAACCAAGCCAAAATTGCTTTTTGATATGTTTATTGCGCAAATATAAAAGAGCTCATTGCTGAGCTCTTTCTAGTTCTCTTAGAATTGCCCCCATCAAGCTATCGCATCCAAAGGGTTTTCGTAAAAAAGGCAAGTCTGCCGGCCGACAATTTGGAGACGATGCTCCGATGATGATGATTCTCATGGCCGGAGATTCTTTCTGTACTTGTTCAATCAGGTCTAAAAAAGACATATCTCCCACATCAATATCAATGATAATAAGACCTATTTCCTTGTCCTCTTTTACGCAGGCTAAAGCGGCCTGCGCCTGCCCAGTTGACACAACCGTATAACCTTGACTCTTTATTATACGATTGAACGCCGAAAGATTAGGGCCGGAAGGATCGACAACTAATATTTTCATTCTTTACCTCCTTTCCTGAATAAAATTAGAAGTCAAGCTTTATTAACCTGACTATCTCAGATTTAATAGCTTAGCATGCTTTAAGCTTTCTGTCAAGAAACAAAAAAGAGCTCTACCTTAAAAAGCTCTCTTTTTTAAATATGAAAATATTTATTTCTGTTCAGTAACTGACTTAGTTTCTACCTTAGCGATAGTTTTACCGCCTTTTTTATAATAAGCCATTAGACGAGAGAGTTTTCTGGCCGCAGTATTTTTTTTGAGCATGCCTTTTTGGACTGCTTTATCAACACTCTTTTGTGCTTGTTTTAACATCTCTTCAATCTTATCTTTAGCTATTTTATCATCAATTGCCTTACGCGTCTTTTTTATTAAGGTTTTTAAATCTTCACGAATTTTAAGATTGTATTCAGCTCTTTTTAAGCCTTTTCTGAGTTCTTTTTTAGCTTGTTTAGTATTTGGCATAACAATTTAATTGATAATTAATAATTTATAATGTATAAAATTATTCTCATTATTAATTATTCATTATACATTATTTAGATTTGGGTGTGAGAGTTATGAAAAAAGTTTATCAAACATTCCTTATAAAGTCAAGGATTTAACTTTGAGGTTTATCAATTTCTAATGGTTCAACGCTTGACTCTTTACCAGTTATTCTTGTTACATCTTTATCAATTTTTTTAAATTCTTTAGATGCAGAATTATACATATTAACTGTGGTACCTAAATTATTGCCTAATTTCTGCATATATTGATCATAGGCCATTAAATGCTTTTGCAGCTGCTCAACCCTTTCGCGAATTTGCTGGGCTGATTTTTCAATTTGTAAAGCACGTAAACCCTGCAAAACAGTTTGTAAATAAGCAAAAAATGAAGTTGGAGATGTAATAATTACGTGTTTTTCTTTAAATGCATACTCAATCAAATCTCTGGTATTAACTTTAACTGCACCAACCTGATTAACCAATAGATCATAATAAATTCCTTCGGACGGTATAAACATAAAAGCAAAATCCATTGTTTTTTCACTCGGCCTAATATATTTGGAAGTTTCATCAATCCTGTTTTTTAAATCCTGCTTAAATTGTTTCTCTAATTTTTCTCGAGTTGCCACATCTTTTTCTTCAACTATCTTGTTATAATTCTCTAAGGAAAACTTAGAATCAATGGGAATAATCCGGTCTTTAACAAAAATAACCGCATCAACAATCTCTCCATCTTTAAATTTATATTGCATCTTATAAGCATTTGGAGGCAAGACGTTTTTTAATAAAGTTTCCAAAAAATATTCGCCTAATATGCCACGCTGTTTGGGATTGGTTAAAATATTTTCCAAACTTTGTAATTGTTCAGTAAAGCCCAAGACTTGCTTACTGGTTGATTCAACTTGGGTTAATTTTTCCGTTACTTCCTGAATAATCTTTGCACTTTGCCCAAATTGCTGCTGGATTGTTTTGTGAGTATTGGACAAGCCATCACCTAAAACTTTATTAAGTTCATTAATCTGGTTTTGGAGCATCAGCAACGATTGATCATCTTTTTTCCCTTGACTAATCTTGCCCAACATCAAAAAAATAAGTGCAAATCCCGCTACAACTATGATTAAAATTATTATTGAAAATAAATCCATATAAATAAAACTTAATTCATTTTAACTTTAGCAATAAAATAACTAAAAGACAAACCTTGACAAAAATAAATATATTTTATATGCTAAGCTATGCTCGGAAAGGCAGTCGTGCTAACGAATCCTTGGGGGCTGGCATTTTTTCCTCCTTATAAAAGCGCCTGGGGATGTGCGGAGAAAGCCTCTGCAGCTGCCATAATGACTATTTTAGCTAGAGGGTCCACTGGGGGTGGAAACTGTCTAATTAGTCGCCGGGCAAAGGGGCACCTCTGGTGCCCCTTTTAATTTTTTATTGATAAATATTATCTTGTCAGTTCATCAACCTCTTCTTTGCCTGATTCTAATTCAGATACTTGTTCTTTATCTAGCTCTAAAAGCAAGGCCTGAAATTCACCAACATGAGTTTTTTCCTCTTTGGCAATATCAAAAAGGACTTTTTGTATATTTTTATTATCAGTCATGGCTGCTAGTTGCTCATAAAGATTTACAGCATCTAATTCTGCAATAATACCAGCTCGTAATATCTCCTGTTCAATTTGAGATTTATCAAGATTTTTTAAATCAAAAGGAATTTGGGAAAGCATAAATTTTAAAATTAATTATTTAATTATTGATTAACCTGAATAAAAATGTTATTCTTGAAAATATTAAGAATTTAACAACCACAACTCCATAACTATAAAAATAATTTTAGTCTATTAGTTTAATTATAGCAAAAATACTTAAGATAAGAAAATTGCCCAATCGTCTTGCATAAAGTTAAAAACTATCATTTTTATCTATCATACATCACATTACGACACTATTTTATTGCTAAATATAGCATTTTTATAAATTATATATAAATATATCAGTTAAAAATGTTTCACGTGAAACATTTTTAATATATATTATCAATTCCAATATTAAAAACTGAGCATTGGAAATTGAAAATTACCTAGTCCCCGTAGTTCAATGGATAGAACGAGAGACTCCTAAGCTCTAAATAGAGGTTCGATTCCTCTCGGGGACACCCTTCGGCTCCCCCTCGACTCTGCTCGGGGTCACTCAGGGCAAGCTTATCTTAAATTAATGCTAAGATTTAAATAAATGGAAATTGAGTACGAAAGAACATATTTACTAAAATATCTGCCCAAAAATCTTGAAAATTACCCAAATAAGGAGTATTTGGATATTTATATTCCCAAAAATGCTGAACATCCAGTACTTAGAATGCGTAAAAAGGGTGAAAATTATGAAATGACAAAAAAATACCCCGTAACTCAGGGCGATGCTTCAATTCAGCATGAATTCACAATTCCCCTCACAAATGCTGAATTTGAAGAGTTGGAAGGGCACATACGGGGCAAAAGGACCCGTAAAATTAGGTATTTATACAAATTTAAAGGAATTTTAGCGGAAATTGATATTTTCCAAGATGATTTAAAAGGCTTAGCCTTGGCAGATATTGAATTCCCCAGTGAGCAGAAAAAGGCTAATTTTAGCCCACCTGACTTTTGTTTAGCTGAAGTGACTCAGGAGAAAGTTGTTGCTGGAGGCATGATCGTGGGAAAAAAGTATTCGGAAATTGCACCAACTTTAGCCAAATATGGATACAAACCACTATTTCTAGAATAATAATTGTAAATTGAGCATTGTAAATTTAATCGTGGGCCAATAGCTCAGCTGGTAGAGTACTTCCATGGCATGGAAGGGGTCAGGGGTTCAAGTCCCCTTTGGTCCACAAATTTGGGCAATTAGCTCCCGCCTCCGCTTAAACTATGGCAGGCAGGCAGTTAAATATTTAAATATTTATGGACGTAACCAACTTCGCTAATTGCTTTAATATTGGGATAATTATAAACTTAAATACTATTTTCGAGGGCAATTAGCTCAGTTGGTTAGAGCGTTGCATTCACATTGCAAAGGTCACTGGTTCAAGTCCAGTATTGCCCACCCATATAACCAATTACTAATAACGAATAACTATTATATGTCACTTTCAATTGGCATTGTCGGCCTGCCAAATGTTGGCAAGTCAACTATCTTTAATGCCTTGACCAGACAAAAAGTTGATGCTCAAAATTATCCCTTTTGCACCATAGAACCAAACGTTGGCTGTGTTAAGGTTCCAGATGATCGGCTAGACAAGCTTACCGCACTTAGCAACTCAGAAAAAATAATCTATTCCACAATAGACTTTGTTGATATTGCCGGGCTAGTTCGGGGTGCTCATAAAGGCGAGGGATTAGGCAACAAATTTTTATCTAATATTAGGGAATGTAATGTTATTTGCCATATTTTACGACACTTTAAGGATGCTAATGTCGTTCATGTTGAACAAAAAATTGAACCAAGAGCAGACCTAGAAATCATTAATCTGGAACTGATAATGACCGACTTAAGTCAGGTTGAAAAAAAGTTAGATGCGATTAAAAAAGATATTCAATACAAAGAACTGACAGCTGTCTTAACAAAAATTAAAACCAGTCTGAATAATAATGTTTTAATCAAGGATATAGATTTGACTCATGAAGAAAATGAATTAATCAAAGAATTTAATTTTTTAACTGCTAAACCCTGCTTATACATCTTTAATATCGATGAAACAGATCTAAATAAAACATCGCAACAAATTCTTAATGAGACAAATCTAGATTTAAATCCTGACAATGTAATATTAGTCTGCGGTAAAATGGAAGCCGAACTAAATGAATTAAATGAAAACGAAGTTAAGGAATATTTGAAAAACCTAAATATTAGCCAAACCGGATTAGAAAAAATGATAATTGCTGGTTATAAATTATTAGATTTAATTGCCATGCTGACTACTGGGCCAAAGGAAACACGATCATGGACAATTACCAGAGGAACCAAAGCACCTCAGGCTGCTGGCAAAATCCATACCGATTTTGAAAAAGGATTTGCCAGGGTCGAAGTTATAAATTGGCAAGAACTTTTAAATGTGGGGGGGTGGAGCAAGGCTAAAGAAAAAGGGTTGGTCAGGATGGAAGGCAAGGAATATGAAATTAAAGATGGCGATGTGGTAATTTTTCACTTTGTAAAATAAACTACTGGAAAATGAAAAAGGCTTCCGCAATGCGGAAGCCTTTTGGCTTACTTTTCCTGTAGCTCCTTTTTAAGATTCTCCAGCCTGGCAGTGTCAGTACCAAGCTTAATCTTAAAAGCAAGCAAAATTCGAATTATGTTGTTAAGTTTTTTCTTTTCCTCGGATTCAGGTGCTTGATGATACTCAGTATTTAGTTTACGCTCAACCCGATTAAGAATCTTCCAGAAAACACCGATTTGATCGGTTTGCCGCGCATGACGCTGTAAAATCAACAATTGACCTAATGTACGCTCAGGAATTTCATCCAGTACGAACTTAGGAATCAAAGCTAGTAAAAGCTGGGTAACGCCTTCTGTATTGATCTTATGAATTTTCGCATGAAGCTTTGGCATTACTGTTTGATCAGCTCCAATCACCGGCTCTGGCTCTCTCACAACCATATCGGGAATCTCTTCCATTATAATGTTATCAAACAAGGCATCGAGGTTATCTTCGTCAACGATTTGAGGCGGAGGAACTTTTACAGGGAGAGCAGCTTTAGCTGCTTTAGGTTTCTTTTTACCCTGAAGAATTGCCTGGGATTCCTCAATTTCTTTAAGCCGTTTTTCAAAAGCATTAGTATAATTTTCCAGAACGAACTGAATATGCGATTGTCGCAGATAAGGGAATTCCAGCTTAAGATATTTAACAAACTCATCAATGGAAATTGGCAACAAGTATTCCCAAAGCTTTTTAATAACCAAGCCAATTTCCTGCTGGAAGATAAAGTCCAGCCGTTTTAAATCTTCTCCCGACTGGAAAATCTTGGTGTCAATCATATAAGCTGAAATTATAGCCCTGACATAAGCAGCTATTTCAATTTGCCGAAGCTCTTCGGCTGAAGCTTCATCTCGTGAATCCAAGCGCCTATTTTCCAGCGCTGCCTGATCCCACATATAGACAGTAGGATCTTCAAAAATAGCCGCCTCCCAGATTTCCCGATTATTGACTTGATAAGCTTTCATTACATGCTCAACAAGTTCCTGAGCTTCAAAACGATCCACCCAGCTGCCCAATTCCACCAGCAGCTTAATAATCTTTTCCCATTTTGCTTTAAAGGCAAAAATGGCCAGACTCTGATCATCCCGCTGCAAATCTTTTAAAATATGGATCACATCACCTTTTTCAAAGGTTTGGGAAAAGATAATGCCAAAAATTGATAATCTAGCTTTTTTTGTAAGCATCTTAACCTCCTTTCAGTAGGTTTTTGAAAAGAACTATTGACTTTTTTCAAAAGATCTATAATTATAGCATAAATTAACCTTTTGTCAAGCTTAATTTTTTGATATTTTTAATAACAAGTGTTAATATTAAATTAACTATAACTTATTTATTAAAGGAGGTGCTCGATTGAAACACGGACATCGGAAATTCAGGGCTTTTTGCTTTCGCCAAGTCAAAAGACTTGCCCAGCTTTATGTGCTTGAAGCAAAAAGCCACCAACCTGTAACCAGGAGGTGCTCATGAAAAAAGACTTTCCTTATAGGGACAAGGGAATTTCCGGCTCTAACAAGTTCATTCCTTTCAGCTAGAAGGAGGTGATCCTTATCTCCCCTGCGGGAAAAAGGCATTGCCAAGGGGTTACCCGCGTTCTCGCTCTGCGGGATCATCAAATGATAAGGAGGTATTCCTGCCCCGAAAAATTTTTCTCTCAAAAAACGCTCCGACATCTGTCGGAGCGTTTCTCTTTTTTTAAAAAAATCAAAACTTCAAACTTAACAAAACCCACCATGGGGGTTTGGGGGTGGCAACTAAGAGTACCAAACAACGTATCAAAAGGTTTTATTTGCAATAGCGCATTTGCCACCCCCAAAACTTTTTTGGTTCTTTTTTAGTTATAAAAAAGAACAATCATTTCTCAAAGATTAATATGTCTCTACAAACAAATTGCTGGGACCGAAAATATATCAGGTCATCAGTATTTAATAATTTATAACCCATCCCTCTGAGCTGCGGTAAAATATCTAATTTTAAATTGTTTATTTTAAAAATAGGAAAAATGCAAACTACTTTACCGCCTTTAGTTAAAACTTTGTAAAACTGACTAAAAGCATCAATATATAACTTTTCTAAATCTTTAACTATTTGCTTAATTTTCTCCTGACTTTCCCTGCCGCTTAAGGGCGGACCCAAATAGGGTTCTGTAATAATAGCATCAATTGAATTTTGTTTAGTTTTATTGCTTAAATCCTTCACATCTAATTGAAAAATTTCACATCTCACATTTTTTATGTCATATTTTTCTCCCAGCCATTCTAAATTTTTTTTAGTATCTGCTATTGCTTTGGCACTGTTGTCAGTACCAATTAAATTTTTATAACTCAAAATTAAAGCTTCCTGCAAAACAGTGCCAGATCCGCAAAAAGGATCTAAAATTTTAGATTCGGGTTTTAATTGCGCTAAATTAATCATGATGCGTGCTAACTTTGGCGGCAACATGCCAGAAACACTGTCTCTGCCTGGCCGAGCATAATCACGAGCGCCGAATTCTTCAAACTGCTGAACTGCTAAAGTCTGGCCGACTAAAATTTCCCTGCTCTCCGAAGCTTTAGCGAAGGAGGGCTTGTCTTTAATAAAAAAACAAATTTCACTGCCATATTTTAAAAGCTGATTTTTCTTGACAATCACAGAAGAAAGCTCTGGCTCTTTACTGCTTACCCAGCGGGAATTAACATTTTTTTCTTCTCTTAGTTTGCGCTTAATATCCATGGCTAGCGGCTTTAGCTCTTTTAAATATTTTTTCAAATGCAAGCTATTATCAAGCAAGTAAAGACTAAAGCCAAAATGAATCTTGCCTTTGCCAAATTTAATTAGCTTAAAAAATTTAGATTCAAATCCTTCCAAAGTTTTAATCTTATCTAAAATTCTACCAATCTTAACAGTCCCGCCTAAATGTTTGTTTAACCACTCAATGTCTAAAACTTTTTCTGTTTCTATAACTAAAACATTTCCTTTAAATTCTAAAGATTTATACTTTATACTTTCTAACTTTAAAACTGAATCTATTTCCGCTTTGGAGAGAATCGGATTTTTACCTAAAATAAAAAAATATTGCATAAATT
>CAYNWH010000015.1:0-24555 GCA_964400885.1 uncultured Gammaproteobacteria bacterium
TATTTCGGGCGAAAACGCCCGCCAAATTTTTGGTAGGGACAGAACAGTGTTCTGTCCCTACGGTTTTAAAACCGTAAGGCGTTTTCGCCCGTTATCCGACCACCACCACAAATTCCCCTTTTGTCACATCATTTTCCAGTTTCTCTAAAACTTCATCTATTGTCCCCCGATAAATTGTTTCAAATTTTTTGGTTAATTCCCGACAAACCACAACTTGCTTATCCCCTAGTCCCAAATCTTTCAATTTATTTAAAGTCTTTAAAATCCGATGCGTTGACTCGTAAAAGACTGAAGTAAATTTATTATTAATTATTTCTTTTAAAATGGTTTCCTTGCCTTTTTTGTGAGGTAAAAATCCATAGAAGACAAATTTATCAGTGGGTAAGCCAGAAATTGATAAGGCAGAAATAACCGCGCTAGGCCCAGGGATCGGCTCTATTTTAACTTCAGGTAATTCTTTTAAAACCACCTCTATCAGCTTATTCCCCGGATCAGAGATACCCGGAGTACCGGCATCGGATACCAAAGCCAAATTTTTGCCTTGTTTTAATAAATCAATAATCTGGTTAACTTTAGAAATCTTAGAATGCTGAAAATAAGAGATGGTCGGGGTTTTAATCTCATACTTTTCCAAAAGTACCCTTGTCACTCGAGTATCCTCACATAGCACAAAATCAACCTCTTTAAGTAATCTTAAAGCTCGTAAGCTTATGTCTTCTAAATTGCCGATTGGCGTAGCGATAATATATAATTTCATAAAAAATTTGCGGTTTTAAATCCATGATGAAAGATTAATTTATGCCCTAATTTTAACAAAATCTGACTTTTTTTTCAACCACGCTTTTCGCGAAAGGCATGGTCAAATTTAAAACGCCCTCTTAATTTGATGGGCGTTTTATTACTCTTCATCATCCAAATCACCTGTGGTTGGCTCATAATATTCATAATCCTGGTCACAGGTGCAAGGATCATTTTCACAAATTGGACACGGATCTGGCATTTTCTTTAAAATTTAATTCTAAAAATTCTTTTTATATATAATAAATATAATATAAAAGACTGTCAAGATTTTTTAGGCATTTATCCACAAGCAATACAAAAATCAGCTTTTTGGCTGATTTTTGTAAAATAAATTATTTTATATTTTTACGCAATTTTCCAGATGATAAAAATTTTATAATTGGCCATAAATATTTATCTTCAACCTATCCAAATCTTTTTGCTTGGGTATTTTTTTCAAAAGCCCGTGTTTGGCTCCCATTTCCTTAATCACGCCATCAGCATTTAAAATAGCCAGGCGCAAAGCATAATCCCAGTCATTTTTTAAAATCATGCCTGCACAAAATGCTGAGCCAAAAGCATCACCCGCGCCAGTCGTATTAACTGGTTTTGAACCCAAAGCTTTAGCCTGATAAATCATTACCCCATCACTAAGATAAGCACCAGCTGACCCGTCAGTGATCAAAACATAAGCTTTAGTCAAACCACAAAGATCATTAAACATAGCTTTAAAATCTTTTTTACCAGTCAGCTTTTGTGCCTCTTCTTTATTAAGGTTAAAAATCGCAGCTTGTTTAATTAATGGCACGAGCTTTGCTTTGCCTAATTTCAATTCTTCACTGCCTGGATTCCAGGCTATTTTAATTTTCTTCTTTTTGGCAAAAGTAAAAATCTTCTTAAGCAAATTCAAATTGCCAGCCAAAGAAGAAATATAAAACCATTTAGTTTTTAATTTAGGCCAGTTAAAATCTTTTTCTGTAAAATTAGCGCTAGCGCCGCGGTAAACCAAGATTGTCCTATCACCGCCTGGCGTGATTAAAATCGTAGAATAGGCTGTCTGATGCTGTTTGTCAGGCATTAAATTGCTTACATCAATTCTTTTATCAGCCAAAATATGCATAATTTCCAAACCATAAATATCTTTGCCAACTTTTGAAACTACAGAAGATTTTAAACCTAAATTTGCAAATGTATAAGCAGCATTAGTCGCTCCCCCGCCAGTATCAAAATAAATATCGCCTAGTTCAATTTTTGAACCATAAGCAAAGCACTCGCCTACTCCGGTTTTGAACTGTTTAGATTTTATTAGTTTAAATCCTTTGGAAATTAAAAAAACGTCTTTAGTGGCTGAACCAATTGTGATGATGTCATGCATATTTTTAACTTAATACTTAATGCTTTTCCACAAATTTACAAAATAACTAAAATTTCTAGCCATCAGAGCAACAGCCTGTTTTTTACTTTTTTCTCCTTTCTTCCATTTTTCTAAAGGCGCATAAAAAATTGTCCTGCCTACTGCAAAGCCGATAATATCATTAAATTGCGCGGCTGTTTTCAACCATTTCGTAACAGTATCCTTGGAACCTGCGCGGCCTAAAATAATTATTTTTTCATTTTTGCCGATTAATTTAATGAGCTTAGTCCAATCATTTTTAGGCATGGCTTCCAGTTTCCAAATATTAGGCTTAACGCCAAAGGCACGGATTTCTTTAATGGCCTGGCGTGTTAAAGCCGGCCGAGCTTTAAGATCATAACCTTTGCCGTATTTTTTAAATTGGACTGGCGAGGCCGGCACAAGAAGTTCAAAAAGAAATCCGATTTTCTTTTGTTTGCAAAAATTATTTAGCTTTTTTAAACATTTTAGCTGGATTAAATTTTCTTTTTTATTGACAGGATTATAACGCACCAAAGCTTTGGCATAATCAGGCTTAAATTTTAAAATATGTGAACCAAAATTTGCGCCGTATTCAAAATCATATGTTTCCTGCCCGCTTTTTTCAGTTGTCAGCATTCTGACCACGCCTAATTTCTTGGCTTGCTTTAAAATTTCTGAACCAAATTCCTCATCAACTAAAACACCAAAATTCTCTTTATCAGAACTTTTTTTATAAACCTGCAAAAAGGCTTGCCAGATCATTTGTTTTGCTTCCTTAATTTTGGCTGTTTGTTTTTTACTCAAAGGCAAATCCCAGCCAAATAAACCATGATAAAAAGTATGCCGATGATCAAATGGTAAAATGTAAAGCTGTTTTTTCATATTAAATTATTTTTTTAACTGATTTAATTATTCCTTTTACATTTAAGCCGTATTTGTCTAAAAGCTGCTTGGCAGTCCCTGACTCGCCGAATTTATCAGGCATGCCAATAATTTTCATTTTAACAGGATAATTTTGACCCAAAACTTCAGCCACAGCACTGCCTAATCCCCCATTAACCTGATGTTCTTCAACAGTCACAACTTTTTTTGTTTTTTTAGCTGATTTAATTATGGTCGCTTTATCAATTGGCTTAATAGTATGGCAATTAATGACTTCGGCTTGAATTCTTTGTTTAGCTAATTCATTAGCAGCTTCTAAAGCTTCAGCCACTATTGGTCCACAGGCGATAATGGTCACATCTTTACCTGTCCTCATCACATTAGCTTTGCCAAAGGCAAATGGCGTTTTAGCATTAGTTATAACCGGACATTTTTCTCTGCCATAACGGATATAAATCGGCCCTTTGATTTTAGCTGCTGCCAAAACTGCTTTTTTAGTCTCTTTATAATCACAAGGCGCAATCACCATCATATTAGGCAAAACTCGCATAATAGCTATGTCTTCAAGCGCCTGATGAGTAGCGCCATCTTCACCAACATTTAAGCCGGCATGAGAGCTGACAATTTTTACATTGGCCTGATTATAACAAACTGAAACTCTAATTTGTTCCCAATTAGTACCGGGACTAAAAACTGCAAATGAACAAATAAAAGGAATTTTTCCTTCTAAAGCCAAACCCGCTCCGATGCCAGCCATATTTTGTTCTGCCACCCCAACTTCAAAAAAACGAGCCGGATATTTTTTGCCAAATTCTAAACAATGAGTTGATTCAGCCAAATCAGCACTAACTACCACCACATTTTTATTATTTTTACCCAATTTTAAAAGTGCCTCACCAAACCCGTCACGACAGGCCTTGTTTGAGATTTGAGATTTGAGATTTGAGATTTTTTTGTTATTTGTCACTTGAATTTGTTTGATTATTGGTGCTTGATTATTGATTATTTCAAAGCGCTTTTTTTAATTCATTCAAGGCTAATTCGGCTTCAGTCTTTGTTGGCGCTTTGCCATGCCATTGCCATTTATTTTCCATAAAGCTCACTCCCTTGCCCGGGACTGTATGCGCTACAATAACCTTGGGCTTATTCTTAATCTTTTTCGCTTTATTTATGGCACTTAAAATTTCTTTCATATTATTGCCGTCAATTTGCTGAACATGCCATTTAAAAGCCTGGTATTTGGCATGTAAATGCGTCAAAGGCATTATTTTTTCTGTAAAACCATCGATCTGAATCATATTGCGATCTAAAATAAAAATTAAATTATCCAACTTAAATTTACTAGCAGCCATAATAGCTTCCCAAGTTTCACCTTCATCATGTTCGCCATCACTGGTTATACAGTAAACAAAATGCTTCTGCTTATTAATTTTAGCTGCCAAGGCCATGCCAACAGCGACTGAAACACCCTGGCCTAAAGGCCCAGAAGAGCATTCTAAAGATGGCAGATCAACATATGAAGGATGACCTTGCAAAGCTGAACCTAATTTGCGCAAAGTCATTAATTTAGCCACTGGAAAATAACCGCTTCTGGCCATGGCCGCATATCTAACTGGACAAATATGGCCATTGGATAAAATCAAACGGTCGCGTTTTTCCCATTTAGTTTTTTTCGGATCATGCCTTAAAATATTAAAATAAAGCGCGCTAAAAATATCTGCCATGCCTAAAGAGCCAGCTGAATGCCCAGAACCTGCTTTGGCCAGCATTTTTATCACATCCTGGCGCAAAGTATTAGCCATTTTCTTAAGTTGTTCAATGTTTAATTTATTCATTTCTTCACCAAATAAAGTGAACAATGACAATGCCCCTGCAGTTCAATTTCTCCGAAATACAAATAACATGGACAGATAATTTTTTTATCAGCTAGTTCATTGCCGGTCAAAAGCCGGCAAGGACAATAAGACTGTTTGCCTTCTTTTAAAAATTTCTCCATAGCAGTAGCCAAATCTTTTAAAACATTTTCGTCAGGATTTAGCATGATTTCATTCTGGTATTTTGTCGCATTCATCCATTTAACTTGGCGCGTCCAGGCATCTTTAAAAAAATCATAATTAATTTTCTCTTCTGAGATTTCTTCAAAAGTGCCTTTATTCTGGCAGATTGGACATTCTGGCGGCGCCTGCCCATCACGATAAATATAGCCGCAAACAGAACAACGGTAAATTTTAGCCATATTTTTAATATTAATTAATCAAATTTTTTATGGCCAATGTGCCTACTTATTTCCGCTTGAAGCAATTTAATCTCCTTTTTCAAATCCTTTTGCATTTCTTTAAAAAGCTTTTCGCAGCTTTTGCTCTTTGACTTTTTAGCATCGCGCAAATAAAACTTTTCAATGCGCCATAAGTCATCCAGTTTCATGTGCAGCATTTTGACCAAATTGTAATTATAATTTTTCATATTCGAAAAATTATTTAATTAGATCTTTTATCTGACTGATTGTTTTTTTGATATTCCTTGATTTAAAAAATAAAGTACCGGCCGCAATTATATTTACTCCGGATTGAATAATAAGTTTAATATTCTGCAAGTTTACACCCCCGTCAATTTCAATATCTAATTTAGGATACATTTTTCTAATTCTTTGGGCTTTTTTCAGTACCGCCAAATCTAACTTCTGATTGCCCCAACCGGGCTTAACACCCATCAAAAATACAAAGTTTAAATAGGGCAAAAATATTTCAATTTTTTCCAGTTTTGTCGCAGGATTAATTGCTAAACCGGCTTTAAGCTTATGTTTTTTAAGATAATTAATTAAATTAAAAATTTTTTTAACATCTGTTACTGCTTCATAGTGAAAAATCACTTTTTTAAATTTTCTAAAATTCTGCCATTTTTTAATTATTTTTAAAGGATCTAAAACCATTAAATGCAATTCGTATTCGCCTTTATAACTTCTCAACTTTCTAACTTTATTAACTTCATAAAACGTCTTATTTTTAACAAACTTATTATCCATGACATCAATTTGCACCAGTGAAAAATATTTTTCAATTTTTCTAAGTTTATCCTTAAATTCAGAAAAAGAATAGGTCAAAAGCGTAGGAACTAATTGTATTTTTTTTACCATTAGCTTTCCTTTTCAATTTTTTTAATTTTATTAATCCGGCGCTGGTGTCTTTTGGCTTGAGAAAAAGAAGTATTTAACCAGACCATAATAATTTTCTTCGCCAAATCAAACTTTAAATTCCAGCCGGAAAGACAAAGCACATTGGCATTATTATGTTCACGAGATAATTTTGCATCTTTAACTGTACTAATTGAAACAGCCCTTATACCTTTAACTTTATTAGCCACAATACATACGCCATAAGAAGTACCGCAAATTAAAATCCCCTTAGAATCTTTATTTTTAGCTACTTTTTTAGCTACTTTATAGCCAAAATCAGGATAATCATCATTTTTATCCAACTTCAAATTGCCCAAATCAATAAATTTAATCCTTTGGGCTTGCAAATATTTTTTAATTTGTTCTTTTAGTTTAAAACCGGCATGATCTGCGCCTAAATAAATCATAGCTGATACAAATTTACAAATAAATTACAAATTATTACAAATATTAAATATTATTACGTATTACTAATTACTAATGCCTAATTACTAATGCCTAAAATCATAATTCAATTGTTTCACCTAAATTAACTTTTTTTTCTTTATTATCTTGAACGCCTAATAAATTTGCTGAAGGAAGGTTTCTTTTTTCTTCTTTTTTAATTGGCTGTGGCTTGGTCATAACTGGCTTAACCTGAGACATTTGAGGAGCCATTACTGGTTTAACTTGCGGCTGTTCAAAACGTTTTTCTTCCCTTTTAGCTGCCTCAACCTTAACTGCTGGCCGAACTTCTGCTGGCTTTTGGGGCTTTGGCGCTTCTTTCTGGGGCTGCGCTTTAGCAGCTTCAGCTGGTTTGCCTTTAAAATTAACTGTTTGATCCTTTATTTGAGTCAACGGGATTCCTTCTTCTGGTGCAGCAGGTTTGATTTGACTAGCAACTGGTGCTTTAGTCTGCGCTAACTTAATTTCCCCGCGTCTGGCTTTTTTCAAGCAATCCTGACAAAAAACCGGCCTAATATTATCTGGTTTAAAAGGCACTTCAATTTCTTTCTGGCAATTAAAACAAGTCGCCTGATATTTAGCTTGATCTGACCTTTGTTTTCTCTTTTTCCCCCTTTCTTCTCTGGTCAATGGCTCTGGCTGGCCTGATTTAGCTGGCTGAGGCTGAAAAGACTGCGGCCTACGGTCTCGTTCTTCAAAGCTTCTTTTATTGGAAGGCTCAAACCTCTTTTCCTGCCCAGCCGCCGCTCTTCTGCTTGTTTCTGAAAAACTCCATCTTTTTATTTTATCTTCTACCACTTCACGCGGTTTAGTATATCTTTCCCTTGAAGCTCTAACCACTTTTTCTTCATTGCCTAAAGATTCAGTAAAAATCGGCGGCAAACCCCGGGCAGAAAAAGGCTCAGAAGCCACGCCTTCAATCATTAATTTTAAATAAAATTCGTATTTTGGCAAATTAACCAAATCCTCTGGCAGTATATTAGGCGCAAATTCTTGTTCTAAAAATTCAGCATCTGCCGCGCCAATACGAAAACAAATCATTGTGCCCACATTGCCAAAAACTGCCGGCTGCACAACCTCACCTAACTGTTCAATATACTGGTGGGCAATTATCAAATTTAACCGATATTTTCTGGCCTCAGATAAAATATTAGCAAAAGAATCAGTGGCAAAATTTTGAAATTCATCAACGTAAAGATAAAAATCTTTTCTTTGTTCCTCATGAATATCAACACGGCTCATGGCAGCCAGCTGAATTTTAGTAACCATCATTGAACCCAATAAAGCAGAAGCGTCCTCCCCAATCCGGCCTTTGGAAAGATTTAAAATCAAAATTTTGCCATCATCCATGGCTTTTCTTATATCAATAGTGGATTTAACCTGGCCGACTATATTACGAATTAAAGAGGTTGAAAGAAACTGGCCAATTTTGTTTTGAATTGGTGAAATAGCTTCAACCTGGAATTGCGGGCCATATTTAGTGTATTCTTCTGTCCAAAAAGCCTTAATTACCGGATCTTGCACCTTACTGATAACTTTATTGCGATATTCTTTATCAACTAAAAGCCGATTAATGCCCAGCAAAGTGCTGTCAGGATATTCTAATAAGGCCAAAATGGCATTTCTTAAAAGATATTCCAAACGAGGCCCCCAGGAATCAGCCCAAAGTTTTTTAAACACACCGATTAAACCAGAAGCAATGAGATGCCTATATTCTGGCGCCACTTTTTCTAAAACGTTAAAAGAAATAGGATTTTCAATATCAGCCGGATTAAAATAAATAACATCATTAATCCTGCTAGCCGGTATCCAACTCAGCATCTTTTCCGCTGTATCACCATGAGGATCAACATAACAAACGCCATGACCAGCAATAATATCAGAATAAACCATGTTCTCAATTAAGGTAGTTTTACCCATGCCAGTTTTACCAATAAGATAAACGTGGCGTCTGCGGTCATCTGTTTTAATGCCAAAAATCCTTTCGCGATTACGAAAAGTCGTCACAGCAAAAGGCGTAATTTCATTTTCTAAGGCTTTTTTTATTTCTGACTGGTCCATATTTATTATAATTTATCTGTGTAATCCGCGATTTAAAATCAGCAGTTAAGACTTCAATTTATTTCAATCTATAAAAGGCAAATTGTCCAAAGTCGGCTTTTTACTTTCTGCCGATGTTTTTTCTATATTTTCCTTTTTCCCTTCTGTTTTTTTTATTGCTACCGCATCTTCACTTTCAATTTCTTTTAATCTCTTATCCCGAGCTGGGCGGCTCTTTTTAAAAGCTGCTTTATCTTTGGCAAACTGCATTTCAAATTCATCACTGTCATAATCAAAAGTGGGCGTAACTTGAGTCTTTTCTTTTATCATCTCTTCATTTTTTTTCGCTGCCAAAACTTCAGCCGGAGCTTCACCTAAAGGCAAACCAACTGGCGCTGCCATTTTGGTAAAATCAGTTTTTTTCAATAATGGCGCTTTCACATACATGCTAGGGAAATGCCAAAAAGAAGCCAGCTCCTCACTGCACATTGGTTTGGCTTTTGAACCAACAAGAGTACTTCTATTTCTGTAAGCGCTCATAATTTTATTTTTGCGCGCATTGCGACGATAATCAATTAAAATATACTGGGGCGAACTAGTACTGGTTGTCTTTAAATCTGGCTTAAAACCATTTAAATTCATATCAGTCCATTGCTTAATAGCGCCAATAACAGCATTAACGCCAACCGGCTTATTCATTTTGTCTTTTTCAGCCACATAAATATATCTGAGTTTGGTATTAAAAGCCAACTTGGCAATTTTTCTTTCAATGGCTTCCAGCTGTTCTTTTTGGCCTGGCGATAAATTCATCATAACATTAGGGGGCATTTCAGGCTTTTTTTCTTCAGTTGGCTCGCCAGTCAATGTCACTCCAGCGAATTGCTCTGTAAATTCACTGGCAATGCCGCCCAAAGGACTAAGAATTTGAGAAATCAGCCCTTGTTTAGGAGCTGGTGGCGGAATTTTTAACATTTTATTAATTTCTTTTTTACCACCTTCCAAACCCCAGTCAACAGCTAAAGGGGTTAAGATTATCTGCAGCCAAATTTGTTCGCCTGGACCGATTGTGCTCATGGTTTCCAGTAAAGCGGCCATGGGATCGACAAAAACTTCAGAAAAACGGTGTTCAAATTTGATATAGGTCTTAATAGGCAAATAAACATTAGGATTAGACAAGGTAAATTCGCAGCCCCAAATTTCATGGGTTTCATTAGGATAATCTTTAGGCACGCTATTAACATAATCCTCAACTTCTGTAATTTCCGCATCAGGAAACTGACCATAAACCGCAGCTTCCACTAAATTGCGCCAGTCAGCCGGGCAACGCACCAAAAACTGAACATTGCCTCCAATACTAACAAGTTCAACAGACAAAGAGCGTTGAAACTCGCCGACAAGATATTTATTCCACCAAATTATTGTGCCATGAGCGCCCAATAAATGATCAAAGAAATTCTCCATAGCCTGAACGCTCTGCTCATTTCTTTTGGGCACGTCAATAGCCAAGATGATTGGCTTTGGCATGGTAGCGCCCCACTTATCCCAGATATAAAACATGTATTCCTGATAAGCAAAGAAACGCAAAAAAATAATTAAAAAAATAACCCAGCCCCAATACTTAAAAAGCAAGAGCCAGATTATTTGCCAGCTGGAAAGACCGGCAAATTGGTTAAAAAAATCAATAACTAATTGATTGAAATTAGTAAAATCTATTGTTATCATAAGTTTACTTTATTATACCTAAAATTTGACTATTTTACTAGCTAAAAACAAAAAGAAACCTGCAAGCAAATTGGAGGTTTCTTTTTGTTATATTTTATTCTTTTTAAACTAGGTTGTAGGCGCCATCTTCTAATCTTACAAATTTATCTTTATTCATCAAAACTAGCGTAATTGTGGTTTTTTGGACTAATCTCTGCTTTAATACTTCTTCAGTTAAATCCCTTTTAGCTAAAGGGCCTTTTTCTTTTAAAATCTTCTCTATAATATCAGCCACTGTACCTTCTTGATAGCCCCATTCTCTCAAAGCATAAATGCCACGTCCAACTAAAACATATTTATTATCTAGAATTAATTCATTATGCACTGTAGCCGGATGAGCTCTTTTGCGGTCGAAGTCAGCCTGGTTAATTAAATCAGCTACTTCAACAAAATGCAATGGTCTACCTTCTCTTAACATAATTAAATATGCCTTATCAGTCATCCTTTTCGGCCTGACAGTGGGCCAGTTAGCTAAACCCCATTGGCCTAAAATATTTCTGCTCAAATCTTTTCTTGTATTTAATAAAGCTTCCAAAATCAACTGATTTTCTGCTTCTTTTTGATCAACTATCTGATAGTGTTTATGATCTTTAAATCTTGCTATTAAATCTTCTAAAGTTAAGGGATTCGCATGATTTTCAATTATATTTTTTAAAGCTGAAGCAATTTCCAAGGCTTCATCTAAATTAACGGCTTCTAATTTCCAAATAATATAATGATCAACTACATTATCCACTCTGGCAAATTTTTCCGCTAAAATATTAGCTAAAATAAAATTCAAAGCTTTGGCCTCTTGTTCCTGCTTTTCTTGGAGCAATTTATCAATTAATTGATTTTCTGACATTATACCGCCATAAATCTTTAAATATTCAGAGACAGCAGCTTCCAGTTCAGCTAAAGGCGATTTAGCTTTAGCAGAATCTAAAACTTTAATTTTTTTCAAACCTTCTTTTTCAATTTGTCTGACTCTTTCTCTGGTAATATTAAAATCCTTACCGATCTGCTCTAAAGTATATTTTGGCTGATTGGCTAAGGCATTTCTTTTTTGCAAGACTTCGCGTTCTCTATTTGGCAAGCTGGCCAATAAAGCATCAACTAAGTCTGCATAACTAATTGTTTTTATTTTGACTTTCATATTTATTGAAATATTTATTGTTGCAATTAAAAATAAAGCAGAATGTACATTTTCCCTAATTCCCCTACTGTTAAACTATGTCATAGTATAACATATATAAAAAAAATTGTCAAGAGCCTATACTAGTTTTTAAATTATACCCTAATATTTACAAAAAAGCAAGTATTTGGCTTTATTTAAACAGCTTATAATATTTTGCTAAAAATGTCAAGTAATTTAAGTAAAAAAATATTCCCGACTACTTTATCCCATCATAATTCGCTTTGGCTGGGCGAACTAGGGATTTTCATCGGGAATGCTTAAAATTTCCTTTTTTTCATCTTATTTTCCTCCTTTTTAATGAAATTGCCAGTGGCGAGTTTAGTATGGAAAGATTCTGCAAAGACCCTCATGTCCCTGTTTCAGTGCTCTAAAGATGTCTTCAGGCAGAAAATCTTTCCATTCATTCAGCAGTCTTTCCCGCTGAATTCGGCTTGTCGTCATTAATACCGACCCCAGAACACATCGCACCTTGTCCAGCTCTTCTTGCTCAGTATTGCTGCGCACCTTGACTTCAAAACCCGCTTTTTGCAAAAGGTCTTTCATACTAACCAATCCGGCCATAAAAATCACCTCCTTTCATTATTTTTATAACTATAACATGTTTTTTGAAAAATGTCAACAGTCAAACGCAAACAAAAAAGAAAGACAAATGACTTTCTTTTTAATATCAAAATATTATAACTAATTTTAGCTCTTTTTTAAACGCCAATCCAATTTCTGCCAAATAACCAAAACAGGTGAAGCAATGAAAATTGAAGAGTAAGTACCTAAGAAAATACCGACAACCAAAGTTAAGACAAAATCATGAATAGTTGTGCCGCCAAAGAATAAAATTGCCAATAAAACCAATTCTGTGGTCAAGGCAGTATTAACAGAACGTCTGATAGTTTCCACCACGCTTTTATCAACAATTTCTTCAAATTCACCTTCATAGCGGTGTAAATTTTCCCTAATTCTATCAAAAATAACAATGGTATCATTAACTGAATAACCCAAAATAGTCAACAAAGCAGCCACGAAAGGCGTATTAACTTCCACACCCCAAAATTTGCCTAAGAAAACAAAAACACCCAAAGTAATCAAAATATCATGGAGTAATGCAATAATGGCTACTATGCCGTATTTCCAGGAAGTAACAGGATAAGAAACTTTGCGAAAAGACCAGGCAATATATAAAATTATGGCGATTACCACGACTAAAATAGCCCAAATTGATTTTGACTGCAGTTCTTTGCCAATTGATGGCCCCACTGTTTCAAATCTTAATTCTGTAACATTGCTGGCATTATTAGCAGCAGAACTTTCAGTGCTAACTACCTGAACGCCGCTTATATCAATATTAGAATTATTATCAAGGGCTTCAACTTTTAAATTATTATCATTAGTAGTCTCTTCTGTTAGAGAGGTATTTTCAGCCGCAGGCTGATTCCCTTCTAATTTGTCCAAAATTTGCTGATGCGTCTCTTCATTAACTGTTTTAAATCTTAAAATATAGCCTTTTTCCCCTGTAGGCTGAACATTTAAGCTATCTAAATTTAAATCAGCTAATTCTTGTCTAATCTGATCTGAGCTAGGCCGGTTATTTTGATATTCTATTTCCATTAGACTGCCGCCAGTAAAATCAATACCTAATTTTAAGCCCCAGGCAATCCAAACCAAAATAGAGAGCAGCATTAAGCTACCAGAAATTGTTAAAAATATTTTTCTTTTATTAATTATTTTCATATTTGATCTTCTTCAGACTGGCTTTTCTTATATAAAAACAACCAATTAATTTTATTAATAAAATTCCAGCCAATTACCAGCTGTAAAATGGTTTTAGTTATAAATAAAGCTGTGAGCATAGAAAGCACCACGCCAATAAACAAAGTTAAAGCAAAACCTTTAATAATACTTGTACCAAACCAATATAAAATCACACAAGTAATCAGGGTGGAAAAATTACCATCACGAATTGAAGGCCAAGCCCGCCTAAACCCTTCATCAATAGCTGAACCTAATGGTTTGCCTTCTTTTAACTCTTCTTTCATTCTTTCAAAAATAAGCACATTTGCATCAACTGCCATGCCTAATGATAAGATAAAACCAGCAATACCAGCTAAAGTCAAAGTCACAGGAATAAGCTTAAAAACAGCCAAAACCAAAATGCCATAAATCAGCAAAGCAACAACTGAAATTAAGCCTGGCAAACGATAATAGATTATCATAAATAAAGCCACTAAAATCAAGCCTAATAAAGCAGCCTCTAAACTTAATTGCAATGATTCATGGCCCAACGTAGCGCCTACTGTTTGCTGAGAAACCAACTCTATGGGCACTGGCAATGCGCCGGCATTTAAGCGTCGAGCTAAAGTTTTGGCTTCTTCAAGGCTAAACCGGCCGCTTATCACTGCGCTGCCGCCAGTAATTTTTTCGTTAACTTTAGGCAAACTAATAGGTTCTCCATCCAAAAAGATACCCACAACATTACCGACATTACGGCCGGTAATTTCGGCAAACAAATCAGAACCTTCACTGTTAAATTCCAACTGAACCTGAGGCTCATTAGTATTAGGATTAAAAACAACTTGCGCATGTTTTAATTGTTTACCGGTTAAACCGGTATATTTAAATTGATCCTGCGGCGCTATATCATTAGCCGTTTCTTTTTTGATTAAAATTCTGAAAACCTGGACTGTAGGCACTGATTTTTCATCAGTTTTATAAATCAAATGAAAACCAAATTGCGTTTCCACTGCATCAGAAATTTCACCGACTTTTAAAGCAAAAGCTGCATCTTCAAATTCTGGCACTGTTTGGCCTTTTGATATAAAGCCAATATCTCCGCCGCTAGTATCAGCGCCTGGTTCAGTAGAATTAGCTTTAGCTAAATCAGCAAAATTTTCCGGAGTTACTTGGTTTTTCAAATCCTCAATCTTTTGCTTAGCCTCATCTTTGCTCAAATTACTATCACAGTTTTGAGCATCCTTATAGCAAATTAAAATATGGCTAACTCTAATCTGCTGTTCAGATTGAGTCGCTCCCCTTTTTAAAATATTATAACCTTCAGCATTTTCTACCACCTGTTTATAAATCTGTCCTTCTGCTAAAGGCTCCATATCATTATAAAATTCACTATAGACTCCCCCATCCTGAATAAAGCCTAAATCTCCGCCATTATCTTTGGTCTGGTCATCTTCTGATTTTTGCTTAGCAATATCAGCAAATTGATCAGGATTTTGTTTAACTCCAGCCAAAATATCATCAGCTGTACTTTTCGCTTGCTTATTATAATCGTCTAATTGTTGCTGCTGATCAGCAGTCAATTCTGATGGGGCTATGGATTGTTCTTTGAATTCCAAAAGCGGTGTTTCACCAATCATTTTAATAGCTTCGTTAACATCTTTTATACCGGCTAATTCTACTATTACCCGGTAATGCCCGCCTTCTTTGGTAGTCTGAACCAAAGGCTCTGCCACGCCAAAAGCATTGACTCTTTTTTCAATCACATCTCTAACTCCTTCTACCGCATCAGCCTGATCACTGCCAGGCACCTGAGAAACATCAGCCTGATAAACCAAATGGGTACCGCCCTGCAAGTCAAGGCCTAATCTAAAAGGCAAATTAAAATATTGGGGTATATTTAATGGTAATTTACCATTAAGCCAATTTACTGAATCATTCCAAATTTTCGGATAATCTAAAAAGCCCAATGAGATTGAGATTATTAAAATCAAAATAATCAAAATTCTGATTTTATTTCTGGGGCTAATTGTGCTTGTTCTTCTGGTCATAATATTTTAAATATCCAATAACCAAATGCCAAATCTCAAACAATATTTAATGACCTAATTTCTAAATTATAAACTCTTACTTAGAATATCAGCTTGGTTATTGACAATTGATTATTATAATAAAAAGATAACCCAAAAAGGTTAAATTATACAGATAGTATATTATAAATCTTATTTTAAGGCAAGTTTTAAAGAAAATCAAGGTCAATCTTTAAATTGAAGCTTAATTTTATTAATAAATTCATCTATTTTCTCCAAATTAACCTTATTTTTACTTAATTCGCCTACCTGCAAAGCCTGAAAAATAAAAGAATCAACAAGATCTAATTGATGACAATCGGCAAAATATTTTAAAGCTTGAGAACAGATTCTTTTAGAATTTGCCTTTCCCCCGCCTCCGACAACGATAGCAATTAACTTTTTACCCTTTAACTTATCTGTTTCATAAAAAGGATTTGTCCGATCAATAAAATCTTTCAATAAGCCTGGGACATTGTCAAAATAATTTGGGGTACCAATAATAAAAATATCAGCATCAAGCATTTTTTTATAAATAGCCTGCATATCGTCATTAATTAAGCAGGTTTTATTAGTATCGCAATTCAAACAGCCGCAACAATGTTTAATATTTTTATCTTTCAAATAAATTATTTCTTTGTCTCCTGAAATCCCCGCGAAAATTTTATCCAGGACAAAATCAGTATTGCCTTTTCTCGGACTGCCAGAAATTAATAAAATTTTAGACATACAAATCGTTAAATTATTTTTTTATATAAGCTGAATTAAAAATCAAAAATAGCATTTCCAGCTGATTAACAATGGCCTTAATCAAAACTACCTGATTGTCAGATAATTTAGCCGAAGGAAAAATACAAAAAACTCTAAAATTCAATTCTTTTGATTCAGTACTAATAACACTGCAATTATTTATTGGGCGATTATCTAATAAATCTCTAACTTCTATTTGGGATTTAAGCAAAACCGCCTTGCCTCTGGCTTCCACATGCTCACGCAAAATCTGGCTATTTCCAACATTAATTATTCTAAACATTACCCAATCAGCATTCACTATTCCCAGAGCTTTTTGCGCCAAAAAATTCAAAATTTCCCTAAATTCCTTTTTATCTTCAGGATATTTTTTTAATTTAGTGAAAATATCACGAATTTCCTGAATTTGAACATTAACCGCGCCAATATATTTAAAGGCATCATTAAGTCTAGATTCCAGCTCTTTGTTATCTTTATTTATCAAAGCCAATCTTTTAAGATTTTTCTGATGTTCTTTAGTATAGAAATAAAAGACAAGATAAGCCAAAGCTAATAAAATTATGATCAAAAAACTTTCAGCATACTCTTCTCTAATAATCAAATTGCGAGTCAAAGAAACTTGGTCATTTATTAAGCTCGGCGTAATTATAATAACTAAAAAAACTAAAACCAAAAGTACATTATAAAATCTTTCTAAAAATTTAATCTTTATTTTCATAACAATTAATCAAGCTTTTTAAGCCATTGATTTAAAATCTGTTTTAATTCATTTAAATGTTCCTTATCTCTAAAAGTATGCGGCGCACCCTTAATTATCTGCAATTCCTTAGGCCCAGGCAAAGCCTTAAATAAAATTTTTTGCTGATCAAGCGGAGTTGAAGTGTCTTGTTCGCCTACAATTAAAAGTACCGGCATTTTTAAATTTTTAGCTTCAGGTAACAGATCGTACTTTAAACTATCCTCTAAAAATGACCAGCCTGTTTTTTTTATAACACCCGGCTTAGAAATACTAGGAACTTCATAATAGCCTTGCTCTTGCCATTTTTTCAAAAAATCTGAGCCTTGTTTAGCATAATTTTCTTTCATTAATTGACCGGAAACCGCCGTAGAAATCGGAGCTAAAGCCTTAACCTTATCAGGATATTTTTCCGCATATAAAGCTGTACAAATACCGCCTAAACTATGACCGACTAAAATAAAAGGTTCCTGATACCATTTTTGATTTTTAGCCCAATTAATAACATCTTCTAAATCCTCATAATAATTAGTAATAGTTGCTTTTTCATAATCACCCTCGCTTTCGCCAAAAGTATTAGTAGTATCAAATCTAACAGTTGTATAGCCATTTTCTTGTAAAACTTCAGCTATAGCTTGAATATGCGGCTGTTCTTTAAAACCGCTTAAACCATGCATTACAAAAGCCAAACCCTTTTGGGGCTTAGCTTCTTCTACCAAAACTGCGATTTTCTGGCCTTGGCGATTTTTTATAAAAAGTTTTGGCATAAAATCCGATACGCCGACTAAAATCGGGTATAAAATTTATTATTCAAAACACTCACGACACAATACTCATTACACAAAGCTTCCTATGCCCCATGACACTTTTTAAACTTCTTGCCTGACCCGCAAGGGCAAGGATCATTGCGACCGACTTGCTGGCCATTATACTCACCTCTTTTCTTGACTACATCTTGTGTTCGGTCAGTTTGATCACCATAAACTGATTCACCTTCTTTCATTGTCTTTTGCGCGCCACTAAAATCTTTTGCCTGAGAAGTTATAGTTGGCGCCATTTGCTGGACTATACCGACTTTAAAAATACTGTAAACAATTTGCTTTTGAATTAAGTTCAATAATTCATTAAACAAACGATAAGCTTCTTTTTTATATTCTACTAATGGATCCATTTGTCCATAGCTGCGCAAACCAATGCCTGTGCGCAAATGATTAATGGATTCAAGATGCTGAACCCAGTACTGGTCAATAGAACGCAGTAAAACACTTTTTTCAATTTCTTTCATCAGCTTAGGGTCATTAATTCGCTTTTCTAAATCATCATAAGCTGTTTGCGCTAAAGAAATTAAATAATCAATAATTTTCGTCCGGCTTTCTGCATCTTCAGCCCGCGTACCAGCGATTTTTCTAATTTCCTGCAATTCAATTTTATCCATTTCCTTAACAGGAAAAATCGTATTGGCTACTTCATAGATTTCTTTAATATTCCAGGCTCGTTCATTATCACCGGCTGTATGGAATAAAACTACTTGTTCTAGTTCTGCTTCAATATATTCAAAAATCCGATCGTGTAAAACCACATCAGTTTTAAAATCAGCAGCAATTTCTAAAACCTCCTGCCTTTTAGTGTAAATAACATCGCGATGTTTATTAATCACATCATCATATTCCACTAAATGCTTACGAATATCAAAATTATTGCCCTCCACTTTTCTTTGAGCCTGCTCTAATGATTTAGAAATAAACCTGTTTTCAATCGGCATATCCTCAGGCACGCGCAAAGTTTCCATTAAGCCTTTAATCCTATCAGAACCAAAAATGCGCATTAAATCATCTTCTAAAGATACATAAAACTGGGAAGAGCCAGGATCGCCCTGACGTCCGGAACGGCCGCGCAGCTGGTTATCAATGCGTCGCGCTTCATGTCGCTCTGTGCCAAGCACATGCAAACCGCCTAACTCTTTAACCTTTTTGGCTTCTTCCTTGTCTACAGGATTACCGCCCAAAATAATATCCACGCCACGGCCAGCCATATTAGTGGCTAAAGTTACGGCGCCAATTCTGCCTGCTTGAGCAATAAATTCTGCTTCTTTTTCATGGTTTTTGGCATTTAAAACATTGTGTTTAATTCCCTCTTTGTCCAGCATTTTACCTAACAATTCATTCTTTTCAATTGAGATTGTGCCAATTAAAACTGGCTGGCCGCTGTCTTGCCTTTCTTTAACCTCTTTAATAACAGCATTGAATTTGGCTTTTTCATCTTTATAAATCAAGTCATTTAAATCCCGCCTGATCATCGGTTTATTAGTAGGAATTTCCACCACTTCTAATTTATAAATCTTAAAAAATTCTTCAGCTTCAGTAATCGCTGTACCAGTCATGCCTGCTAATTTATCATATAAACGAAATAAATTCTGAAAAGTAATTGTCGCCAAAGTCTTGCTTTCTCTTTGGATTTGCAAATTTTCCTTGGCTTCTATGGCTTGGTGAATGCCTTCAGAATAACGCCGGCCTGGCATTAAACGGCCGGTAAATTCATCAACTATAATCACTTCACCGTCTTTAACTACATATTCTTTTTCTCTTTTATAAAGCGCATGGGCTTTCAAAGCTGCTTCTAAATGAAAACTGGTCTCATAATCCATTTGCACCCAAGGATCAGCGCCTAAATGTTTGGAAATCTTTTCCTGTCCTTCTTCAGTAAAAGTCGCGGAATGCATTTTTTCATCAATATTATAATCAACATTTTCCTTCAGTTCTTTAATAATGTGGGCAAATTTATAATAAGCTTCAGTTGACTGGGCATCAGGCGCGGAAATAATCAAAGGCGTACGCGCTTCGTCTATTAAAATGCTGTCAACTTCATCAATAATCGCATAATGCAAATTCCTCTGCGCCTTATCAGCCAGATTATAAACCATATTATCGCGCAAATAATCAAAGCCAAATTCATTATTGGTGCCATAAATAATATCACAGTCATAAGCTGCTCTTCTGTTTTCTACTAATCTTAAGTTATCCATATCAACTTTAAATATTTTCAAGCTTTCCTCTTTATTATCAGCCTCATCAGCTTTAACAGTAGAATCATAAATATAAGTAATCCTTTCATTTTGAATACAGCCAATAGTCAGGCCTAAAAAATTATAAATCTGGCCCATCCAGGCACAGTCACGACGAGCCAAATAATCATTAACGGTTACCACATGCACGCCTTGGCCTTCTAAAGCATTTAAATAAATAGCTAAAGTCGAAGTTAAAGTTTTGCCTTCACCAGTTTTCATTTCTGTGATTTGGCCTTTATGCAATATCACGCCGCCAATTAACTGGACATCATAATGACGCTGGCCCAAAACTCTTTTCGCGGCTTCGCGTACCGTAGCAAAAGCTTCAACTAAAATATCGTCCAAAGTTTCACCCTTGGCTAAACGCTCTTTGAATTCCTGAGTCTTTGCCTTTAATTGTTCATCTGACAAGATTTTAAAATCCTTTTCTTTGGCATTAATCTGGTCAACTAAGGGCTGAATTTTAGAGACGACTCTTTTATTAGGATCACCGAAAATTTTCGTTAGTATACTCATATTTAATAAGTAATTAATAATTGGCCTTCGCCAACCGTAGTCCCGCTTAGGGGGACGTAGGTTAGTTATAGGTTATTAATTCAAAGAATATTTAAAGTTTAGCAGATTTCTTAAATAATTTCCAGCCCTGGCATTTGACAATTAAGTAAATTATTGTAAGCTTAAGATAAAAGTAAATGCTGTTTTTTTTAAAAAGAGGAGGACAGAAATGACACAAGAAGGCAGGAGATGGTGGCCAGAGCCGTTTTACTTATTCGGCACGGCCGTAATCATTGATCTTTTTACCAGAGAAATTCTTTTTACGCGTTCCAAAGACCGGGAGGAATGGATTCCTGGCGCGGGCGGAGAAGTTATTATCCCGGCTGATACCTCAAAACCAGTTTTTATAGGCGATACTGCTTTAAGAGAAGCAACGGAAGAACTTACTGCCAAATTAGACGAACAAGGCAATGAACTTGGCTTAGAAGTTGAACTTTTTGGATCCAATGCTTTTTACACAGAGCTACGTTGCGGCGATAGTTCTATTTACAAAAATGCACATACTTTATATGCTTATTTTCTTGCCAATTTAAAAAATCCTGAAGATAAGAAAAGTATCCGCAGCAAAAAACAGCCAGGGGAAGCAGACTGCGAAACAGTCGACATTCAATGGATGAGCGCTGAAGTATTTTTAGCTGATGTCGAATCAGGTCATATAAAAACCTACCCTAACATCATCCGAGTGCTTAATGCGCTAGACTGGGTTTTAAAACATCAGACAAACCCCTTTTTCCAGCCTTGGCAACGGCCCACCGTGTAATCAAAATCTCAAAAAAAGACCACCCTCAGGTGGTCTTTTCTTTTTTAACTCAATGTTTTTTAATAAGTAAGAAGACGGCCGACTTCTAATTGCGGCCAATTATCACCTGTTTCATAAAAAAAATCAGGAGAAACATTAGTAATAACAAATTTATCTAAAAACAAATCAGCTTTAAATATTTCCGGAGTTATTAGATGTTTAACTCCGTTTTCAATATAATAACGATCTGAAGAATTTTGATATTGAATAACAGTTGCATTAGGATGCTTAATCTCTGTAATTTTATCTCCAACTGTATAATCAATAAAGAAAGGATCAGATATATCAATTACTAATTTAGCCCAATTAGAGCCGTAAAGTTCAGCGGCTATTTCTGGCGATGGTATTTCTCTCAAGATTGAATCTGGCTCAACAGCATAGACTTGAGGCATTGTATAGGTTTTAACTAAAGCTGAACCAGGCCTGACAGTTATATTATCGCCTAATGGAAGCTGAGAAATAATTTCCGGTTCAATTATTTTAATATTTTTAAAATCAGAATACCAGGTAAAATAGGTGGGCTCATTAGGAAATGGATGCCGTAAAAAGTCACAGCCACTAACAAAGTAGACAGTTGTAATATCAGAAACTTTGATTAAATCACCGGCATTAATGCCTGTTGGCAAATTTGCAGTTTCCGGCGGTAAACACTTTTCTGGCTGACCAGGCTGCACTTGAACTTCTTCAAGAATAATTTCAGCTGTATATAATTTAGAAGTATTATTATTAGCATCCCGAAAATAAGCATAAACAGTTTTATTGTCTAAATCAGATGTTAATTGCCAGGCCCTTTCATTCGTCAAAGGTTCCCAGTCAGCACCAATAAAATTAGGATCATTAGAAATAAGCATGTCTTGAGCGCTTTGGCTGGCAATATTTAAAGTAACATTAGGGTTATCAGTAGTTGCGGCGCCATTATTAATCTGAAAAGTAACATCTTCAGTAAAACCAGAGACTCCAGGATTACTGCCCCCGCCCAAACTAGAGGTCACTTCAAATGTTTTAGTTGAATAACCGCCAGTATAATTAAAGGTAATCTGGCCTGTACCGTCTGAAGTATAATCGCTGTCAACTACACCGTTTACTTTCAAATAATAATGAGTGTTGGGGTTTAAATCATTTATAACATGATTAGCAGTTAAAGCTCCTGGCACCCCATTTTCTGTCCATTTTTTATAATAAGTACCGCTCGTATTCCAAGTATTAATATTGACATCAACATAGCCGGCTGAAGGCGTAATACTCATGTCAGCAATATTATTAACTGTAGTTATGCCACTTAAGCCGGTCAAGCTGACTGTTGTTGTCCCAGCAGCATCAATTCTAGAATTATAGCCAATAAAAGGCTTGTCAAAGCTATCTAAAGTCAAATCTGTTGAACCAGTACCATCTAAAACCAGACTGGCAGTCTTCGGATCAAGAGGGTCAGATTGAGTAGCTGAAAGTATATTAATATTAGAATCAGTGACATCCTTAACAATAGGCGTAGTCGTATAAGTATAATTCAAATCAACATAAGTAGGATCAGCTGAAGTTTCAGTTCTCCAATAAGGATTATCATTAAAAGTATCTGTATACATTTTTACAGCAAGATTATACCAATTCCAATAATAATCCATGGGCCAATTCAAAGCGGCAAAAGTCTTAGCTTGTTTTATATAGCTTGTTGTCCAGGCAAAAGTCGTATTATCAGAGACATCCAGATGAACGCCATAAGGACCAGTGGAATGTCTATTGCTAATTCTTTCTAAGCCTATGGTAGCTGGCGTGCCAGAAGGCACAAAAGGAGGCGGATCAGGGTTCATATCATACCAAAAATCTAAAGCCGCGCTATTTAAATTTGCTAAGGGATAATCTGGCAACTGTTCTATGGCTGCCATAATCCACACATCGCATTGAAGTTCTGAATTTGAACTTGGAGCAGTTAAAACAAGGGAACGAGAATCATTATCAGCAGACTGGCCATGGACTGGCAAGGCTGGATTTAAATAATATCTAGTAGTCTGATTGCCAGTAGCATCAACAAAATATCTATAATCCTTTTTTTCTGTATTATTATTAGCATCAGTAACTGTCATAATCAGAGAATATGTACCTGACTGGCTTACATCAAAAGAACCCGTCACATTATTGCCAATCTGGCCAGAGCTAACAGTTTCAGCCGGACTAGTTGCTATGGTATAAGTACAAGCTGGACAAGCTACATGTGAAAAATCATAAAGATCAATATCAAAATTCACTGTATCATTCAAATTATATAACCGGCTTGGAGCAGTTTCATTAAAAACACTCATATATCCATAACCATTATCAGTAAAAGTATTATTATTAATAGTGCCGGGCGAGCCAGAAAACTGAAACGCGTATGTATTTTTAGTAAAAGTATTATTAGTAATAGTTGATGAAGTTAAAACAGATGTAACAATAGGATAAGAGCCAGCATCTATTGTATTGCCATCAATATTTATATTAGAAGAAGAAACAAAATACATACTATATTGATCGGCATTGGTTATAGTATTACCACTAATAGTCCCGCTTGTAATATCTCTAAAATAAATTGCCCAGCGATTTTTGTCAAAATCATTATTAAGCACATTAATATTGGATGAAGGAGCGCCATCAACCTCTACTGCGCTTTTCCAGCCTTGGATAGTTAAATTTTGGATAGTAACATCTCCATGATCAAGCACATAAATACCAGAGCCTACAGTCCTAGTATTCTGTAAAATCCTTGTTATTGAATGGCCATTTCCATCAATGGTAATATTATCAGCCCCGACAAGCAAAGCATTCACACTACTGCAGTTCAAATCAGCTGGCAAAGTATAATCTGAAGTGACTGTGTCACCGCAATTACATACTGTTGCCCCGCCGCAAGTTGCAGCTTCAGCCTTTCTTCCCAAGAAACTATTTACAACTAAAAATGTTAAACTAACTGCCAAACATAAACCAATAAAAATAATGCTGGATTGTTTGAGATTTCCAGAAATTAAAGTTTTACTAAATCCTAATTCCTTTGAATTTTTTAAAATTTGTTTTTTTGCCTTTTTCATAATGATATTTTATTTTAATTATACCTGATGTTAATCATGTCATATTCTTCAAACTATAAAAATTACAGAAATCTAATCTGAAAATTATCACAAATTACTACTCTGAGATTTTCTTAAACCCACATCCAGATTTACAATTTTTTCTTTTTGCACCAGGTCAACCGGCTTGATTT
>CAYNWH010000016.1:0-19418 GCA_964400885.1 uncultured Gammaproteobacteria bacterium
AAGAAAAATGAATCAGCTAAAATTAGAGAAAAAAGAAATAAAGTTTATTTTGCTGATTAGTTTTATAGCAATATTGATTATTGCTTTGCCGTTTGCTTATGGCCAATTAATAAAAGGCAATAATAATTTTTTTTCTGGTTTAAATTTTTTATCTCCGCATGATGGCTATGTTTATTATTCTTATATAGAGCAGGCAAAGCAAGGGAATATTTTATTTGACGATTTATTTTCCGGGGAGATTACGCCAACTTTCACTTTTAATCCTTTTTGGCTGACACTTGGCCTTTTTGCCAAGTTTTTTTATCTGCCGTCAGCTTGGGCAATCTTTTTATTTAAGATAATCTTTATCCCTCTTTTTATCTTTGTAATTTATAAATTTTTAAGATATTTTCTACCTGATGATCTTAAAAAATATACTGGCTGGTGTTCTGTTTATGCATTATTTGCTTCAGGCCTGGGTTATTATTTCCTTAAATTTAGTCTTTTTTTCGAAGCTAAAAGCCAAATAGTTGAAAAATATGGAGTTTTGCCGCTAGATCTTTGGAATCAGGAATCTAATAATTTTCTAACTTTACTTGGGTTTCCTCATATTATGGCCTCTATTGTTTTACTTCTTTTAACTTTTTATTTTTTCTTCCGTTCTCTTGAGCAGAAAAAAATAAAATTTTCAATATATGCTGGTTTTTTTGCTCTTTTGCTGGCCAGCTTTCATCCTTTTCATATTGTTACTATTTATTTTATAAATTTAATTTATATCCTTTACCTTTTAATTACAAAAAGAAATAATATTAAAATTTTGCTTAATTATTTTTTATTAGTTTTACTTTCTTTCCCAGCGGTTGCTTATTATTTATATTTGCTCGCATTTAATTGGCAAATTCAAATTAAGAATTTACAAAATTTACTTTTTTCTCCTGCTCTGATTATTTCCATGGTCGGTTTTGGATTTATTTTAATCACAGCTATCGCGGGCTTGATTCTAGTCTGGTCTGAAAAAATAAATAACAAAATGGCTTTTTTGACAATCTGGCTTATTTCTAGTTTTATATTAATTTATAGCCCATTAACATTTCAGAGAAGACTAACCGAAGGATTAATCTTCCCTTTGATAATTTTTTCTTTTATATTTTTAGTGCTAGCTTATGGTTATCTTAAGAATAAAATTGGCTCAAGCCTTCTTTATAGGGCTATTTTCTTTGTTATTTTTTTAACACTTTTTATCTTGCCTAATTTTTTTATTTATTATGAGAATTTTTTGTTTTTAAACTATTTTCGTTTTTCTGATGCTGATGAGGTTGCCATCTTTTTAGATCAAGACACAACGCCAGCAGTTAATTGGTATAAAAATCAAGCTACTTCCTCGGACTTGGTTTTAACTTCATTTTATTCTGGCAATTATTTGGCAGGCCTGGCTGGAAAAAAAGTTTATCTCGGGCATAAGATTGAAACGATTTATTATTTTGAAAAAAAAGAACTGGTAGATTGGTTTTTTAAAGAAAATCAAGAAGATTTAGCCAAACAAGAATTTTTAAGAAATAAACATATTGGTTATATTTATTATTCAGAAGCAGAAAAAAAACTAGGCGATTTCTCTCCTAGTCAGAAGGATTATTTAAAGCAGGTTTTTTCTAATAATGAAGTAACTATATATAAAGTCAATTTAGATTAAGCTGTCCAATTATTTCAGTTTTATCTAAAACATCTTCGACGCTGCCTACTTCGTCTAATTCCAACCCACCAGCTAAATTTAAAATTTGAACATCTTCCAGCTTCGGCAGGTTAAAGAAATTTATTTGCACTATTTGATTTTCTGGCCATTCACTTGTCGGGAAAAGACCATAGCCCAAAGGATATAGTTTTTCATTAATTTTAATGAAATAGTTTTTATTTATAGGTTGTAAAACTTTGAAATAAAAAGAAATTAACTTATTTTCCTGATTAAAACCAAGGAATTCAAGGTCTGTACCTATTTTCTCCTCTGCCGGGTATTTGATTTGAGACCTTGTTGAATAGGCCTGCCATAAAGATAAACCTTGATCATTTCCGTCCCTTTGCCAAAGCGCTAAGTTTTGATTGACTTTTTGTAAAATAAAGTCATGTTCTTTAATAACATTTAGGAGGTTATTATCACCTTGATAATAATAAGAACTGGCGCTTTTTTCATACTGTAAATGGAAAGTAACAAAATCAGCAAAGTTGATTAATAAATATTGGGTATCTCCAGGAATTTTATATTCACCGGCATTATATTGCTGACGGCCCAGAAAAAGATAATTTAAAGAATAAATCTCTTTTCGGGAAGACAAATTAGTAATTAAATCATAAGTAGTGACAATTGAGGCCTCTTTGGGAATTTGTTTAACAAATTCTTTTTTTATTTCAACAGCCTGATAATCTGTTGTTGCCATTTTATTAGCAAAAGTAATTAAAGGGCCAAGCACAAGGAAATTATAAATTAGGCCAACGATAATAATCAAAAGAATCAGACTTTTATATTTATGAGCAAAGTTAATTATTTTTTTGTTGGCAACTAGCCATTTTAAAGAAAAAATAGCTGCTAGGCTCATGGCTGTTAAAAAAATTGAGCCATAATGGGTCCTTAAAATTAATTCGCCGGAAGCAAAACCCAAGATAATCTGCAAAAACATACCCAGGGATAAAAGCAGGTATTTGGGCCGGCAAAGAGGAATAAATAAAAAGACCAAAGAAAAACCAAGGAGTAATTCTAAATTAGCCAGGGTAAAAATATGTTGTAATACCAGCGGGAATTTAAGAAAAAAGTTTTTAAAAATATCCAAAGGCGTTTCGCCCAGCCAGTAATAATAAATTAAGAATTTGTATGTTTTCGCTGCAGAAAAATAAGCGACGATTTTTAAAGCCGTAAAAAAATAAAGAGTGGCTAAAATTACGGGCGTTAAAATCCATTTAATTTTCTTTTTATCAATTAAAGCAATTATTCCGAACATGAAAATAATAAAAGAGACATCTTCACGGATAAGCAGGCTTAAGCAGCAGAAAAGAAGAAAAGGCTTAAACTTATTTTGATCATAAAAATAAAAAGCCCAGAAAATAAAAAAAGGCACTAAAGCCAAAAGGTGAAATTCGAATAAATTAATATTTAAAGTGACTGGATTAAAAAGGTAAAGAATTATTATCAGCAACGTCTGCCAGGGATTTAAATATTTTTTAGCTGTTAAATACAAAGGAATTGTAGCTAGCGCTAAAAATAAAGTTTGCAAGAAAAGTAAGTTCAATGGCGATTTAAAAATTAAATAAAAAGGCAAGAGCAAGATTATAATCAGAGCAAAATGGTCGCCCAAATAAGAGGTAGGATGGATGGTGAATTGATAAAGATTGCCTAAGGAAGAATTATAAAAAATTTGGTTAAAAATGGCTAAATCCAGCCCATTATATTGAAAGGTCAGATATTTAAAAAGGCAAATACTAAAAATAAAAATAATATAAATAATTATTAGTATTTTTAATATTTTGGCTAATTTTAGCCAGTTTAATTTTTGGAAGTAATTAATCATTTATATATATTTTAGCTTAATTTCTTATAAAAAGAAAGTGAATTTACCCTTGACAAACTTATTCTATTATGATATAATAGAGAAATAATCGTTTTTTAAAGTTAGGCAATCAGTGAAACAACCCGCCTTAGGCGGCAAAAATTAAGGAGGAAAGGATAATGAAAAAGAGTTTGATTTTGCTCGTGTTGCTCGTGTTGGTGGTGGCCATGGCTTCGGCCTGCGCCACAAAGGTTTCCACTCCGACCATGACAGCGACGACCTCGGATCCGTTTTTCGCCTACCAGCTGGTCAAACAGCCCAAACAGAAGGGCCATAACACTTCGGAGGGGGAAAGCGGCTCGCTGCTCGAAAAGGACTATTCCCAGGGAGCGCTGCCGGCCTGTGCGGAAGCGTACAGAGCCAATCCCCAGGGGAACTTTGAGTACGCCTTCGGGCCTGATGGAGGCTATTGCCGCATCATCAGCGACCCAGAGGAATACAACAAGCCGCTGCAGGGCATCTTCGAGAACAACTTCACCTTTGTGGTGAAAGTCGTGATCACGCCCAGTGGCCAAGGGACTCCGACTTCGACTTTCCGGATCCAGCCCGACCAGTACAAGAGAACCGCAGTTTTCCCGGATCTGGAATATCACATCCAGGCCTACAACGCTGGCACGGGACAGCTGGTGGCTCAAGCAACCAGAGTCTACACGCGCACCAGACAGGATGCTTATTCGGAGCTGGCCGGCGAGTACACGGACTTCGTGGAGCGCATCCAGCCCAAATAGGGCGCTTCTTCCACTAACAAAGGGGCAGAGTAATATCTGCCCCTTTTTTTATTTCATTGAAGCCAATATTTTTATGGATTTTCTGGTGCAACTTCACCAGGAAGTTCATTATTCTGGTTACCCGTGCTTCCTGAATAGCCAGGCCCTGTGCCAGCTAATATAGCATTAACTACAAATGTAGTTATGGCATAGGCAGCCAGGATAATAATTAGGCCAATAATTGCAGTGGCTAATATTTGCTTAGCTTTCTTAATTTTTTCTTGCTCTCCCTGAGATGTCATATACATAAAACCACCATAAAGGATAATAACCACGAAAACTAGGCCCAGCAGAGTTAATAATGATTTAATAATCAAAGCAGCCAATTCCGGAATATTTTGTCGAGTAGCTCCGATTTGGCCGCCAAATTGTTCAACCTGGCCGGAAATTGAACTAGCTAAAGCCGGCATAATAAAAATAAGGCAACCTAAGGATATTAAAGATATAATGATAATTAAATTTTTTAATCTCATAGGCATATTTAATTTATAATTTAAATTTATTGAGGGCATTCGCTAGTATCAGTTTTTCCGCAAGAAGCATAATTGGTTCTGCAAAAATCTCCATAACTATTACAGCAGTACTGAGAAAACTCCTGAAAAACCTGGACTCTATATACACAGCAATTTAAAGAATTATAATCAACATAAGCTGGATTTTCACAATCTTCTCTATAGCTTGGCTGGCCACCTTCCGGATTTTCTATTGTGGAAGCAATGAAATAAGTTATTGAATAGCCGGAAACAATAATAACCAGACCAATGACGGCAGCTTTGAGCGTGTTTTTGGCTTTTTTTACTTTTTCATCATTACCACCAGAAGTCATATAAACAAAGCCGCCATACATTAGCAAAACAACAAAAATAATACCAATTAATGTTAGCAGTCCTTTAACTAAATTAGCAGCATAGAGTGAAAGGGGTTGGGGTGTGCCTCCGTAAATAGAGACTTTAGCGCCAGTGCCAGTTAATCCTTGAAGAAATTTGGAAGCATTGGCTTCAAATCCCCAGGCAAAGCTGCTAAACAGGATAATAATTAGACAAAAAATGATAAATTTTTTCATATATTTTAGGTTTGGCCGCCAGAAGATTCTAAGGCATTGATTATAAAATAAGAGATAGAATAAGCTAAAATAATAATAACCAGGCCAATAACTGCATTAGTAATTAATTTTTTAGCTTTTTTGATTTGTTCATCATTGCCTCGAGCTGTCATCCAAAGAAAGCCGCCATAAACAAACAAAATAAAAAAAGCAGCGCCAACTAAGCCTAAAACAACCTGAATTACTGAGGCAGCAATATTGGGCAAGGGAGTATTGCTTAAGCCAGCTTGACTGCCAGTCGTGCCAATTAAACCAGGTGCATTGCCAAATTTTAGACTTAAATTTTGGGCTAAACTAGGATTAGCCGCAGAAAAGAAAATTAAAAATAGACCTATAATTATTAAGCTGATTTTTATTTTTTTTAGCATAAATAATTCATAAGTTTTAATAACAAGTGTCAGGATTAGAACACTGTTCTTGGCAATCACCCGTATTTTCATAGCAGTTGCCGCCAATAAAGCCAGGGCAGAAGATACAAGGTGAAGAAGGCCTGATTCCTTTGCATTCGGTTGCATCGCAAGTATTTAAGGCGCCTTGGCCGCAGCTAGAGCAGCTTTGCTGTTCTGATGGCGGCGGTGTTGTGCCAGGGCAGCAAACTTGACTAGAACTGCATTGAGAATCAGTACTAGTATTCCTTGTCGTATTATTTCGAGCAGGACACGAAGTAGAAATACAGGTTATTATTTGCGTATCAGGATCAGTCAGGCACTCTGCCGCAGTGCAGCTGCCGCCAGAAGCGTTACAAGCGTCATTTGCAGCCCCAGGGCCACCTTGTTCAGCGGTGCCTGCTTGTTCAATGGCTAGGGTAATAAAATAAGTAATAGAATAAGCACCCATAATAATAAAAATGCCAATGACCGCGTAAGTCATGGTTTTTTTTGCTTTGCCTATTTTTTCATCATTGCCGCCGGAAATCATCCAGCTGACACCAGCATAAATAAATAAAATAACAAAAATAGCTCCCACGACTGTAAGTATCTGATTAATGACGCCGGCGACAATCGGGGTGGCTTCTCTTTGGCTGAGTCCGGCTTCGCCGCCGGTTTTTTGATAAAACCCTTGGATGTCGCCAAAGCTATAAGCTAAGGCAATATTCGCTAGGGCAATTATTAAAACAAAACTAATGAGCAAAGAGACTAAAAAATAATAATTTCTTTTTTTCTTTGAAATCATAAAGAAAATTAAGTAGCAGAAAAAACGCCAAAAAGCAGGCTGGTTATGGCATAAGCGCCGCCTAAAATCAAAGCGCCAATAATGGCCCAGACAATAATGTTTTTGCCTTTTTCTATTTTACTTTGATTGCCTGCCGAGGTTAAAATTATAATGCCGCCATAAATAATCAAGAACAAAAAAATCGAGCCGCTTAAGGCCAGAGCTGCGCCAGCAAAACGGCCGAGTAAAGTAGCCACATTAGTGCCTGCTTCTCCTTGTCGGAATGGTAAGTTCGCAGTGCTTCCAGCTGTGCCTAAGCCATAATCACCTTGGGCTAAAAGTTTCTGGATAGGAAAAGCAAATATTACAAGGGAAAAGATAAAATATTTTATTTTTTTTAGCATAAGATTTATTTTTGAAATTTTTAAGGGTAGGGCACAGCCCTACCCTCAAAAAAATAGTCTTAAGTTGCTGTCAAAATAGAAGAAACAACGAAATTAGCGATTGCGTAAGCAGTTAAGATAATGACCAAACCAATAATACCTGCTACAAGTAACTTTTTAGCTTCTTTAACCTTTTCATCATTGCCAGCAGCCGTCATCCACTTAAAACCGCCTAATAGGATAATGACTACAGCCACGATGCCTAAAAGTCCCATCGCCACATTAATAATACTAGCAATTGTTTCGCGAATGTCTTTTGTGCCTAAACCAGTTGCTGTAGCATAATTAATACCCACATCTAAAGTAATAGCGCTGGCTAATTGTGGAACAATTACAAGGCTAAAAATAGCCAAAAAAACAGCTACTTTAATTAATCCTTTTTTCATGTTTTTTAGACCTTTCTTAACGCTAGGCTTGAGAGCCAAGCATTTAAGAATTAATTAATTAATTATATTAATTAGATTAGTTTTTAAATAACAATTAAACTTATCTACATTATAATATTTTTTCACAATTTGAGCAACAAGACTACTATAATTATAATATTTTTTCACAATTTGAGCAAATAGCCCCTCTATTTTTTGGCGCACCACCAGCTGGCTGAAGTGCCGCAATGGCCTGAAATTATTGTATAGCCTTGAGATTGTAAATTAGATTGGGTACCTTTGACGCACTGAAAGCCCGTGGATTCCTGAGTTTTACCGCAATCGCAGCAACGGTAAATTCCGCTAGAAGTAGCACTAGAGCAATTTGATCCGTCAGCATAGGCACTAAATTCTTCACAGCAGCCATTGGCATTTTTAGCTGCTCCGCTTAAGCAGCCAGTGGGGTTAGTGGGCGGAGGTGAAGATGGTGGAGGCGCTGAGGCTGGTGCTGGAGTTGCTGGTGCTGAGCCAACTAAAGCAGTGATGACAAAATCAGTGGCCACATAACTGCCAATCATAACAATAAAGCCAATAATCGCCCAGACAAGGGTATTCTTGCCTCTTTCGATTTTTTCACTGGAGCCAGCTGAAGTCAGCCAAAGAATGCCGCCATAGATAAATAAAAGCAGCATCACAGCGCCAGCAAAGCCTAAAACTCCTTTGATAATATTACCGACAATAGTTGCCACACCAGTTTCGCCCGAAGGAATATTAGCGGCTGGCCCAGCCCCTTTTAAAGTAACATCAGCCAGCGCATGATTGGCTAAAATAAGGCTGGCGATGACTGCCAAGAAGATTAGGATTAAGCTGAATTTTTTCATAATAATTTAGCTATTTGCCAGTTAAAGCATTAATAATAAAGGAAACAGCCACATAACTGGTTAAGATCACAATTAAGCCGATCACTGACCAAATCAGAATATTTTTGCCTTTTTCAACTTTTTCTCCAGATCCAGCTGAAGTTAGCCAGGTAAAACCGCCATAAACAAACATCAGTAAAGCAACTGCACCAATTATACCTAAAATTAATTTAATAACTTGCCCGATTATAATGGAAACAGCTTCTGTGCCTTCAGCTTTGCCAACCAAGTTTTCCAAAGGATTTTTTAACTGGTAAGAAATTGCTTGAGTTTTTGGAATGGCAAAAAAAGTAAAATAGGAAAAGATAATTGTCAGACAAATTAAGAATAAGAGAATTTTAGTAATTTTTTTCATTTGTAATAGTTGTATTATTTTTAGCTCATGTTTAATTAATGAAATTTATGGAGCTCCGGCGCTTGGAGGTTTACAGCAAACAATATATGCAGCGCCAGGGCAAAGACCTGTTTCACAATTTAAATTTTTTGAACTTATACAGCTGCTTACGCTACCACTGGGGCCGCAGATGGTTGATAAATCAAGACAAGTCCAGCCAGGATGCTTGCTTGCGCATTGGTCAGTAGGCGGAGTACTTTTTGGTTCGCAGCAGACATTATAAGTGCCGCCTGGACACAATCCAGATTGGCAGTTTCTGCCGAGCCGTGAAGCGCAATCTGTTGCAGTTTCACCAGTTTGGCAAGATAAAGTTTCACAAGCCCAGCCAGGTTTAGTACTTGCGCATTGGTCAGTTGCTGGCGCAGGATTGCCGCCGCCGCCGCCGGTAATAGCAGTAATCACATAGCCGACTAAAACATAACTGCCTAAAATTACAGCAGTGCCAATCACTGCCCAGATAAGAACTTTTTTGCCTTTTTCGATTTTTTCACTTTGTCCGGCTGAAGTTAACATCATAATGCCGCCATAAACTACCATGAGCAAAGCAAAGGCGCCAACTACGCCTAAAATGCCTTTGATGACCCGGCCAATGATTTGCGCTGGATCTCCACTAACACTCAAACCCTGCAGTTCGCCCAGACTGACTGAAGTAGAGCCTGATGCGGGCGTGGTAGGTGATGATGGAGGTGTCGCCGTTCCTACACAGCATTTTTTACTTTGACTAGTGCAATCATCTGCTTGTGTTTCAGTCTGTCCTGCCTGGCATGAAGTCTGGCAAGTACCGCTACAAAGTTGATGTCCGACTCCCGCTAAATTACATTGGGCAAGAGATCCCGGATTACTAGAATCATAACAACAAACTTCATCACTAGCGCAATCTGTTGCTGTTTTTTGGCTGGCACTGCTGGCGCAGCCTACGGTTTTACCGCAGCAGATTCCCGGAGAACAGGTCTGAGCTAGCGCAGATTGGCTAAAATTAAAAATAAAAATCGTACAACCAAGAAATAAAGACAAGCTGATTATAAATATTTTTTTAGACATAAGTAGATTAATTATAAATTAAGGATAACAATTTCAAAGAGAGACGTTTTTATCATAGCAAGCATATCATGGCTCACATTTTAAAGAATTATATATTTTAATAGGAGGTTTGAAAAGTTTTAATAGCACCAATATTTACCACCAGTGGCTCTTCTTTTGCAGTCTAAGCTGCCACTACAAGCAATACCGCTAGCTTCACCGTTTTTTGTAAAAACAAGATTATCTCCACATTCTTCCTGCCATTTTAATTGTTTCGTGCATTTAGAATTTTGAGCATTACAAAACAAGCCAGGCTTACATGATTCACTAGGTTTATCTTCAGCAAAAACTTGGCTTGGATTACACGGGGCATTTTCATCTCTTCGTGATTCGCATATACCATATACATTGCAGAATTCATCTAGGCCGCAGTATTCATGAGCAGTAGTTATACCAGTCGCTCGCGTCCAATGTTTACAATCTTTATTACTTCCTGGGGCAGGCGGTATTCCAGGCTTACAGCATTTTTTGCCAGAAGCACAGTCTTTTTGGCCTAAGTCGGTTTCAGGATCGCTAGTAAATCTAATACTACAGCTAGATTTGCAAGTGCCTCCAGCATTAGTACATTCAGTACCTGGAGCTAGTGGTGGAGTTGGTGGCGGGGCTGGTGGTGCGCAGGTTAAGTCAATAGTCAGCGAAGGATTATTAGTTATTGTTTTGACAGCAAATAATACGCCTGTATAGGCCAGCAAAACAATGGCCAAGCCAATGACTGAATTAACTAAGATATTTTTGCCCTTTTGCACTTTTTCACTGGCGCCGCCTGAAGTCAGTAAGATAAAGCCGCCATAAACAAAAAAGAGCAGGGTGAGTGCGCCTACAATTCCCATAATAAAAACACCAATATTTACTATAACCTGAATAATATCGCAAATGCTGCAATTACCAGAAGCAGCGCAGTCTGGTAAGATTGTTACCGCTTGGCTGGCTTTGATATTTAGAAAGAAAAAAAGCAAGCCCAGTAATGTTATAACCTGGATTTTGTATTTTTTGAAAAATAAATGTGTCATATTTTTAAAGCGTTTGGTTAATTTTAGAATTAGCCAGACTAATTATTTGGTCAGTAGTTAAAGTGCCTGCTAAATTATCCTTAATCATTTGTTTAAAAATTTCCTCAGCCGCCTGGACATCTTTGCCTTTATACCAACTGCGCGCTGTCAGCAGCTGGCTGGCAAAAGGCGCTAATTCTAAATCTGTTGATTGGTCAGTTATTAAAGCTCTTAAAGCAGCTGGTTTTCTGTTTTTAGCCAAAAAAGCTTTATTGGCTTCCTGGTTGGTAGTCATAAACAAAATAAAATCCCAGGCCTCGTTAGGATGCTGGCTTTTTTTGGCAACTGTTTCTGCCCAGTAATTGGCGAAATTTATAGGAGTACCAATTTGTGGCACATTAGTTATTTCAAAATTAAGTTTTGGTGCCTGAGCTTTTATGAGGGGGATATGGTAAGAGTAACCGAAAAAGAAAGCAGTCTGGCCGGCCATAAAAGCTTCTAAAGAGTTCGGCATATTTTCATTCCAGGTATAAACTTGTTTAGCTGGCGAAGCAAACCCAGTATAAAAATTCAAAGCTTCAACAGCTGGCTTGACACTGCGAGTATAGCCAGCTGGAGTCTGATCAAAAGTTGCTGCGCCACTAGCATTTGTCATTTGCGTGCCGTTTTGCATCATAAGCAGGCTTAAAATATCAGTTGATCGTTCCACGTTATTAGCCGTGCCAATAGCTGCGCCAGATTGAATAAGGTTGCCTTTAAAATCTTGCTTGGTCAATTTTACAACCTGGTCTCTGAAATCATTCCAGGTCTTAGGCGGTAGGGCAATGCCAGCATTATTAAGCAAATCGCGGTTATAAAATAAGACCAAAGTATCAATGCTTAAAGGCAAGCCGTAGATTTGATTATTGATTACTTGGTTATTATAAACAACATCAGGGAAAAGAGTTTTTAAATCTCTTAAAGTCAAAGTATTTGTAGTCCTTTGTTCTGTATAAATTTCTTTTTTAATCGTGCCTCGTTCGACTTGATAAGGAACAGTTATTTGGGCTAGTAAAGGCAGGCTTAAATTTTGGTATTCTCTCATTTCCGTGGTCTGAATAGAAAAAACATCAGGCCCCCGATCCTCCGCAAAAGCTGTCAGCAATTCATTTTTATATTCATCATAAGTTAAATTTTTGTAGTTGATTGTAATGTGAGGATGAAGCGCTTGGTATTTGGAAATAAGATCCTGAACATCTGAGCCATCTTGCCAAACCTTCCAATAAGTTAAGGTTATGGGAGTAGGTTTGCCCAAGGTTAAACCTGCTGGCGGACCGCCACATGTTAAACCAGTAGTGATGACCAGAATAAAAAGCAGGCTTAAAACAAAAATTTTTTTATTGCTGATAAAGTTAAGCATAATTTTTAATTTTTTAATTTTTTTAAATATTTTTTTATTTCTGATTTTGTTTCTTTATGTTCTAAGGCAAAATCCAAACTAGCTGTTAGCCAGCCGATTTTTGAGCCTGTATAATAATAAGTGCCTTCAACTAAAGCTGCATAAATCGGCCGTTTTTGATTTGCTGACGCAGTTTTTCTTTGCCTTGCTTTTTTAGCTAATGCCGAAGTTCATAATTATAGCCAAAATGATCTTCAATCGCTGGCTTGTCAATAATGGGCAACATTTTTTTGGTTGGGCTTTAGTGACTGGCAAAAAACGTGTACCAAAACCAGCCACAGGGATCACGGCTTTTTTAATTTTAACCATAGCTAAATTTTTTGACTATTTTTTTAATTATACCATAAATTCAAGAGGGGAGAAAACAAAAAAGCAGCCCTGCACCGTACGGTGCAGGGCTGCTTAAGATTAGAATTAGCGATCAACCCGCGTATAAGTCAAAAATGCTGTTTTGCCATTAAGATAAATTTCATTTTGTCCGTCAAAGAGTTTATAAAGTTGAGGATAGGTATTAGGTTTCCAATATGGTTTAATCCTAAATTCAAAAGTTATTTCTTCGCCGGACGCAATGCTGACTTTAGATTTGGCAATGGTTTTATTATCCAGCCATGACCAGTCCTTAAACCAGGAATTAGTATAATCAATATCATAGCTTTTCAAAATAGGGTTAGTCCAAGTCTTTGTGCCAGTATTTTTAAATGTTAATTTAATTGTTGGTCTCCAGGTTGTTCTAACTGCCACAGGCAGCGTGTTTTCACTAATCTGCGCAGCATAGGGAGAAATAACTTCAATTGTCTGGTCAACATTGCTTAATTCTTGGCCATTATAAAGTAAAGTTAAAGTATGGGGAAAAGAAGTGACTAAATGAGGTGATTTTACTTTGAATTCAAAAGTTGCAGTACTGCCATGAGCAATTACATCTTCATTAGGCGGAATCATGGCATATTCGCTATACCAGGAGTCATTTCTAAAAGGGGAAATATGAGTTTTTTCATAAATAACTTGTAATTTTAGATTGTCTTTTAGCCAAGATTGATTGCCCGTATTTTGAAATTGAATTAGCACTGACACTAAACTTTCAGCTGGCATTTGATTAGGCAGAGTTGATTGAATTAAAGAAGCATTATAGCTGGGCTGAGTTTGATTGGCATTTTGATTACAGCTAGTGCAGGGAATTTTATTAATTGTGATAGAAAAATCAGTGTCTGGGAAATAGCCTTTATTTTGCCAAGCCAGAGTATAATTATCTGTTTCTGTTTTGCTAGCAGTTGGCGGATTTAAAGTTAATTTAAAATGGCCGATCTCTCCGGGGTATACATTGCCATCTAGTAATTTAAAAACCGGGTTATTTAGATTCGTTGCAGTAGGTGTTCCATCTTTATCAGAGTTTAAGGCTATTTTTAAAGAATCAATGCGGCTCAATTTGTTTTTTATACTGGAATCAGCCACGAAAAGATAATTATCTTCATAGCCACGCCAGATGGCTTGGCCAGTATTTTTGAATTCAACAATAACATCTGCTGTTTTACTTTCTTCAATGTTTATTTCTTGATCGCTTTGTTTGACAAATTCGGCAGAAGTTGGCAAAGGTTTTTGGTAGCCGCCAAAAGATTGTAAAAAATTATAAGCTAATTGTCGATCTTGGTCTAAACTGTCATAAATTAAATTACCTGGGCAATTAGTATTGCCAACATCTTTATGGCCAAGGATATTGGGCAGCATTTTGCCATTAAATTCACTTTGGCCCAGCGGATCAATATTAAATTCTTGTGATTTTTTAGCAATTAATTTATTAAGCGCTGTTAATGTTGCTTCAGTTAATTTATCAGGGGTGTTACAGGTAGAGGTAGCTTTGTCATTAGGGTTATTTTCATAGCAGCCTAAAATAGCAATGCCAATACTGTTACGGTTGTTCATATAGGCATGTCCGCCCACAACGCCTTCACCGCCAGAGCGGCCGTCATAAATATTGCCCTGCGAATCAATTATATAATTATAACCAATATCGCCCCAGCCCCTGCCCACGGCATGCCAATATTGAATAGCTCTGATTGTAGCCATGGGGTCATTATTAGCTCCTTCGCCAGCAGTATGATGAATAATGAATTTTTTAGGCGTATAATATTCTGCTGGCCATAAATCATTGTTATTACTATCAAAACGATAAGTTTCATTCGCACCCCATTCTTGGCGCGAAATTATATGCAGATCATCGGCTTGACTAGCAGTGCTGATTTTTAGTTGTTTACTCGGACCTTTGGTGGTATCTAAATAGGTAAATTGTAAATTTTTCAGGTTATCCTTGGCTTCTGGAGAATTAAATATAATTTTATATTGGAATGAATCAGTTAATTTTGTTGGTATCATTTGGCTGGAAAATTCTATTTGACTGCCATCTTTGCCATAGCTGTCCGGATCTGGTAGCATTTTAATCCAATCGGACCAGTTTTCATTAAGAAAGCTGACATATAATTCAAAACTTGGTTTTATTATTTCAGCTTCCTGGTTTTCGGGCAGATTTTTATATTCCCATTTAACAAAAAGGGCATTAAAGGGGAATTCAGTTTTTAAAATAGGTGAAATTGTTTGGTTTTCGCTAATATTAGCAGAAATAAAAAATGAACCATTTTTGTTTGGTTCGGTTATAACAAGCCGGCCAGCTTTAACTGTTGGTTCATTGTAATTTGCGCTAACTAAAGCAAAAATTAAAATAATTGACCAGCAAATTACGAAAATAAGAACAAACTTTGTTTTTATTTTATGCTTATAAGGCATTGTTTTGTTTTTATTTTTAAGAAATTAGCCTTGCCTATTTGGGCTAATATTAGCTTATTTCTATAATCATTATATCATATTTAAGCGCGTTTGTAAAGGTTTTAGCTTAAAATTTATTTAATTTTAGCTAAATTCTAGCCAAAACCATCTTTCAAAATATGAAAATTTTTGAATTTTAAGTCAATTTTTAAGCTTATACTCTGGACGGATAAAGAAAATTAGGAGATAATAAGAGAAAGATTCATTAAACACCTATGGTTACTAAAGAAAAAAGCTCAAAGCAAAAAATTAAATACTCTTTTTCTAGGATTTTAACTGGTTCTGATTTGTCTTCCCGGCGTTTAGCGCAAATGCAGGCAATAAGTGAACAGGCCGGGCCAGTTATTTGGCTGACAGCTTGCATCCATGGCGATGAAATTGGCGGCATTGTGATTATTCAGGAAATTTTTAAAAGATTAAAAAAGTTTCCCCTTATAAAAGGTAGCCTCTATGCTTTTCCCTTAATGAATCCGATTGGCTTTGAAACAGCCACGCGCCATATCAGCATTAGTGAAGAAGATCTTAACCGTTCTTTCCCTGGCGATAAGGCGGGTTCTTTAGCTGAGAGACTAGCCAATCAGGTTTTTACAGGCATTTTAGAGACTAAACCAACTTTGGTTTTAGATTTGCATAATGATTGGACACAATCAATCCCTTATACTTTAATTGATCCTTATCCTGGCTTAAAGCATAAAGATGCGTATAATGCAGCTAAAACCTTTAGTCATAAATTTGGTTTTGTAGTAATCAATGAGCAGGAAGAAGTATCTGATGCCCCGGAATTAAAGCGGACTTTATCAGGTAGCCTGCTTTTGTATGATGTACCAGCTTTAACTTTAGAGCTGGGCGGGGCTTATGTTGTCGAAGAAAAAAATGTTACAGCGGGTGTTATTGCTATTTGGAATTTATTAGTCAGTTTAGGCATGGTCAAAGCAATTCAAGATAAACCTTATTTTAAAATTCCAAAATTTTTACGAAGCAGAATATTAAAATACGAACATTTATCAGCCAGTTCCAGCGGTATTGTCCGTTTTTTGTCCAAACCAGGAGAGGTTGTTAAAAAAGGCGAGCCTGTGGCCAAAGTTTATAATGTTTTCGGCAAATTGCAGGAGATATTGAAAGCTCAGCATCATGCTATTGTTTTGGGTCATGCTGATTATTCCGTGGCTTTTCCTGGCTTGGATATTATGGCCTTTGGCATAATAAAATAAATTTTAAATAAAAAAATGCTTTCTTTGGAAGCATTTTTTTGATTGGTTAAATTTCTAGTCAGGTATATTAATTTTTTCTTGACTAGCAAAGGACTTAAGCTTTAATATTTCTAAAACCATTTCCTTAGAATAGCCCCTGAAAAGATATAAAGCAGCAGCATAGATTAGCGAGGCAATAATAATCGACAGAATTACATTTTGATTTGGAAAAAGATAAAGAAAAACAGACATGACTAAAGAAGCGGCTATGGCTTTTAAGAAAATCATGAAAGAAGGAAAAAAATTTGTTGTCTTGACTGTAACAATAAAATTAAGCAAAAAAATTAAAGCTTCTGAAACAATAGTAAAAGCAGCAGCCCCATAATAACCATAGCGAGGAATGAAAATTAAATAACCAGTTAAAGCCACAATAGCCACAAACACATAAGCCCAAACCATTTGCTTTTGCTTGTTAATAACCACAATAGAATAGCCAAAAAGAGAATTGATGAAAATTATGGCAGTGGCAAAAATAATAATTTTTAAAACTAGAGCCGAAGCAATAAATTCAGGCCCGGCAATTAAGAGGATAATATTTTTAGCTAAAAATAATGTGCCAAAAATCATGGGCACAGCCAGAATAACCAGAAAATCAAAAGTTTTTTGAAAAATACTTTTAAATTTATCAAAGTTTTTTTCCGCCCAGGTGAGAGTCAAAATCGGGAAAATAATGCCCATAAACATGTAAATAAAATTAGTTAAGATTTCCAGAACGCGATAAGGCGCATTATAAATACCGACTTCAGCTTGGGAGCGAACCAAAGAGAGAATAATAGTGTCAGCTTTAAAATAAACTAAATTAAAAGCAATAGAAATGGCAATGGGCCAGGTTGTTTTAATAATTTTTTCCCAAATTGACCAGTCAAAAGCAAAGGCAATTTTGACAAATTTGTGAGCGAAAATATAATTGAGTAAAAAGTTGGTTAAACTGCTTAAGACTACTGCGAGAATAATTGCCAAGAGGCCTTTGTTTGTTATGACGAAGATAAAGACCAGCAAAAACAGAATAAAGCGGCCAGCGATTTCTGAAATAGTAACACTGGCCATTTTTAATTCTTTTTGGAAAAGGCCAATTAATATTTGGTTTAAAGAAATGGCGAAGAAAGAAAGAGTTGCAATTGCTACGCCGAGTTTGACTAAATTATCATAAGGAAAAACCAGAATGATTAAAGGCGCTAGACCCAGAAAAATTAAGGCTGAAAAAAATCTTATGGAAAAAACATTATTGATAATTTTTTGCTGGTCATTCCGAGGATCAGCAATTAGCCGGACTACTGTTAAGGCCAGGCCCATATCAACTAAAATGCCGAAAAATTGCAAATAAGCCATGATCGTAGAATACTGACCAAAGCCAATAGTGCCCAAATAGCGGGCCATGATGGCAATAGTAATTACTCCAAGCAGAGTACTGATAATCTTGCCGCCAAATTGGATAAAAGTATTATAGGCAACTTTAGTGGTTAATGACATAATATTGGGGCTTGTTGATTAGGGATTAGGAATTAGTGATCGGAAATGGTTTGTTTAAATGATATCAAATTTAAAAATTTAAATAAATAATCAGAGCTTTTTAATTTTTAAATTTTGCAGTCAAAAATAGAAAACCAATTTAATTTATTGCTTAATCTTAGCCAAATTTTACTGAACAAATTTATTGAACAAAAAGGCTTTTTTCATTGACCAGCTCTTGAAAAAATGATATAATAAAGATAGAAAAAGTAAATTCAGCTCAAGCTGAAGAAAATGCTTTTTCTCAAAAAAAAAACTGGCTTTTGCTCATAGAGCGTTGGCCAGTAAACAAAAATAAAAATAAAAATTATGAAAATTTATAGCCAATTAGCTTTTGGCTGGCGCTATAATCAAACTAGGCACCAGGCTGTGATAAAGAAAAAGTCACAAGTTGATTTTTTCCTTAGTATTATCATAGCTTTTTTTGTTATATTCATTGTTTCTCAGCTTTTAGCACATTTAGATAAATCCATTCGCTCACCTCTTAATAATGACCTTTCCTGGCTTAATCCTTTTAAAGTGCAGACTGCTTTGGCGGCTAATGAAGAAGCCATGAAAATGATTCAGTCTCAAAGAGAAATAAATGTTGTTAAAGGCACTGGTTTTACCTTTGAAGTTGGGTTTAAAAATTTGACTAATTATACCTGGCCGAGGATGGGCAAGAATAGCGTAGATTTAAAATTAGCGCCGCCCTATGACCGAGACACTGCAGTCAGACATCAATTTTGGCGTGATCCGGCCACTCCTGCTTGGCAAAAAGATGCACAAGCAAAACCCGGCTGGCTGGCTTATTATGAGTTTGCTCTGGAAGCGCCAAAGCAGGCTGGCGTTTATACTGAAAGATTTGTTTTAGTAAATTATTCTAATGGCCATATTTTAGACGGCAGTGAATTTGAAATTACTTTAAATGTTTGGGATTCAGTTGCTCAGTTTCCAAAAACTCAAGCTAGAATAGTTAATCAGCCAGCCTCAACAACTGCAAACCCAGTAACAACAAATGTTCAGGCAACGCCAGCTGTAGCAGTGAATTCTGATGTTAATAAGAATTTAAAAGTTGATGATCAGGGAGTTGCTTTGACCGACCAAGTAATATTGGGCCGAACTTGTCTTGATTTGTCAGTTAAAAGGTTTAGAATTTCCACTACAGATGTAACAGAGAAAACAATAGAAGACTGTAAAAGAATTGGCATTGATTTAACTGCTAATATTTATGTTGATCCTTTGGATAATGCCACTTCAGGCACTTCACCGGAAAATAACACTGTAGATAATAACTCTACACCTGTTGATAATCAGCCTAGTCCTGAGGTTAATCAGACAGATAACGAGCCCATTGTGAGAATCGGTTTATTTTATACAACTGAACCGATTTTAATAAAAGCTAATTTGGCTTATGTAATCAAAGATAAGAATCAAAATGTTTTGGCTAATGTTTCGGCCAATGCAGTGAGTCAAATAACTTTTAATTTCTCCAGCAAAATTTATACTTTAGTTGCTAATAACCAGACAACAGCCACTAGTTCATATTTAAGATTTGAAAGTGGAAATCCTAATACTGTTTTTGAAATAGCTTCTTATGAAAACCGTCCGGCCTGGAATACTAGTTTAAATGACAATAAATTT
>CAYNWH010000016.1:19518-23024 GCA_964400885.1 uncultured Gammaproteobacteria bacterium
AGAAGCTGGCAAGAAGTTTGGGGCGGTACGGCTAAACCTTGGCTGGTTTCAGTTAAAGAACCAGCCGGTTATACGAAAACTACCTTATATGGGCATGGAGTAGGCTTATCCGCTTATGGTGCAATAATGCTGGCTGCTGATTATAATTATACATTTGATCAAATTCTAAAATACTATTATACGGGAACTGACTTGAAAAAAATTTATTAAAAAGAGCCCCGCGTAGCGGGGCTCTTTTTTTATTTTAAGCAATTATTCTTTTATTTGAACAGGGTTTTCTGTTTCTATGACAACTTTTTGCGCATTTTCCTTTTGTATCCTAGCCTCTTTTAATAACTGGTTTATTTCCTTGACTACATCAAAAGGATTATTGACCTGGTGAAAAATAAAGTGCTGCACTTCACCAGCTGTTTGGACATGAACATCCCCATAGCTAAAAATAGTCTGCAAAAAGCCTTTTTGCTCACCTGTTACGTCCTGAATTTTATCTATTTCATGTTCTGCTATTTCACGATTAAATAACCCCTTTTGCTCAATGTCGATGATTCTTTTATTAGTCACAATCCAGACATCCAGATGATAATCTAAAAAAGCATTGAATAAAAATAGCAAAACATAAAGATAGTAAAGACTGGTCAGCAAAAGTAAAAAAGGATAAAGCACTTTGCCTGATAAGACTTCTGGCTGCGTATTCAGGATGAAATAATAAAGACTAATAGGGATTAAAGCTAAAAAAATATAAAATAACCAATAGCCAAAGATGACTAGCCAATGACGTCTTAAAAACAGGACGAGTTTTTCGCCTTTTTGTCGATTAGGAATATGTTTTTCTATAAACATACGTTGGTGATTAGTAATTAGTTATTGAGTCATTGGAGATAGGAATGTTATTTTATATAAAAAATAAAATTTTTTCACTAATAACTAATCGCCAATAACTAATAACTATTTTAGATTATAAATGTCTGGATCCAGTCTATTTGCCTGGCCAGTTCGTAAGTAATGAAAAAAATCAAAACAGTGCCGGCAATAAAAATAAAAGTCATTAAAAAGCTTTCAAAATTTAGAAAGCCATAATTAAACATGTGATAGAGATTGATTATGGCAAAAACCAAAAAGACAACAGCGAAAATGCCATAACCGATAAGTAAAACAGATAAGGAAATTTCAATCATCTTTTGTGATTTAATAATTCTTGTTTAAAAAGTTGGCCTAATAAAATTGTACCAATAAATGAAAAAATAGCAACTATTATAAATAAGCTATTAAAACCTAACATTTGAGCTATAAAAGCGCCAATTGCTGCTGTGCCAGCCATGCCCAGACTAACAGAAGTGTTATAGACGCTCCATTCATAACCCTCTTTATTTTTATCAGTGAATCTGGTATAGATAACCATCCAGCCGGGATAAGCCAAAGCCGAACCAATGCCATAAATTAACTGAGCAAGATAAATGTGCCAGATTGTCTGAGAAAAAAGATATAAGATTGGCACACAAGTCATAATTAAAGAACCAATAACCAGCGTATATAATTCTCTCACATTGCCTTTTTCTTGGTCAGTATATTTGGAAACGTAAATTTGCAACAAAGATTTGGTTAGTAGAAAAATTGCTTGAGCAATTCCTACTGCCAGAATTGTGCCGCCGATAATATTATTATTTAAATAGATAGCAAAAATTGGAGCAAGCAAACCAAAACCAGAAAGGATAAAAAGGTCAGAAAGTAAGAGAATCTTTAAAATTTTGTTCATAGAAGATTATTTTGTTCATTTAAAATAGGTTTAAGACCTAAATGTTCATATGCTAATTTCGTGGCTGTTCTGCCTCTGGGAGTACGATTAACAAAACCTAGTTGCATTAAAAATGGTTCATAAATATCTTCAATTGTTTCCATTTCCTCACTGGTTGAGGCAGCTAGAGTATTTAAACCTACTGGCCCGCCGGAAAATTTTTCAATAATAGTTTTTAAAAGTTTGCGGTCAATATCATCCAGCCCAAGATTATCAATCTCTAGTATCTTAAGCGCTTTTACGGCAATTTGTTCTGTGATAATGCCATCACCTTTAACTTCAGCATAATCACGCACCCTTTTTAAAAGACGATTGGCAACGCGTGGCGTTTTCCTTGCTCTTTTGCTGATTTGTTGGCAGGCGGCATCATCAATTTTACAGTTAAAAATTTTTGCATTGCGCTTAATAATTTCTTCAATATTTTCATCTTGATAAAAGTCTAATTTGAAAGTCATGCCAAAGCGGTCGCGTAAAGGAGCAGAGATTAAGCTGACTCGGGTGGTGGCGCCAATTAAAGTGAATTTGGGCAATTCTAATCTCAAAGTCCTAGCGCTAGGGCCCTTGCCAATAATAATATCTAAGGCAAAATCTTCCATGGCAGGATAAAGGACTTCTTCAATGATTTTATTTAAACGATGAATTTCATCAATAAATAAAATATCACCTTGGCCTAAATTAGTTAAAATGGCTGCTAAATCTCCTGTTCTTTCAATTGCTGGACCAGTAGTTATTTTAATATTAGAACCCATTTCATTAGCAATAATATGGGCCAGCGTAGTTTTGCCTAAGCCAGGGCAGCCATGCAATAAGACATGTTCAATTGGTTCCTGGCGTTTTTTAGCCGCAGCCATAAAAATGTTCAGATTTTCTTTGACTTTGTTCTGGCCAATGAAATGGTCTAGCTTTTTGGGTCTTAAACTCTTTTCAAAAGCCTCTTCTTCAGGGCTTTCTTTAATGGAAATTATTCTATTTTGTTCTTTTTTTGTCATAAAAAGATTTTTGGGGTTTTAGCACTAAAATTCTAAAATGCTATAATCTAAAATCTAAATATATCTTAGCTTTTTTAAGCTAAAAAAACAAGCTGATTAGCTCTTGATTTATTTTCAAAAATAGTTTAAAATTATTTCATAATGTTTGAAAATTGGCCATTAGTTTATGCGGGTGTAGTTCAGTGGCTAGAACGTTTCCTTGCCAAGGAAAAGGTCGCCGGTTCAAATCCGGTCACCCGCTCTGAGAAATAAAGATAAAAATATATATTTTGTCTATGTTCTTTTGAGTAAAAAGGATAATAATTTTTATATCGGATTTACATCAGATATAAAAGAAAGGTTAAAAAGACATAAATTAGGACAGGTTAATTCAACTAAACAGCGGCGTCCAGTCATTCTAATATATTATGAAACATGCTTGAATAAATATGATGCCATAAGGAGAGAAAAGTATCTAAAAACTGGACCGGGTGGAAGATATTTAAAGAAAAGGTTGAAATTTTATTTGCAAGATAAGAAAAAGCCTAAATAGATTAGGCCGGCTCCGTTAGAAGTATAGTGAAATCAAGACTCTTACCGTTGATCTTGTAAATATAAAATTAACGGCTATTACTATAAAAACACTGAACTTCTAACGGAGCCGAGGTGGTGAAATTGGTAGACACGAGGGACTTAAAATCCCTTGGAGATAACACTCTGTGCGGGTTCGAGTCCCGCCCTCGGCA
>CAYNWH010000017.1:0-19336 GCA_964400885.1 uncultured Gammaproteobacteria bacterium
TGGCCGCCTTTACTCGGATAGGCGTAACTGAAAGAAAAATATGCCATTAACAAAACAACAAAAAGACAGATTGATTAAAAAATACAGAACACATGGGACTGATACTGGTTCGCCAGAAGTGCAGATAGCTATTTTGACAGAAGAAATTAAGCAGCTGACTTCTCACATGAAAAAGCATAAACACGATTATTCATCCCGTTTAGGTTTGATTAAAAAAGTCCAGGAACGGAAAAAACTTTCCAATTATCTGCAAAAAGAAAATCCAGACAGCTTTAAGAAATTGGCCAAAAATTTAAAATTAAAAGTTGTAGAAAATAAAGAATAAAATACCCCCCTGCGGGGGTTTTTATTTAAGTAAAATATGATTAAACATAAAGACCAAAGAATCGGTATTTTTGTTGATGTGCAGAATATGTATCATTCTGCTAAGAATTTGTATAAAGCCAATGTTAATTTTCAGGAAGTGCTTAAAGCCGCAATTGCTGGCCGTAAATTAATCAGAGCAGTTGCTTATGGTATTATTACGGTGGCTGGAGAAGAAAAGAAGTTTTTAGAAGTTTTGGGCAAACAAGGCTTTGAAGTTAAAACTAAAGATTTACAGGTATTTGCCGGTGGAGCTAAAAAAGGCGACTGGGATGTAGGCCTAGCAGTTGATGCTATTAAAACAGCTGATAAGCTGGATGTCATTGTTTTGGTGACAGGTGATGGTGATTTTATTCCTTTAGTCCATTATTTGCAGGAAAATAAAGGCTGCTTGGTGGAATTGGTTTCCTTTGCCAAAAGCACTTCAGGCAAATTGTTGGAAGTTGTTGATGATTATACTGATTTAGGTAAGAATACTAGCAAATATCTTTTAAAATCAGTTAGAAGAAGATAGCGTTTAAATGTAAAATTAAAAATTTGTAATTAAAAATTAATATTGCTGACCGGCAGACATGCTGAAATTGTTTTTTAACAAATTCAGAAGTATGTTGGCCAGCAGAAAGGAAAAATTATTTATGTCAGAAATTTTTCGTGTAGAAAAAGAAATCGCTGGTCGCAAATTAATTATTGAGACTGGCAAATTAGCCAATCAGGCTAATGGCAGTGTAACTGTGTCTTATGGCGACACAGTTGTTTTAGGTACGGCAGTTATTTCCAATGAAACAAGGGAAGGTTTAGATTTTTTCCCTTTAACAGTGGAATTTGAAGAGCGTTTTTATGCTGCCGGCAGGATTAAAGGTTCTCGCTTTATGAAGCGTGACGGCCGGCCAACTGATGAAGCTATTTTAAACGGCCGTATGATCGATCGGGCTATCAGACCATTATTTGATGAACAAATTAGAAATGATGTTCAGGTGATTCTTACAGTTTTATCTTATGACGGCATTAATGAGTCAGGTATGGTTGGTTTAATTGCCGCTTCAGCTGCTTTAGCTATTTCTAATATTCCCTGGAATGGTCCGATAGCCGGACTTAATATCGGCTTAGATGAAAAGGGATTTATTTTAAATCCAACCGTTGCTCAGTTTGAAGCTAGTGATTTAAAATTATCTTTGGCTGGTTCTGCTAATAAAATAATTATGGTGGAATCGCAAGCCAATGAAATACCAGAAGCTAAAATGTTCGAAGCTTTTGCTTTCGGCCAGGAAATTTTTGCTGGGATTGTTAATTTAATTAATGATTTAGTATCTAAAACTGGCAAACAGAAATTAAATATTTTGGATTTAGTGCCAAAAGAAAATGAAGAAACATTGAAAGCTAAAGAGGAGGTACTTAAAAAAGTTGATGAATTTGTGGCAGAAAAAGTTGATCCCTATTTATTATCTGATAAAAAACCAACTAAAGCTTTGCGTAAGCATGGCTTGCATGAATTAATGGCTGAATTAGAAAGGCACCTAAATGATCAGGGCATAGAAGAAGAGCTTATAACTTATGCAGTCCAAAAAGCTGATAAATTGGTTATGAAAAAAGTTTCAGCGGCTATTCTGGAACGCGAAATTAGAGTTGATGGCCGTAAACTGGATGAAATTAGACCCCTTTCGTTTGAGGTCGGTTTGATAAAACGTACTCATGGCACAGGATTATTTCAGCGCGGTGAAACGCAGGTTTTGTCAAATGTTACTTTAGGTTCGCCCGGAGATGTGCAGCTTTTGGATACAATGGAAAAAACCGGGGAAAAACGATATATGCATTATTATACTTTTGCACCATTTTCTGTTGGCGAAGCTAAGCCTTTAAAAGGTTTAGGCCGGCGCGATATCGGTCACGGTGCTTTAGCAGAAAAAGCTTTAGTGCCTGTTTTACCCAGCAAAGAGGATTTTCCTTATACTATTGTAGTAGTTTCTGAGACATTAGGTTCAAATGGATCATCCTCTATGGCGTCAACTTGCGGCTCAACTTTGGCATTACTAGATGCTGGCGTGCCTATCAAAGAACCTGTGGCTGGCATTGCCATGGGTTTAGCTGTTGATGGCAAGGGTGCTTATAAAATATTGACTGATATCCAGGATTTGGAAGACGGACCAGGCGGGATGGATTTTAAAATCACTGGCACGAAAAATGGTTTGACAGCTATTCAAATGGATACCAAAACTGATGGTTTAACAATGGAGATGGTAGAAAAAACATTAACGCAAGGCCGTGCAGCTTTGAATCAAATATTAGAAGGCATTAATAAAACAATTGCCAAACCAAACGAGTTATCTTCTTATGCGCCTCGTATAACCTCTTTCTTTATTGACCCAAGCAAAATTAAAGATGTGATCGGACCAGGAGGTAAAATGATTAATGAGATCATTGGCGATTCAGGCATTAGCATTGATATAGAACAAAATGGTTTGGTTATGATTACTGCTACTGATGCTGAAGCAGCGAAAAAAGCAGAAGAAAGGATTTATCAGATTTGCAAAGATATTGAAATTGGTGAAGTTTATGAGGGTAAAGTCGTGCGCATTATGGATTTTGGCGCTATTGTGGAGTTTTTGCCAGGCAAAGACGGTTTGGTCCATATTTCTAAAATGGCGCCATTTAGAATTGCTAAAGTAACTGATGTTTTAAATGAAGGCGATAAAGTTAAAGTCAGGGTTGATGATGTTGATACAGTTAACAATAAAATCAGTTTGTCTTTGCTGGAAGGCGGTAAAAAACCTCAGCCAGCGCCAGGCGGGTTTGATCGCGGTCGCGGACGAGGACGTGAAGATCGCAGCCGAGGGAGAGATGATCGCGGACGCAAGCAATTTTTCAAGAGAGATAGATTCTAAGATCATTAGATAATAAAAAAGAAGCTCTGTGACGCAGGCTTCTTTTTTATTAAAAGTAAAAGATTTATTGGCTTAAGCTGTTTAAATCGTCATAATTAGTGTTTTGAATTTCTGCTTTGAGATTATTTAGATCGTCTTCTGTTACATTTAAGTTTTTATCTTCTTGAGGCGGGATTTCTTTTGCTTGGTTAGCATTATTAAGATTTTCATTGATATTTCCGGTTTGGTTTTTATCTGGCGCTGGAGCATTGTTTTCTGTTTTTGTGTTTTGTTTTGAAGCACAGCCGCTTAGGATTAGAGTTAAAGCCAGTATACAACTTAATAATATTAAAGTTTTTTTCATAGATTTAGTAATTAGTCATAATTAATTTTAAAGCAGCCAAAAGTTGTTCCATGGCTTTGAGCATATGGCTCTGTGCTTGCCGCAGATTATTATTGCCTTCGGCAAATTTAATCAATGGCGTACCCGGTATTTTTACTTCTTTATATGCATTTTCGGCCGTATTAACATTTGTTTGAGCATCAGCTAATTCTGTTTTCGCTAAATCAAGTTTATTTAAAATTTCAGTATTATCATCTATTTTAGCAGCTGCCTGACGTAGTTTAGCTTCAAAATCTTCTGCCTTATCGATTCTATTATTAGCAATATAAACCCACATCGAACCAGTGTTTCTGGCTACATCTGTTAATAATTCAACATAAGCTCCTACTATTTTAAGAAAAACAATCCCGACTTCCAGCCTGGTATTAATGCCAGCAACTTCAGTCCGAAAATCCTGAATTTTAGCTAGGTTTTTATTGACATCATTGGCAATATTATTTTTGATGTCATTTGGCACATCAGCGTTATTTTGCGCTTCTGTATTTTTCCAATTTAACCATGCTTCAGCTTCATCTAAGGCAGCATTTAAAACATCTTTTGCCGTATCCACAACTTTTTGTTCATTGGCTGGCGTTTTATCAGCCTGATAATCTGCCTGAGCTTTTTTATAGTCAGCATCAGCTTGAATGCGAGTTTGTTGGGCATTAAGCCAGTCCTGCCTTGTGCCAGCAGCTAAAGCAGTTAAGCTTAGCGATTGCATTAAGAAAATTAAGGTAATCGCGGATAATAAAAATTTTTTCATAAGCGGAGTTATTAATTATTAGAGCTGTTTTAATTATAATAAACAAACAAAAAAGAGGCAATCATTGATTGCCTCTAAAAATGAGCATTGAAATCACCAACTGAATTTGAGATCAAAGTTTTGGGGATTTTTTTGGACCTGCAGAGTTACATTTTTGGCGCCTGCCAAGATGGCTAATTCTTCCATTTTGCCGGCTAATTGCCAGGCAAATGGTTCAGCCATTTCGTCAATCATGTCAGTGGCAGCCAGCGTTAGCTTAATGTGAATGTATCTGTCTTTTTTCTCGACAAGCTGAGTGCCAGAGTCAATGTCCCTGAAAAAGTTTTCATGAAGCTGAATCAGCTTGAGGATACTGGCAGCTGGATCATCGGGGATAACCAGATTCTTGTAAGTTTTAAGCAGCTCCCTGGCAATTAGCCGGCCAAATTGGCGCGTTGTCTGCAGATTAGAATCAGCAACAACTTTGAAGATTGCTTTACCGAGGCGCTTAAAGGATTCCAATGGATACCACTGGGAAGGTAAAATTTTTGAATCAACAATCTTCCAGTCTTCAGGCTTTAAAAAAGGTTCAAATTCTGTCTTTTTGTCCTTATTCGCCCTTATAACTTTGACATAATCAGTTAGCCATGTGCCTTTAACTCTTTTCATCATGCCTCCTTCTGTATGTTTTAGATTTTTCACCTTACCATGATTAATTGTTAAAGTCAATATCATAAATTTATGCTTTAAACTTGTTCAATTTTATTTTTTTGCTATACTTTTTATATGACCATTTGGCAAAAAAGACTTTTAAAATTCTGCATACGGGTTTTGGGGGTAATTATATTAATTGTTATAATTGCTCTTTTTTTGTATTATCATTTTTATTTTAAGAAAGATAACTTGATGAAATATGTACCTCAAGATGCAACTGTTTATGCAACTTTTAGATTAACTGAACAAATTAAAGAAAAGCCTTTCATTAATAATTTTTTCAAAAATCTAGAGCAGGATATGGATTTTTCCGACCCGGACTTTAATTTACTGAATAATTTTGTGGGTTATAATTCTGCGTTTGCGCTTATTCCCCATACTGAGCAGCAGGATCTTAAATTCGATTATTTATTGATTTTTAATTTAAAAAAAGGAGTTCAAGTGCCAGCTTATTATCTTGATAATTTGAAAGAACATGGTTTTTATTATGATACTTTGAACGTTAAAGCTTTAGAAAGGAATATCTTATTGGTTAGTAATTCTGCTAAAGTCCTTCAAGAAGCTAAAAACACTGCTAATCAGGAAAGTCCTTGTTTAGTTGATAAAGTAAGTGTAGTTTTAAACCTAAACAAATTAGATCTAGACTATACTGGCAAATTATATATTAATTTAAAGGCGATTCATGATTTTGGCCCTATGATAAAAGATCTGCCAACTAAATTACTATTGCTTTCATTAAGTCAGGAAAAGGCTGATCAATTATTTTTAGGCATCAAATTAAATCAGGATAATATAGTTATAGAGAGTTTAATCGGGGATTTGCCCAATAAACCACTTTTAATGACTAATTTGCCAGCAGATTTTCTTTTTAGTTTTAGATTTTTTAGTGGTCAGCAAAAAATTAACGATTTATATGAGATGTTACAGCAAATCGATTTTGCTTATTATGAACAATTAGCTCAGAAGAAGCAGGTGCTGGAATCAATATATGGCTTTGATCTGGAAAATGAGTTGCTGGCATTTTTAAATGGCCAGGCTCAGCTAGTTGGTCTAGAAAATAATAATTATTTGTTAGCTATTCAGCTGGATCAAATTACTGACGTGCCTGATAAATTAGCTAACCTTGAGCAAGTCATAAGGGGCTATTTAGCAGTTAAATATCCTATTGAAGAACAAAAACAATTGCCCGATTATACTTATATTACCCAAATTGTTAAAAATCCCAATGTCCCGGATTTTACTTCCGAAATTTTTTATAACTTTAATTTAAGGGTAATTAAATTTCAAAATGATGAATTTGCTTACTTTTATACAGATGATGTGATTTTTTTATCTAATTCTAGCGATAAAATTAAGGAAACAGTTGCAGGCCAAAATTTAGTTAATCTTACCCAATCAATTACTTGTTTTAATAATAAAATGCCTAATCTTAGTCAAAATTTATTTATAAAAACAGAATATTTAACTAAATTTTGGTCTGGCTTTAAATATCTTAAAGGTATTTTAATTAATGAAGATTTAGCTAATGATAAGGCAATTTGGTTATGTTTAGAGTGAATTTGATGTGCGATGTGGAAAATCTGGGGAAAATTATGGGGATAAATAATTAGGCTTTAGTAATTAGTAATTAGTAATTACTAATTGGTAAAATGTTAGTATTTTATGATGCTTGGCTAATTTTAGGTAAATTTATAGGGTTATTAACAATGAAAAATTGACAAGATGTCCAAGTTTTGCTATATTTATATTAGAAAGTACAATATTTAGAAGTCCTTTTAAACCAATTTCAGGGAAATTTTGCTAAAATTAGACTTCTTTAGCTAAATCTCTCTGCCTTTTACTATTTTTTACATGGGTAACCTGGGGTGCCCACGAAAACAAAAACAAAAGAAAAATGGTTAATTAGCTTAGGCCATGCGCCTTAAAAATGGTAGAAGGCTTCACTTCACATCGCTTCAGGGGAGTGTATACAAAGACTCCATTTTAATTTTAACATGTCGCTGTAAGGGCGAGTGCTAAAAAAATGGGATCTTCGAAAGGGTCCACAGCCACTTTAATAAATATAATAGGGCTATGTCGGACCCTTTTTCATTTGTTAAAATTTACGTTTTACTGTCATTGGCTTGATTTAGCTTGACAAGGAGTCTTGATTATTTTAATATATAGTTTATAATAATTAAAAGCCAATTGATTATATAATGCGGGTTAAAAAATAGCTTTAATTAAAAATATATGAACCAAACAACTCTAGAAAAGATAAAAAAGGATTTATTAAACAGAAAAGAGCAAATCGAAAATGATTTGGCATCTTTTGCCAAAAAAGATAAATTTGTCAAGGATAATTATCGTTCTGAATTTCCTGATTATGGCGATAAAGAAGATGAAAATGCTGGTGAAATTGCTCAGTATACTGATAACCTTTCTATTGAATATTCATTAGAAAAAACTTTAAGAGATATTAATAAAGCTTTAGACAGAATTGCCAAGGGTACTTATGGCAAATGTAATTATTGTGGCAAAGAAATTTCTGATGAGCGTCTTTTAGCCAGGCCTGTTTCTTCTGCCTGTGTTGAATGTAAAGAAAAATTAACTAGCCAATAATGAACTGGAAATGCTTCCGGAATAAATTTATTTTAATCATTGGTTTTAGCTTTTTGCTTTTTTTTGTAGAAAGTTTAATCAAATATGTTTTTCTAAATAAAATCCCTCATGAAGGATTTTATTTGTTGTTTGGTCTGATCCAAATTAATTTATTTACTAATACGAATATTGCCTTTGGTTTGCCCTTGCCACAGTTTTTGATTATTATTTTGGTGATTGTTATTTTGATTTTATTAGGTTATCTATGGTGGCTGACTTTATGGCAGCAAAACTGGCTGCAGCTTTTGGCTGTTTCTCTGATTATCTTAGGTGCTTTAAGCAATTTGCTTGACCGATTGATTTTCGGCTATGTGATAGATTATATAAATCTTTTTTTCTGGCCGATTTTTAACTTGGCAGATGCGATGATTATTGTCGGTATAGGACTTTTCTTTATAGAAGAAATTAAGAAATAAAATTAATGGTTCTATTTTAAAAAAGACGCAAATTTATGCGTCTTTTGACATTTAGGCTAAGATAAAAGTAAAATTAAAACATGCTTACTAAATTAAATTCAGTTGCCGTCATTGGCTTAAATCCCCAGCTGGTTGAAGTTGAGGTTGATGTTTCTTCTCAAGGAGATCCAAGTAAATTTTTTATTGTTGGCTTGGGCGATACAGCTGTGCAAGAAGCTAAAGAAAGAATTCGCTTAGCCATAAAAAATTCGGGATTTCCTTATCCTTGGGATAAAAAGAAAGTTATTAATTTAGCGCCGGCTGATTTGAAAAAAGAAGGACCGGCTTATGATCTGGCCATGGCTGTCGGAGTTTTAATAAATGAGTTAGGGCTGTTTTTGGATTTAAAAGACAGCTTATTTATTGGCGAACTTTCTTTGGAAGGCAATTTGCGCTATACTAACGGCATTTTGCCAGCTGTTATCTTTGCTAAAGAAAATAATTTTAAAAAAATATTTTTACCCTGGATTAATGCGCAGGAAGCCAGGTTAATTGAGGACATTGAAATTTACCCTGCCCGCAATTTAAAAGAAATTGTTGATCATTTGACCGCTAAAAATTTAATTGAAAATTTTAAAGATAAAGTTAGTATTAATTTAGAATCAGAAGAATTTGAATTTGACATGGCTTATATTCAGGGACAGGAACATGTGAAGAGAGCTTTGGAAGTTGCAGTGGCTGGCACCCATAATGTCTTGATGAGCGGACCGCCAGGTTCAGGCAAAACTTTATTAGCCCAAGCTGCGGCTTCAATCATGCCACAAATGTCCATGCCTGAAATTTTAGAAGTGACTAAAATTTATAGCGTAGCTGGCTTATTGCCTTATAATCAGCCTTTAATTAAAAAACGGCCTTTTCGTTCGCCTCATCACTCAGCTTCAGCTATTTCTTTGGTTGGCGGCGGCCGAGTTCCTAAGCCAGGCGAAATTAGCTTAGCCCATCGCGGTATTTTATTTTTAGATGAGTTTCCAGAATTTCCCCGCAAAGTACTGGAAAATTTAAGGCAACCACTGGAAGATGGCGTTGTTTCTATTTCGCGCGTTTCAGGCACTTTAACTTATCCGGCCCGATTTATTTTAATTGCTGCTCAAAATCCCTGTCCTTGCGGTTTTGCTTCTGACCTGGAAAAACAATGCACTTGTTCGCCAGCGCAAATTATCAAATATCAGCAAAAAATTTCCGGTCCACTGCTTGATCGTATTGATTTGCATGTTGAAGTCCCGCGTTTAAGTTTTGAAGAATTAAGCAAAGAAAAAGTAGCTGAAAGTTCAGAGCAAATCAGAGCCAGGGTTGCCAAAGCCCAGCAAATACAGCAAAATAGATTTAAAGGACTAGGCCTTTTATATAATAGTGAAATGAAGCCCCAGCAGATTAAAATTTTTTGCCAGATTGATCAAGCTAGCCAGGAATTATTAAAAAATGCTGTTAATCAGTTTCATCTTTCAGCTCGCGCCTATCATCGGATTTTAAAATTAGCCAGGACCATTGCCGATTTAGAAGCAAATGAAAATATAAAAATTCAGCATTTAGCCGAAGCGTTGCAATATCGTTTTAATTAACAAACTTAATTAATATTTATGCCTAAGGGCGAAAAATCAGCGTTTAACAATCAAAATGAGGATGATTTTTCTTTTGAAGATATTTTCGATTTGTCTGAAGCAGAAAAAACAAAAAGTCCAGAAGAAAAGGAAAAAGAAAAAAAAGATCAATTGGCTAAGGAAGTCGCTTTTCATCTTTATGACGAGCTTCATGATGCAGAGCAAGGCAAAGATATAGCTGATAATTTAAAAGATTTAATCCCAGGGGGAGAAGGAATTATCAAAAATTTAAAGGCATTAAAAAAAGTTGATCTAATGCCTGTTTTACAAAAATATTTTAAGGTTAGAGAAGAAGAGGGGCCTGAAGCCTCTAAATTATATTTATTTTTTGATGTTAAAAACCCTGACATTGAAAGCTTAATAATTAGAGTAGAATCTGTTTCTAACTTTTTAAATAAAGATATAATTAGAGATTTGATTGAAAGAGACGAACTAGAACAAAAGTTTAAAAAAATTGATGATTTTATAAAAAAGACAAAAATCCAGCATGATGAGTCAACTGGTGAAGAAATTGCTTTACCATTTGGCCGGGTTTATCTTTCATATGCCAATACCTTTGATGAATTGATGGATGAAGATAATATTAGGTATCTGCGAGGACAAAAATTAAGTTCGAGTATTTCAGAAAAAGTTATTGCAGAACGGCTGGAAAACATTAAAGATAAACTGGCCCAGATTATTGATTGGGAATTGGAATCATTAGATAAACGAGAATTTGAATATGGCCAAATGTCAGAGAATAAAAGGGAACAATTAAAGAAGACTTTGAAAGATTTTAAGCATTTTGATGTGGCAGAAATATTCAATATAAAAAACTTGGCTTTTATCGGCCAAATTATAGAAAACCGGATTAGATCTTTTGATCAGCTCGAAGCAGAATATGAAAAACTAAATCGAGAAATCAGTAAGTATTTCCCAACCGCATTTTGATTATTATTGTTTTCAAATATAACGAAAAAAGGCGCCGTATTTCTGCGGTGCCTTTTATTTCTTGATGTTTTCCTTGAGAATATTCTCAATATTTTCCAGTTCAGATTTGGTAAAGCCGCTCACCCTGACAGTAATTGTGTCACTGCCGACAATGCCGATACTGGCAGAGCTTTCGGGGTTAGCCAAGAGTGAAAGAAAATATTGCTGTAAAAGTCCTTTTTCTTGTTCTGAAATTGTTTGGCCCTTTTTTAGGGGCATTCTCAATGTTTGGTTTTCATCATTGCCTCCGGCTAAGAAGTGAAAGTAGGCAATTTTAGAGAATATCTGATTGACAAGCTCAATATCCATTTATTTCCCTCCTTTTGTTTAATCTATATTTTAACTTAACATAGTTTAGAAATTTGTCAAGGGCATTCTGTTTCGAATAATAATTTTAGCTTTTATTTGATATAACTTAAAGGATTATAAACTTTACCATTAAATCTGACTTCAAAGTGTAAATGAGAGCCAGTAGAATGGCCAGTTGAACCTTCTTCGCCTAAAACTTCGCCGCGAGCGACTTTCTGCCCTTGTTTAACATAAATTTTTTGCAAATGGGCGTATGTAGTTGTCTTGCCGCCGCCATGATCAATAATTACATGATAGCCATAGCCAGTATTTAAATAGGCAACTTTAATTACAACACCATCATCAGCTGCCCAGATTGGATCACCAAAATCGCCATCAATATCAAGGCCAGTGTGTCGCCAGCTAAAGTATTGGGAAATGCGCCTAGCAGTAGTTGGCCAAAGCATTTTTGTCGGATCAGATAATGCAGGCGCTGTAGGCTGGAAAATTTGAGTGATAGAAGCAAGTTTGGTTTGCGGCGGCGATACATAATAAGGCTGGCCTTCTGGTATGATCAAAATTTGTCCGACTTGCAGATCGCTTTCATCGGCCAGTTTATTAAATTCAATAATTTTTGTTTCATCAGATTGATATTTTTTAGCAATTGCTGCCAAAGTATCGCCTTTTGCCACTTTATAACTAATACCACTGGTTGGTAGAATGATTAATTTTTGACCAGGATTAATAATGCTGAACTTATTTAAATTATTTTCCCATAAAATAGTATCAGAAGTAATGCCAAAATTTTGTGCAATAGAACTAATTGTATCTCCACTTTGCACAATATATTCAATGGATTTATCGCGTTGTTTCTTTGAAGCTTCTATGGAAGCAAGTTCTGGCTTGACCAAAGCTTCGCCCTCTCCGCTAAAAGATAAGCTTGTTGCTTCCGGGGATGTTTCTTGCGTTGTTAATATCTGCTGAGGAGCAGAAATCGCAGGAGTCCCAGTGCCTAAATAGCTGGTAACTTTGGGCTGTGAAGTTTCTATTGTTTCTTCGATGTAGTCATCTTCCATATTGCTGCCAGTAGCCAAAGCATATAAAATACTTTTTTCGCCAAAACCTTCAGCGCGAGTTTCTCTGGTAAAGATATTAGTAAAACTAACACTAACGACTAATATGATAATGACTAAATGCGGTAAGTATTTATTAATAAATAGATAAAGAGGTCTAATCTTATCTGAAGGAAAAATAGCTTTGCTTGATTTTTTCCCAAGGAGATAGATTTTATAAAGGTTAATTACAATCAGTTTATGGAAAAATAAGCCGATAATCTTTAGTGGTTTCCATAAAACACTTTTTAACAAATTAAAAAAGGACTTTGTAAATTGACTAAAGCCTTTAATAAAGAGAATCAGTACTTTGATAAAAAAATATTTGATTCGTTGACTAATATATTTGACCCTTTTTCATTTTGCCAGGCAATTTTAGCTAAACTGAGGTTTTTTTATTGCTAAAAATACCTTAAAAACAAAATGAAATTACACGTTTTAGTATAACAATGCCCAGAATATATGTCAAGGTTATATTTTTCGATTTTATTGACAGACAAAATCAGGCAAGCTAAAATGAAATAGTAATCAAAATGAGCATAAAATTTTATGCTCATTTGGTCTTTAATTATATTTTTTTAACTAATTTAATAGTTATAATTTATGGAACCGAGTATTATTTTTGCTTTAATCACAGCAATTTTGGCCATTATTTACGGATTGATTTTGATTAAGCTGGTTTTGAAATTACCGCAGGGCAATGAAAAAATGCAAGAAATAGCCAAAGCTATTCAAGCCGGCGCCAAAGCTTATTTAAATCGTCAGTATAAAACGATAGGTATAGTAGCTATGGTTTTATTTATTTTAATTGGTTTATTTTTAAGCTGGCTAACAGCTCTGGGCTTTTTATTAGGTGCTGTTTTTTCTGCTTTAGCCGGTTATATTGGTATGAATATTTCTGTTAGAGCTAATGTGCGAACTGCTGAAGCAGCTAAGCAAGGGTTAAAGCAGGCATTGAATGTTGCTGTAAAAGGAGGCTCTGTTACAGGTTTTTTAGTCGTTGGCTTGGGCCTTTTGGGTATTGCTTTGTTCTATACTTTAACTAGAGATTTGCAAGCTTTGATTGGTTTGGGTTTTGGCGGTTCATTAATTTCAATTTTTGCTCGTTTAGGCGGCGGTATTTTTACCAAAGCCGCTGATGTGGGAGCTGATTTAGTTGGTAAAGTTGAAGCTGGTATTCCTGAAGATGATCCAAGAAATCCGGCAGTGATTGCTGATAATGTGGGTGATAATGTGGGTGATTGCGCTGGCATGGCTGCTGATTTATTTGAAACTTATGCGGTGACAGCTGTGGCCACTATGCTTTTAGGCAGTTTAATTTTTATTAATTTAGAAAATGCAGTTTTGTATCCTTTAGTTTTAGGCGGTGTTTCTATTATTGCTTCAATTATTGGTAGCTTTTTCATTCGCTTGGGTTCTAAGAAAAATATAATGAATGCTTTATATAAAGGCTTGATTGCTTCTGGTATTATTGCCGCTGTGCTATTCTATCCTGCAACTATTTGGTTAATGGGCAGTAATGACCAGTATAATGTCTTAAATATTTATTTAGCTTCTTTAATTGGCTTACTTGTGACTGGTGCAATGGTGATAATCACTGATTATTATACTTCAAAAAAATTCAAACCAGTTCAGGATATTGCTAAAGCTTCAGAAACAGGACATGGCACAAATATTATTACTGGCTTGGCTGTTTCCATGAAATCAACAGCCTGGCCGATTATTGTGATTAGTGCGGCTATTTTGGGAGCTTATTATTTGGCAGGATTATATGGCATTGCTGTAGCTGCCATGGCTATGCTGTCCATGGCCGGTATTATTGTGACTATTGATTCTTACGGACCAATTACTGACAATGCCGGTGGCATAGCGGAAATGGCAGGATTGCCAGAAGAAGTGCGTAATGTAACAGATCCTTTAGATGCTGTTGGCAATACAACTAAAGCTGTTACCAAAGGTTATGCTATTGCTTCAGCTGCTTTGGCTGCTTTAGTTTTGTTTGCTGATTTTACCCATGCTTTAGGCCAAGGCTTTACTTTTACAATTGATAATCCCCGAGTTTTAATAGGTTTATTTATCGGTGGTCTTTTGCCTTATTATTTTGGGGCTTTAGCCATGCAGGCAGTAGGCAGAGCAGCTGGCAAGGTGGTTGAAGAAGTCAGGCGCCAGTTTAAAGAAAAACCAGGCATTATGCAAGGCACTGAAAAACCAGATTATGGAAAAACAGTTGATATTGTGACTAAAGGCGCGATTAAAGAAATGATTGTTCCTGCTTTAATTCCTGTTTTGGTCCCGATTATCGTTGGCTTTACTCCATTTTTGGGTGTTAAAGCTTTAGGCGGTCTTTTAGTCGGTTCAATTATTACTGGTATTTTTGTGGCCATTTCTATGACCAGTGGTGGTGGGGCTTGGGATAATGCTAAAAAATATATTGAAGAAGGCAATTACGGAGGTAAAGGCTCTTTTGCCCATCAGGCTGCTGTGACCGGTGACACTGTTGGCGACCCTTATAAAGACACAGCTGGTCCGGCGATTAATCCGATGATTAAAATACTTAATATTGTGGCTTTGCTTATTGTCGGTCTTCTTTTACTTTAAATAATTAATTTAATTTTATGGATGTCCAACAAATTTTAATTCAGTATCCCTGGCTAATTATTGTGCTGGTTTTATGGACCATACCCTGGAAAGGCGTGGCTTTGTGGAAATCAGCGAGAAATGGCCAAAAGTGGTGGTTTATTGCTTTGTTCTTAATAAATACTTTGGCTATTTTAGAAATAATTTACATTTTTGTTTTCAGTAAAAAGAAAAATAAGCTTCATGCTTAATCCTTAATTCTTAATCCTAAAAATAAATGTCTTATCAAATTAATATTTTTAAAGCTACCAGAGATAATTCTTATTTCCGCCAAGTACTTTTTACAGGTGCTAAAAGCCAGTTAGTAGTTATGAGTATTCCAGCTGGCGGTGAAATAGGCGAAGAAATTCATAATAATGTCGAGCAAACTTTGTTTTTTCTTAGCGGCAGTGGTAAAGCTATGCTAGATGATGCAGAAACTCCCATTGGCGAGGGCGATGTGGTGGTTGTTACCCCAGGCACTAAACATAATTTTGTTAATACAGGAAAAGAAGATTTGAAAGTTTATACTATTTATTGCCCGCCTAATCATATTGACGGACGTATTCATAAAACTAAAGCTGAGGCTGATGCTGATGAAGAAGATGAGGAATTTGGCCATAAAGTAGAATAATCATTTATATAAAAAATTCTCTGTTACGCAGGGAGTTTTTTTATTGACATTTTTATTAAAATATTATAATTTTAAATATCACTTAAAAAAGGTCCTCCTTCGCTAAAGCTATGGTGGACGAAGGGAGGTGATGAGTCTTGGCTAAAAGCCGACAATTCAGAAGGATCAGGTATTATAATTTTGGCCGTATAAGGCGGGCTCGTTTATTAGCAGATGATGCTCACGCAGGGCAATATCGCAAAGAGCGTTTAAGCAGAAATCGTTTGTCTTATTCAGTGCATACCACTGGCGTAGCTGAATATCTGATGGCCATGGGCGCTGATGAAAATCTGGTTATTGCCGGACATTTACACAATACGTTGGAAGATACGAATTTGACTGAAAAAGAAATCTTGGAAAATTTTGGCTCTTATGTTCTGGCTCTAGTCAAATTCGTAACTGAGCCAAAAGGCAAATCATGGCAGGAACGCAAAGAATATAAAATCAATGTTCTGAAGCAGGGTTCCTTAGCCACTAAAATGCTGGGAGCAGCTGATCATTGTGACAATTTGCTAAGCATTTTGGAAGCTATGCGCAAAGAAGGGTTGTCAACCCCTGAAGAATTCACTCATTCTAAGGTTTGGCAAAATTTCAAGCAGGCTTATCAGCAGCAAAAGTGGTATCATCAGGAATCCTGCAAGGCAATTTTTGCTAACGTGCCTTATGAGGATCTGCATCCCTTATTTGGCAAATTGATGCGTTTAGTAGAAATTATTTTCGGAGAGAAGATTATCTCTGATCCTAAAATCCGGCGCAAAGTGCAACGCCGTAAAAAAGAATGGATTAATCCTTATCAGCCAAGAAAAATTAAGCGTAAGCAAAAGCCCTAGACGAAAATCTGTCATGGGCTTTTATTATTTTATTATTTATTTTTAGCCTCTTGCTGCGCCAACCATATCTTCTGCGTCTGACAGCTTAACTGACAGTAATTTTGAAATACCGTCATCACCCATGGTTACTCCATATAAGACATGAGCATAATGCATGGTAACGCGGTTATGAGTAATGACCACAAATTGAGTCTTTTTAGCCAGTTCTTCTAGAATAGTGGCAAATCTTTCAGAATTAGCTTCGTCTAAAGCGGCATCAACTTCATCAAGTACAATAAAAGGAGATGGGTTGTTAAAGATAATGGCGCAGATTAAAGCAATAGAAGTTAAGGCTCTTTCGCCGCCGGAAAGCATATTAATCACTTTTATTTTTTTGCCAGGCGGCACAGCTTTAATTTCAATACCAGAATAACTTTCTTTTTCTCTTTCTTTAATCCTTTTTTCAAACTTATCAGCCTGAGCTAAAACGCCTTCTTGCTCTTCTTCTCCCTCTTTCCCTTCTTGTTCTTCAATTTCCGCAATTTTCTCTTTTTTAACATCTTCAGTAGTAACTTTTATTAATTCGGCCTGACCGCCATTAAATAAAATTTTAAAGTATTTTTGGAATTCTTTATTGATTTCTTTAAAGGCTTTGTCAAATTGTTCTTTAATGGTTTTATCAAGTTCTTCAATGATTTTTTCTAATGACTTAATGGCTTCTTCTAAATCTTCCATTTGTTCAGTAATAAAATCATAACGTTCTTTAATTTCCTTATATTCAGTTTGTGTTTCCTCATCAATGCCGCCGATTATTTCCAGCTGGCGTTTGAGCTGTTCTATTTTTTGATAAGCAGTCTCTTCATCAATATTACTCTCTAGTTTATGTTCTTGTATTGTTTTCAGTTCTATTTGATCATGTTTGATTTCAGTTTCTAAATCTTCTAGTTTGGTTTGGTATTTGGCTAATTCTATATTATATTGATTGATTTCTAAGCTGTACTGGTTTAAATTGGCTTGTTTGTCCTGGAATTGTTTTTGCAAATCGATTAAATTTTCTTTCTTGTTTTGTTCCTGCAGATTGAATTGATTGACTTTTTCTTCTTGCGCTTTAAGCTGATTATTTAAATCTTCAATTTTAGCTTCAATTTTTTTTAATTCCTGTTCAATCTTTTGATTAAATTCTTTTTTGCTGCCAGGTTTAAATTGGGCTAATTCAATTTCCTTACTATTTTTTTCTTCTTCTTGTTTGGCTTTAGTTATTTCTTGGTTAAGCGAATCAATCTTTTCTTTTTTAATATTTAAATTTAGATTAATTTGGCTGATAGTTAAATTTAAATCATTTTTTTCCTGGCTTAAATTTTCCAGCTGATTTTGCAGGTCAATTAAGTTCTGCGAATCTTGTTTTTTGACTGTTTTTAATTTTTCTAAATATAAAGCCAGCTTTTGAGAGATTTCTCTGGCTTGGTTTTTTATTTCATTCAATTCATCTAGTTTCTTTACCTTTAAAAGTTTATTAACCAAATCCTGCTGCTGATTAAAAATATATTCCAGCTCTTTTTCTTGTTCAAAAGGCAGTTGCGTGGTTTTTTTAAGCTGGTTTAATTCTTCTTTGACGCGAGCCAATCTCTGATTGATTGTTTCAGCTTTAGCCTGATTATCTTTAAAATTGATTTCTTCTTGCTCAATTAATTTTTCTATCTCTTTGATCTTTTCTTTAAATCCTTGCAATTGCTGATTGATTTCTTCTTGCCGTTTATTAAGCCAGATTATATTGGTTTGTCCTTGTTTTTCCAGCTCTAGATCCTTCTTGGCTTTTAAAATCGTTTGCTGGTGGACTAAGGAATTTTTTTGCTGCAGCAGATTATTATATTGAGACTGGATTTTATTGTATTCTTCCTGCCGGGAACTTTCAGTTGAAAATTGGTTGATTTGTTTTTGGATTTCTTCTATCTCTTGATTAAGAGTTTGATAGAATTTTTCCGAATTATTTTTTTGCTGGTTTAATCCTTTCGTTTTGCTGGCTAGGGCCTGCCAAAGTTGGGCATAATAATCTTTTTGCAATATTTTTAATTCTTTTTCAATTTCTTCGCGTTTTTCCAGTTTTTTGACCTGACGGGTCAAAGAACGCAATCTGGGTTCTATTTCATTAATAGTTAATTCAGCTTGAGCCAGATTTTCCCGGGTCGCTTTGAATTTATTTAAAGCCTGTTCGCGTTTTAATTGAAATTGTTTAACGCCGACAGCTTCATCAAAAAGTTCTTTTCTTTCCTGTAAAGAAGCAGAAAGCACTGAATCAGCCATGCCCTGGCCAATAATACTGTAAGTCCTTTGGCCAAAATTAGCTTTAGCTAAGAGCAATTGAATATCAGCTAAACGCGCTTTGGCTTTGTTAATAAAATATTCACCTTCGCCACTTTGGTAAACACGGCGAGTAATAATCAGTTCTGAATAATCTATGTCAGCTTGTTTATCTTCATTATTTAAATACAAGGAAACTTCAGCAAAACCCAACCGTGCTTTTTTATCAGAGCCGGAAAAAATCACATCCTGGCTTTTTTTGCCGCGCAAGGTCTTGATGCTTTGCTCGCCTAAAACCCAGCGGATGGCATCAGCAATATTGGATTTGCCAGAGCCATTAGGGCCGACAATGCCAGTAATGCTATGAGAGCCTTTGATTTTATCAGGAAATTCTAAAACTGTCTTTTTAGCAAAAGATTTGAAGCCTTGAATTTCGAGTTTCTCTAGAAACATAGTTAAATAGGTAAAAGAAGAGCAATAAGAGCTATCGGTAAAAAGGTGAAAAAGGGAGATTTCCCTTATTGACCTATACACTTCTTCCCTTATAGCTCCTTTAGCTCTTCTTTATATAATTATATAATAATTTACTTATTCTCTCAAATCCTTGACTTTTTTAGTTTTTAAGGTAAGATATCTTTATAGCAATTTTTTAACCAAGGAGGAAAAAATGGCTCAAGGAAAATACCGCGTTGTTTATAAAGATAAAGATGATGGCCAAGCCAAAGTCAAAGAACTCGACACTCTTTCTGAGGTTGATCAATTCACATCTGCAACTCGTGCTTCTGCGCTGGTCAGGTATGCTGTTTCTCTGCCCAAAGG
>CAYNWH010000017.1:19436-21905 GCA_964400885.1 uncultured Gammaproteobacteria bacterium
AAAGGAGGTGAGTTTATTGGCTGAAGCCAAAAAAAAGTACATTAAGCCCGAGGTCAAACAACAGCAGCAGTGAAAAAGTTTCTATCTAGCCGTCCAAGGTATAAACCAAGGGCGGTTTTCTTTTTGTTGATTTTATGGCAAACTGGAGATATGGAAGAATTATTTAAAGAAATAAAACATAAAAAATGGTTTTTCGGCATTCGGGCAGAGGAATCATTGTTTTTTTATTCAGCCAAATATTTTAACAGGGAAGCTTTTACTAACAAATATTACAAGTCAGGGTTTGTGGAAACATTATTATTCCCTCTGAAAAATGATTATCCTGTACGGGTTTTTAATCTGGAGCAGGCTAAAGCTTTTCATCAGGAATCCTTGCAAAAAGCTTTGGCTAACCCGGCGATTATTTTAGAATTTATTGAGCAGGATAAGAAAGTCTGGCAGCAGATAGAAAAATTAAGCCAAGAACTGGAAACTCAGATTAAAGCCCATGATTATGAAACCAGTATAAAATTGTTTCAGGACTTGGTTGCTCAATATGGCCAATATGGCGCTTTGTTTTTTATTAATTTTTCTTTAGGTAAAGAAATGACTTTTAACCAGGCGAAATTTAAAACCGATATTACGCAAATTTTGCAAAAACATAATCAGTGGCGCAATAGCGTAGCTTTTTCTGAAGAAAAATTAGGCCAAGTTTTTTACGACTTTTTTGAACTCCTAGTTAATGTTAGAAAAATTAAAGTAACGCCTTTAGAAATAATGAAATATTTAACTGTTTGGGAAGTTTTGGATTTTTTGGCAGATAAATTAAGCAATGATGATTTAGAAAACATAATTCAAATGAGGCAAAAAAATGGTTATGTTTTTGCTTGCTTAAGAAATAAAAGATGCCAGGGAGCACTGGATGATAAAAAAATAATTAAGCAGATTGAAACTCATTTTAGCGATACTTTAAAACAAGAGCAGCAGATTAAGATTTTAAAAGGCATGAGCGCTTTTATTGTTAAAAATAAAATAGAAGGTGAAGTTCTCGTTATTAAAGATAAAAATGAATTAGCTGCCAATAAAATTGATTTGCACAATAAAATTTTAGTGGCTATTCAGACTACGCCGCATTTTATTCCTTATTTAAAAGGAGTCAAAGCGATTATTACAGATGAAGGCGGTGTTACTTGCCATGCGGCGATTGTTTCTCGGGAAATGAAAATCCCCTGCATAGTGGGTACAAAAAAGGCTACTGAAGTTTTAAAAAATGGCGATACTGTTGAATTGAATACGCAAAAAGGCATAATTAAAAAAATATAAAACCACCAGATTAGAAAATCGGTGGTTTAGCTCTTTTGCAGATCTTCCACTGCTTGGACAAGAGCATCATAGTTCGGACCTTTGGCGTGATAAGCATCGCCCCAGTCATATTGCTGGCGGGACCAGCATAAAATTTTGATTTCCGGGCAAGCTTGCCGGATGGCTTTGCTGATCATGCGGCCGTCATCACCTGAAGATAAGCCCGGTCGCAGGTTGCCGTCTAAGACAGCAATTTCAATCCCTAACGAGTTTAGAGAATCAACCGTATCCAGGGCAGCGCTTAAAGTGCTGGCATCAATGACCTGATGGCCTTTTTGCCTTAAATGATGTTTGGCTAACTCACGAGTTTTGTCATGATCTTCAACCAGGAATATCCTGGCCATTTTTCATCACCCCCCTTACTTTATTATTTTTTTTCTTCTTGGGTGGGTAAATCGCACCATAGGTTTTATGATCCCAGGCATAAAAAGTAGCTTGCCCCACGGCTTTGACTGCTTTTTGAGCTTCTTTAGTCAATTTGTCAAAAGTTACATCTCTGGAAGCAATTTTCTGATCAATACCATGGTCAGTCTGTTCTTGAAATTCCGACTTGAGATCCAAAGGGTCAAGTGTTAATTTCATGACATTTCCTCCTTTTTTTTTGAATTTTAAATCATAGCATAATTTTTAATGATTGTCAATAATTGACTCTTTTGCTAGACTGGAGATATGAAAATATTTTATGGCGGTGCCATTCAAGGCAATATAGATCGGGAGAAAAGGTCTGCAGTTCACAGAGCTTTAATTTCTTATATTAAAAATGGGGGCTTTAAAGTTATTACAGAGCATACTGGCGGCCGTAATTTCGAAGAAACTGCTCAGCTTTTAGATCAGTCAATCGGGCCTTTGCCGCCAGTTGGCTTGGAAAGAACAATTTATGTCAGGAATAAAATGATTGAAGCCATTGAAAGTGATATTCTGGCTGCTATTTTTGAAGTTTCTGTTCCCAGCTTGGGTACGGGCATTGAAATCGCCCATGCTTATTTGCGGCCAAAAAGCGGCTTAAGTAAAATTCCTATTTTAACCCTGTACGAAAAAGATTTTTGGCCTAACAAACTTTCTTCTATGGTTTTAGGTCTGGATAAACAAGAGTATCCGCATGTTGAAACAATTGAATATTCATGCTTA
>CAYNWH010000018.1:0-1077 GCA_964400885.1 uncultured Gammaproteobacteria bacterium
TATTTTTATTATAGCATAAAATTAAAAATCAACCAAAAAATTGCCCTACCAGATGCTATAGGCAACTTTTTGGCTAAAATTAATGAAAATTTATATTTATTTAACTTCTTTAATCTGAATCCAATTAACATTGCCGCTTTTGCCTAAAGGAAAGCCAGCAATAATAATGATAATATCTTTAACTTTGACCAATTTTTTTTGTTTAATATAAACTAAAGCTTTATCAATTAAACCCTCAATAGTTTTGCACCTAGGCAAAACAAAAGGCACAACGCCCCAGCTCAGATTAAGCTGACGCCTCACTTTTTCATTATTAGTAGTAACTAAAATAGGCAGCTCAGGCCTATAGCGAGAAACGATTCTGCCGGTATAACCGGTAATTGAAGCAACTAAAATAGCATCGGCTTTTAAATTTCTGGCCAGCAAATTAGCGCTGGAAGAAATAGCATCATCTACTTGCAATTTATTTCTAAATATCTTGCGGAATTCAAAGTCATCATATTTTGATCTTTCAATTCTTACCACTATCCTGCTCATAGTAGCTACTGTTTCCAGTGGATATTTGCCATTGGCTGTTTCTCCGGAAAGCATGACTGCATCAGTATGATCAATCACGGCATTGGCCACATCAGAGACTTCCGCTCTTGTCGGCTTAGGATTATAAATCATAGAATCCAGCATTTGCGTAGCCACAATCACTGGCTTGGCAGCTGCTAAACAAAGATCAATTATTTTTTTCTGCACCAAAGGCACGCTGTCAGCTGGCATTTCAATGCCCAGATCACCACGCGCCACCATTACACCATCAGTTTCTTTTAAAATTTTATTAAAATTTTTCACTGCTTCTGGTTTTTCTATTTTAACAACAACTTGGGTGGGCAAAACTTTTTTGCCCTGATATTTTTTTTCAAATTTTTTAATTAAACTCTTCAACTCTTTGACATCCTGAGCAGAACGCACAAAAGACATAGCCACCATATCAACTTCGTTTTTAATGCCGAATTCTAAATCTTTTTTATCCTTAGGAGTTATCGTCGAGATAGAAAGTTTTGTTTCCGGCAGATTAACGCCTTTATG
>CAYNWH010000018.1:1177-21590 GCA_964400885.1 uncultured Gammaproteobacteria bacterium
TAGGAGTTATCGTCGAGATAGAAAGTTTTGTTTCCGGCAGATTAACGCCTTTATGAGATTCAATCAGCCCGCCATTTTGGACCAAGCAATAAATTTCCCGATTCTTAACTTTCAAAACTTTTAAAGTAATCAATCCATCAACTAATAATATTTTATGATTTTTCTTTACATCTTTATGCATCTGATCATAAGTTACGGGAATTTTTGTCAAAATTTTTTTTGTTTCCTTAACAAATTTAGCTTTGGGTTGAGTAGTTAAAATTACAGTTTCTCGCGGCTGCAAAACAAAACCGCCCTCTGGAATTTTTCCCAACCTGATCCTCGGACCTTGTAGATCCTGAAGTAAAGTAATCGGCTGGTCAAATCTTTTGCTCAATTTCCTAAGCAGATTAATAACCTTTAAATGCTCGGGATAAGTGCCGTGGGAAAAATTAAGCCTGGCCACATTCATACCTGCTCTGATCATCTGGCTTAATATTTTTTCGCTATCTGAAGAAGGGCCGATTGTGCAGACTATTTTGGTTCTTTTCATGAGTTTATATTTTATACTCCACTTTAGTGAGCATAATATGCCTGCTAAAGCAGGGTATAAATTTTATTATATTTTAATTTTCTCTGCGTACTCCGCCAAATACGGCATTTCCCAATACTCGCCGGCTAAAGATTTTAAAATACCCAGGATACTTAAAACTACTAAAGCTATCATGCCAATAAGACCTAAAAACCAGCCAATAAATGGCACCAGGCCGATAAAAAAATTAATCACCCAGCCAATGACCAAAACCAAACCTTGCTTGCCATGAAATTTAGCAAACTGGGATTTTGGTTTTAAAAGCAAAGGGATTAAACATAAAATGCCTAGGTAGCCAATAGCAGCTACTACTTTGTTTTCCTCAATATCTTTCTTGACTTGAGGATCACTCATGTTTGGTTTTACCATAATGTTTTTTCAGAATTAAGAATTAAGCATTAAGAATTAAGCATTGCTAATTCTTAAATCTTACCCCTTAAATCTTTACTTTATTTTATCATTTTTTTAGATTTTGAACAAAAATCCCGAGCTTTCGCCCAAGATTTTTTATAAAATAAATATTCCAAATTTCGTATTTTACTTTGTAAAATGTCCGGGTAAGGGGTATAATAAGTACAATTATTAATTTAATATAATATTTTATTAATTAAAAATCTAAATTATGGACTCCTACAGCTCTCGATCTACTAAGCCTTTATACCGCGCCACTCAAATTGTCTGGTATATTCTGGGTATCATTGAGGTGATTCTGGCGTTTCGATTTTTCTTAAGGCTATTTGCCGCCAACCCTTCAGCCGGTTTTAGCAGCTTTATTTACACTATCAGTTATCCCTTTGCCACACCGTTTATCAGTGTTTTCGGCCTGACGCAGGTCCAAGGCAGTGCTTTTGAATGGACCACTCTTTTAGCCATGTTAGTCTTCGGGCTGGTTGGCTGGGGCATTGTTAAACTGTTGACTATGAGTAAATCAGTATCTACGCCGGAAGCTGCGTCAAAATTAGAAGACAAAAAATAAATAACAATTACTAATTATTAAGAATAAAATCTATGGGAATTATCCTTTGGATCGTCTTCGGGGGCTTGGTCGGCTGGATCGCCTCTATGATTATGAAGACTGATGCCCAGCAAGGCATTATTATAAACATTATAGTCGGTATTATTGGCGCGCTAATAGGCGGCTTGATCATGAACTTACTCGGTTATGGTGGTGTAGGTGGTTTTACTTTGTACAGCTTTCTAGTGGCACTGCTTGGAGCAATAATTCTTATCGCAATTATTGGGGCCATACGACGATAAAAGTAAACAAACTAGATAAAACAAAAAATCCCTCTGCCTAGGCAAAGGGATTTTTTTTATTTAATTCGTCTAAAATTCGTGTTAATTAGTGAACCTTACATCATATCCATTCCGCCCATACCTGGCATACCACCCATACCGCTCATATCAGGCAAGCCATGTCCATGTTCATCTTTCTTTTCCGGTAAATCAGTTACTACTGCTTCAGTGGTTAAAAACATGGCAGCTACAGAAGCAGCATTTTGCAAGGCTGAACGCGTCACTTTAGTCGGATCAATAATGCCGGCTGCGACCAAATCTTCAAATTTATCGCTGGCAGCATTATAACCTTCATTACCGCTTTTTTTCTTAACTTCTTCAACAATCACTGAACCGTCCTTACCAGCATTATAAGCAATCATTTTCAACGGTTCTTCCAATGATTTTTTCAAAATATCCAGGCCAATTTTTTCCTCGCCTTCAGCTTCCACATTTTCTAAAACCAAACGAGCCCGTAATAAAGCCACACCACCGCCCGGCACAATACCTTCTTCAATGGCTGCTTTAGTCGCTGCCAAAGCATCTTCAATCCGATGTTTAACTTCTTTTAATTCGGTTTCTGTGGCTGCGCCGACTTTAATGACTGCCACGCCGCCGGCCAGTTTAGCCAAACGTTCCTGTAATTTTTCCTTATCAAAATCAGAATCTGATTTATCAATTTCTTTTTTAATTTGTTCAACTCTTTGTTTAATGGCTGATTTATCGCCTTTGCCATCAACAATAGTAGTATTTTCTTTTGTAGCCACAACTTTACCTGCCTGACCCAGATCATCTAAAGTTGTATTTTCTAATTTTAAACCCAAATCTTCAGTAATCACTTTACCGCCGGTTAAAATCGCAATGTCTTCCAGCATGGCTTTGCGTCTGTCGCCAAAACCAGGTGCTTTGACAGCTAGAGTATTAAAAGCGCCGCGTAATTTATTAACCACCAAAGTCGCCAATGCTTCGCCATCAATATCTTCGGCAATAATTACTAATTCTTTTTTCCCTGTTTCAGCTAATTTTTCTAAAACAGGTAAAATATCCTGCACAGAAGAAATTTTCTTATCCGTAATTAAAATATGAGCCTCTTTATATTCAGCTTCCATTCTTTCCGTATTAGTAATCATATATGAAGAGATATAGCCATGATCAAACTGCATACCTTCAACAATTTCCAAATCCATGCCAAAGCTGGGCGATTCTTCAACTGTTACCACTCCGTCTTTGCTGACTTTTTCCATGGCTTGAGCAATTTTCTGGCCAATTTCTTTATCATTAGCAGAAATAGAAGCGACCTGAGAAATTTCTTCATTGCCAGCCACTGGCTTAGAAATATTTTCTTTCAATTCTTTAACCACAGCCTCAACGCCTTTTTCAATGCCTTTTTTAATGGCTAAGGGATTAGAACCAGCTGTAACATTTTTAATGCCTTCATTAATCATAACCTGTGCCAGTAAAGTGGCAGTGGTTGTACCATCGCCAGCCACATCATTAGTTTTAGAAGCAACTTCTTTAACTAATTCCGCGCCAATATTTTCAAATTTATCTGGCAAATCAATTTCTTTAGCTACTGTTACGCCGTCTTTGGTAATAGTTGGCGCGCCAAAACCTTTATCCAAAACTACATTGCGGCCTTTAGGGCCTAAAGTAATTTTTACAGCATTGGCTAATTTATCAACCCCCCTTTTCATTGCCTCACGAGCTTTTGTGTCAAAAAGTATTTGTTTAGACATAAATATTTTTTATTAGTAATTAGTAATTTGTAATTAGTGATTGGTATCAAACTTTTGCTCGATACTCAATCTCATTACTCAATGATTGCCATAATATCTTCTTCTTTGATCATCAAAAGATCTTCTTCTCCAGGCAGTTCATCAGGCGAATATTTTTTAAAAATAACCTTATCGCCGACTTTAACAGAGATCGGCGCTCTTTGGCCGCTTTCTAATAATTTGCCTTGGCCCACAGCAATAACTTCGCCTTTTTCCGGCTTTTCTTTATCAATAGTGTCAGGTAAAATAATTCCGGCTTTGGAAACTTCATCTTCATTAAGCGGTTTGATTAAAACATGATCATTTAAAGGTTTGTACTTTGGCATAAACTTTAGTAATTAGTAATTAGTAATTGGTAATTAGTAAAATGTATAATTATTTTATATGAATTAGCAGTCAAATGTCAAGACTGCTAAAAACAACTTAAATCTATTAAATTATCTTATAAAATTAGCCTCAAAATGTCAAGAAAAAGAGCGAGGTGTGTTCACCTCGCCCTTAAAAAATAAGTTGTTCTGTTAGTTTATTCGTCAAAAAACTCTGCCAGTCTTTTCAGGGCTTGCTCAACTTTTTGCGGCGCAGCCGCATAGCTTAAACGCACCCAGCCAGGACAGCCAAAGGCATGACCTGGCACCAGACCCAGCAGTTTTGCCTGGAGCAAATTTTTGCAGAAAGTATCGCAATTGCCCTGATACTTGTAAGGCAGTTTGAACCAGAAATAAAATGCTCCTTGCGGCTTCAGAAAAGAAAAACCTTGATGTTTGGCTAACATTTCTTGAGCAAAAGGCATTATTAATTCCTGGCAGCGCCGTTCATATTCCTGACACATTTTTTCTACGTCAGCTTCTGCTTGTTCAAATCCAGCCAGCAAACCAGCCTGGCCCAAAGAATTGGGACAGCCGCTAAACTGGCCCTGCAGTTTTCCCATGGCTGTAATAACTTCTTGAAGACCGACAGCATTGCCCACACGCAGACCCGGTCCGGCAAACCGTTTAGAACCGCTATCAATGATGATTGTTCTTTCCTGCATGCCGGGCAGCTGCGCGATGCTCACGTGCTTTCTGTTGCCAAAAACAAGGCAGGAATAGACTTCATCGGAAATGACCCACAAATCATTAGCAATAGCTATGCTGGCAATCATTTCCAGGTCTTCGCGCTCCAAAACATAGCCAGCCGGATTATTCGGACTATTGATGATCAGCACTTTGGTTTTGGGCGTTATGACCTCTTTCAAGTCATGCCAGGGCCATTTGGCTAGCGGGCCATAAATTTTTGGCACACCGCCGGCAATCTTGACCATTGCCGGATAACTTACCCAGTAAGGCGCCGGAATAATCGCTTCATCGCCCAAATTGAGCAATGCCATTAAAGCCAAAGAAACAGCCTGCTTGCCGCCGGGCGTGATCACTGCCTGAGCTGGCACATAATATAAGCCCAAGCGTTTGGCTAGATCATTAACCACGGCTTGCTTCAGAGGATCAATACCACTGGCTTTAGTATAACCTGTCCGGTTTTCATCCAAAGCTTTGTGCATTGCTGTTTTCACAGCCAAAGGCACAAAAAAATCCGGAGCCCCTGCTGCCAGATTAATCACTTGATCAACATGTTTTGCTTTCAGGTCATTGACCAAAGCATCCATTTCCATTGTTGCTGATGCCGGAAGTTCCTGCGCTAACTTTGAAATTCCTAAAGTCATGATTCCCTCCCTTCGTCCTCCATAGCTTTAGCGAAGGAGGACCGATTATTCTTTTCAATGTTCTTACCTGATTTTTTTATCAATGTCTTTCAATGCTTTTATAAACCGCTTACGAATTTTTTTAGTATATGGGTTAAATCTCTGCATGTCAAGAAAAAGCTGAAATGAATCATGAGTCACTGTTTCATTGACTTTTAATAATCTTTCAAAGCCCAAAGTCTTAATGGGCTGTTCTTTAAAGCCGAATTTTTCCAGACCACGGCCAATAAAATGAACCAAAGCCAAAGAAACAGCAGTTTGTTGGTCATGATCTTCTGGCGTAGTTTCAATTATCTGAACTCCTAGTTTATTTAATATTTCCTTAACTTTGTTTAAAGTTTCCTGGCTAATTCTTAAGGGACATAAAATCCATTGCAAACCTTCAGTGCCATCTTTGGCACTATCAGGCCCAAACATGGGATGCGTAGCCATGATTTCCATCTCTTGAGACAAGTAAGCATGCAGCCATTTGGCTGGCAAAACTTTGACCGAACAAACATCCATAATCAACGATCCTTTTTTCACTAAAGGCGCAATTTTTCTGATCATGTCTTCTGTGGCAGAAATAGCCACGGCCACAAAAACCCAGTCACATTGGCAAACTTTTTCCAAATCAGCCCAATTAACGCCTAATTCTTTGGTTTGCTGGGATTTATCAGAACGATTATAAACATAAACCTCGGCGTAAGGTTTTAATATTTTGGCCAGTAATTGGCCAAAGCGACTAAATCCTATAATTCCAATAGTCATATGTTTTATTCAACATCCAATTATCAATAACCAACATCCAAACAAATACTAATTTCTAATAACCAATACCTACTCTTTTTTACTTTCTGCTTTTTTATTAATTATTGAAGTGAAAATTTTTAATAATTCTGTTGCTTCGCCGATTAAAAACACTTGTTCTTCTTGTACTTTTTGATCTTCACCCGGATCTGCTAATTTTAACCACAATCTACTTTCTTTTACTTCTTTCCTGCATATCTTTATTCTAAATATGAAATCCTTATCACTTATTGCCTCATTTGCTTCAATATAATTTGCCGCAGTTGAACCTGAGGCGCGGATAAGCTGTTTCCCATATTCAATATTAGCCTGGATTTTGGGCACATTTTTAGAAAAATCCCTACAACGCCTGGCAAATTCGTAAGTCCTATCTTCCAAATCAAATTGTATAAATTTCTCCCCCATGTATATAAATTTTTTAGATATTAATTATTTATTATTAGTTATTGTTTGATTATTGATGATTGGTTATTGATTATTATTACTTCTTTGTCACTGCCAAAAAAGTCGTAAAATTAAATTTCAAATCCTGTATCCCTTCTTCCATAATTTCCATATTATAAAGCTTGGCAGCGCCTTTGGCAGCAATAGCGGCCGTATCAGAACCTAGTTTACCTTCTGCAATATCTTTAACTGCCTTGGCTGTATCTTCCCAAGCAATAATTTCTGCCTGAGGCCAAACGCGTTTCAAATACATTTTACATTGTTTCAAAGCCTGGTCATGGGAAGCGATTTTTTTAATGTCCTCGCGTTTAGTGCCAGGCTTAACAATCAAATTATGCTTAATATCTATTTCAAACATTTTCTCAATATTAAAATTGTGCTTGGCCATGGCATAAACAGCTTCAATCACAATGCCGCCATTGGAATTTTCAATGGGAAAAATACCCAGATTTATTTCTTCTTTATCCAAAGCAGTTAAAACATTCTCTACAGAAATAAGATATTTAATTTCATATTCAGAAATATCATTTTTATAACAATAATATTCAGCTGCTTCTTCGGAAAAAGAGCCTTTGTCTCCGGAAACGCCGATGATTAGTTTTGACATATTGGTAAATTAGTTTATTGGTATATTAGTATATCCCTCGTAGAGGGATGCCGCTATGCGGCATTAGTGATTGGAATGTAATATATTAAATTTATAAAAAATAGAGAAAAAAGTCAAAATTTCATTATATTTTTAGGCTAAAATTAGCATACTCAAACCCTTGACATTTTTCTTGAAATATGCTATAATATAGATAGTTCTTAATAATAAAACAGTGATTTTGTTTATAATATAAAACTTAAATTAACCTCGAGCGCAGAAAATTGGAGGAGAAAAGATGAAAAGGAGATATTTATTGAGCATGGCCATTGGACTGGCGATCGCAGTCTTCCTGACTGCACTCTGCCCATATATTCATGTAGCCATCTGCGTTCTGGCTCTCTACTACATGGTTGCTTTCTTCACTGCCATACTCACCAACTTTGGGTACGGCAGAACCAGCAGCTGGCAGGAAGCGACGACTGAGCGCGAAGGTTATTGGGAAGAATCCCAGGAGCCGACTCCGCGCATTGGCGGCATGGCCAGCGGGGCACTCTGTGGCCTAGTAATAACAATACTGGGCTTCATCATCTTCGTCTCCGTACACTGAAACTCTCTGACCAACCCATGTCATAAAACTGGGCCGTAATACTTCGGGGTAGCTCCGAAGCGCTCGAGAGGGCGGACATATCTGGGCGGACCAAACAATTCGCTCCCATCACCTTGCGGGGATCCTCTGATCCCCTCTCATCCCAGGACGGAATAATTTCGAGTAAGTTATTTTGTCTTGAGACGAGGAAATCAGTTCCTTTGAAGATAAAAAAAGTTAGCCGGTTTGTACGGCTTAAATGAAATTCCAAACACCGCTATGCGGGAAAGGGAGAACTTAGATGTCGGAAACCGTGGAAGAAAAAAAAGTGACGAAAAAAGGAACAGGTGGATGCCTGAAGGAAATCTTCAGCTGGATTTTCTGGCTGGCCATCCTTCCCGGAGCCTTCTACCTCTACTACAACTGGGATCTTCACCGCGCGACGGAAGCCAGACTCACGGCAAACCAAAGCGTCGTGCAAGACCTTGAACAGGTGACGAGCAGAGCCAAAGATCTTAACGCCGTGGAGATCACGACGGACAAGGATCAACAGGCCAAAGCGCTCTTTGAATTTTCGCATCAGGAAATCAAGAACAATTCCGTGTCCATCTCCACCGCCACCATGCAAATGGAAGCCTACCAAGTAGGCACTAACATTTACAAGATCTACAACAAACCAAGCGAGTACATCATCGGCTTACCCTTCGCCAAGTGGTACCATAAAAACATCATCGATCCCAAACTGCCGGAATACAGCTTTCTCATGGTCTCACCCGATTCCATAGAATTCTGCAAGGCAACAGGAGACTGCAACCAGATCAAAAAAACCGATTTCTTCGCAAATGAAAACGGTAGGTTGACCTACCTTTTCTAGAATAAACATCACCTTGCGGGGATCCTCTGATCCCCATTCATCCCAGGACGGAATAATTTCGAGTAAGTTATTTTGTCTTGAGACGAGAATTACAAAACATTGTATACTTTTTACCTTTAGTCTGCCGAGGGCAGAAAGGAATTGCAAAATGAAAAAAGAATATTTCTTGAGTATGGCTGTTGGCTTAGCGATCGCCCTCATCTTGACCGCGCTCTGCTTATATATCCATTCGGCCATCTGCGTTCTGGCTCTCTACTACATGGTTGCTTTCTTCACTGCCATACTCACCAACTTTGGGTACGGCAGAACCAGCAGCTGGCAGGAAGCGACGACTGAACGCGAAGGTTATTGGGACGAATCACAGGAACCATGCCCGCGACTCGGAGGAATGGCCAGCGGCGCACTTTGTGCCATGGTCATGACGATAATAATCTTCATTATCTTCGTCAGCTTACATTAAAACTCATTGACCAACCCAAGTCATTAAAAGGGGCCGTAATACTCTGGGGTAGTTCCAGAGCGCTTGGGAGGGCGGACACATCTGGGCGAGTTAACCACTCGCTCTTTTTTATTTTATTAAACTCACCTGCTTCAACCACAACCCAAAGCCTAGCCACCAAAGCATAATGCCAAAATATTGAGTCCAAAAATAATGATCAAAAACCATTAAAACTAAAATCATGATAAAAATCGCGGTTAAGCCTAAAAACCAGTAAAACCTGCGCAAATAAAAATCATAGATACTAGTAAATTTAAATAAAGAAAAAACGCTTAAGAGCTCCAAATTTTTGTTAATAGGAAAACTCCAAATATAACTGATAACTTTGACAATTATTAAAATAAAAATTAAAAAGCCTAAAATGCCTAATTCAACGAAAACTAACAAATAAACATTGTGCACCGGCTGATAATCATAGCTGGCTGATTTTTCCAGGCTCTGATTATAAAGAGCCAAAGTATAATTGCCCAAACCCACCCCCTGCAGCCAATTATTTTTAATCAAATCTTTTGCCTGCTCTAGATAATTTGCCCGTTCAGTAAATGATTTTTGTTCTAGACGCGCTTCACCCTGCAACCGTGTTATGACTGGTTGCGGGTAAATTAAAAATAAAATTGCTAAAACTGCAAAAATAACCAAAATTATCTGGCTAAAAATTATTTTTATTGGCTTAGCTTGATTAGTAAAAATAAAAATAGCTAAGAAAACCAAACTAATAATCAAAGCCAAAAACGCGCTTTTGGAAAAAGTAAAAAATAAACCAGCTAAAATCGTGGGCAAAAAAAGCCAAAGCAAACTTTTTTCTTTTTTGCGCTGGGCTAAAATTATCAAAACAATTAAAACAATCAGGCAAACAGCTAAAAATCCGCCTAAAATATTAGGATGAGTAAATGCGCCATAAGCGCGCAATAACCTTGAGCCGTCAAATTCAACAACTGAAGCGCCTAAAGTTTGCGGCAATTGCTCTGCCAGACCCAGCCATTTATTAGCTAAAACTTGCTGGGTGAAAAATTGGTAAATGCCTAAAAGCGATTGTACAGTGCCGGAAAGTACAAGGGCCCAGCCTATTTTTTTCAAACTGAACTGAAAATTTATTACCAAGATTAAAAGTGCCAAGCCTTCCAGCAATTTAATTAAATAATAAAGTGCTGTTTGCCAGCTGGGAGCCCAAATAATGCTTAAAGCTGCCAGGGCCAAAAACAAGAAGAATAAAACATAAAAATCCAAAATTTTATAATTCAAAAATCTGATCTCGTCATCTTTAGTTTTACATCTATAAATAAAAGCCAAAACCAAAACCAAAAAAAATAAAATTTCCGTGCCATAAAGGCTGAAAGTCAAATATTCGCTTGGCCCACTACTGCCTAATTGTCCATAATGCCAGATCCAGCGCGTTTGCCAGGGTAATAAAAAGACAAACAAATAGAATAAATATTCAATTGTTTTGGGCCATATGGGCCCCTTCGGGGTGAGTTTATTCATGGTTTAATTATAACAAAAGAAAACAAAAAGCGCTCGGGCGGGCGGTGTGAAACACCGTAGGGACAGGTTTAAAACCTGTCCCTACAATATAAAATATTGTCCTGCCCGAGCGCCATACCTTGACTTAAAATTAACATTTTGATAATTTTAAACAAACTAAACTTTTTCCAGGAGGAGGAAAAATGAAAAAAGGTCTTTTGAGCATAATTCTTATCCTTGTTGCCATTGTCTGTTGCTCAATCAAGCCAACACCGGTTTTAGCACAACAAATCATAACTGTTGAAACGCCAATGCTCCCAAAACAGCAACAACCAAAGCCAAAGCCCGAGGAAAAAGATCTCCAAATAATTCTCTGGGCCATGGAAAACAAAGAATGGGAAAATCTGCAAAAACTCATGATTTTTTTTCGCATGGCAGATTAATAAAATAATCTTGTGATCTAAAAAGCGCCTCGGCTTTAGCCGGGCGCTTTTCTTATTTTATTCTTTCTATTATTTCTTTTCTCTTTTGTTCAAACTTTTGCTGGTATTCAGCGCGCCTATCGTTTTCATGAAATTTTAAAATATTATCATTAATAATCACCCGCGTATCACCGACTACCGCCAAATCTTTTTTCTTTTGTGACATCAACTTGTCTTGCAAATTTTTAGTAAAATTCTCCCACCAGTCGCCTAAAAAGCCTGTACAAATAAATTCACGAAATTTATAAATTAATTTATTAATTTTATTATCTTCTATTCTGTAACGAAAACCTAATTTATTGGGCTGCCAATTGGGCAAATATTTTTTCAGCCAAAAATTAGCCTCGATAAATTTATCATAAAAATTATCGCGCTGATAAACCGGCCTTAAAGTTGCCAACCAATAAACCAAATAAAGATCTTCGCCGGCGATTTTGATTTTAGACAAATCCATTTCTTCTTCAGTGATAAAAAAACTCAGGCAGATTTTGTCTTTAGCTTTTTCTTTGGGCGGCCGCAAACCCAAAAGCGTAATTATTAAAATCATGCAAAAACGCGTCTGCCAGATTCTGCCCTTTTTCGTGATAACAAAAAAATCGATATCGCTTTCTGGTCCGGCATTGCGATAAGCTAAATTATTACAAATTGCCACTAATTTAACAAAAGGCAAAAAACGAAATATCTTAATGGCTTGATGCGCCAATCTTAGTTTCTTTTCTGCCAGAGCATAATTAGACAGTCTTTTTTCTATGATTTTTTCCCTGCCTCGCAAAAAATAAAAACCACTTTTAGTGGTTATAATCTTTTTTAATTTAGGATTCTCCTGCAGTTCTTTTTCAATCTCCTGCCAAGAATACTGACCGCCTTCCATGCCGCCAGTTAAAAAATAATTGCGAATTTCATTTAAAGTCAGTGGATAATCAAAAATATCAAAATAAGCTAGCGTATTAATAACGAATAATTCTAAAAATGATAGATTGGTTAAGGCATTCATTTTATGATTCTTTACTGGTAATAACAGGCTCTGGGCCTTCAATTTTTTCAACTGGAGATATTTTTTCTCTGCCAGTATTAGATTCCTTAAGCAAGCTATCTTCTACGATCATTTTCTCATTGTCAAAACTAATAACCTGATTTTTATTAATAATCAATTTGTTTTCAAAAAGACCAGGGATAGAAAGACTATTTTTAACATAGTATTTTTCAATAATGCCAGTATCAGTTTCTAATTCAATATCAATAATCTTGCCCAAATACTGGCCGCTTTGGGTTTCAACTTTGACTTTCTTTAATTGCTTTGAATCTATAAACATCTTATTATTTGAGATTATATTTTATCAGCGCTATTTTTATTTTCTTCTGCTGGATTATTTATTTCAATAATTTTCCTGTCAGTATTTCCTGCTTTCATTTCTTTTTTTTGCTTGCGTTTAAACATCCATAATTGTTGCAAAGCCATAAGTAATGTGGTAATAAACCAATAGAGAGTTAAACCGGCTGGCAGACTAATGCCGATAATGACTGTGAAAATCGGCATAAAATAAACCATTTGTTTATTCATCATAGCCATCATTTTCTCATCTGCTGCGCCTTTAATTTCTTTGCCTTGCAAAAGCGGCGGATTTTTGGTCACCATCATTTTTGCCTGCCAAAACTGGGCTGCGCCAGCTAAAAAGGCCAAGATAATGCTCGGCGCCGCTAAATCAATAAAGCCCAGGGAAATTGGATTAATTTGTCCAGGATTATTTATAAAAGGATATAAAAATTCCAGATTTTCAGAATGCAATCCATGCCTGAAAACCTGATAAACAGCAATTAAAAAAGGCAATTGAATCAATAAAGGCAGACAAGAAGAAAAAGGATTAACTTTTTCTTTTTTATACAAAACCATTAATTCCTGAGCCAATTTTTCCTTATCGTCTTTATATTGTTTTTTTAATTCCTCAACTTTGGGCTGTATATCCTGCAAAGCTTTTTGCGACTTAATAGATTGGTAATATAAAGGGAAAAGAATGCCTCTGATTACAACTGTCAGGACAATAATCGCTAAGCCGACATCATGGCCTGGAATAATATTATAAAGCCAGATCAAAGCGTTAAAAAGAGGCTGGTAAAAAATTAAGTTATAAATATTGACAATAAAAGACATGAGTTAAAAATTATTTTTTAGTTTCTTTTTTAGGCTTTATTTTTTTCTCTTTCTTAGGCTTTGCTTCTTTTTTCGTTTTTACTTTCTTTTCTTTTTTAGGTTTTGTCTCTTCTTTAACCTGCGCTTCTTTTTCAGGCGCTATTTCTTCTTCAAATTCTTTGGCTTCTTCTTTATTAATTGCTGGAGCCGCAGTTGGCATTTCAGGGACTGCAACTTCAACTTCTTCTTTTTTGCCTTCTGCCGTTTCCTTCAAAATATTAATTTTCCAGCCAGTCAATTTGGCAGCCAAGCGCACGTTTTGTCCTTCTTTGCCAATAGCTAAAGAAAGCTGATCTTCATTAACAGTCACGGTCGCTGACTTTTCTTTTTTATTTATTTCAATAGCATTCACCTTAGCTGGCGATAAAGCATTGCTGATAAATTTGGCCGGCTCTTCTGCCCATTCAATAATATCAATTTTTTCTCCGCCTATTTCATTTATAATAGTCTGTATCCTGGCTCCTCTCTGACCGACACAAGAGCCGATGGGATCAATATTTTCCTGATTGCTTTTGACTGCCACTTTAGAACGAGAACCAGCTTCCCGGGCAATGGCCATAATGTCAATGGCTTTAGAGTTAATTTCCGGAATTTCTGTTTCAAATAATTTTGAAATCATTTCTGGTGTAGAGCGGGAAATAATAATTTCCGGCCCTTTGATTGTGCTGGCTACTGAAATTAAATAAAATTTCATGCGATCACCCGGATTATACCTTTCATTTCTTATCTGCTCTTCATAAGGCATAAGGGCTGTGGTTTTGGTCAAATCAACTAAAATGCCCCTGGGCTCACGTCTTTGAATAATGCCGATAACTAATTGGCCTTCTTTATCTTTAAATTCATTGAAAATAGTTTCTCTTTCTGCTTCGCGAATTTTTTGGATAATAACCTGTTTGGCTGTCTGGGCAGCCATTCTGCCAAAATCATCCGGAATTTCTAAAGGAATTATAATTTCATCGCCCACTTTGGCGGTTTTTTTAATTTTTTTAGCATCTTCTAATAAAATGTCGGTTTTAGGATTAAATTTCAAACCTTCCTCCTGACCTTCAATTTCTTTGACAAATTTTTTATCCCGGCCATTTTCATCAATTTCTTTAATTATATCTTCGGGAAAATCAATAACTAGCTTCTTATCATAAACTTTCATTTTGCCGGTTGGCAAATCAAATTCAAAAACAATATTCTGATTTTTATTGCCAAAATCTTTACGATAAGCCGCAGCTAAAGCTGAATTAATTGTTTCCATAATTGACTCTTCAGAAAGGCCTTTTTCAGCGGCAATTTGCTTAACAGCTTGTTGTATTGTTTGTAAATCCATAACGTTGGTTATTAAGTTATTAGGTTATTAGGTAATTAGGGATAGGTATTTTAATTTATATAAAAAATTTTCATCTCTCAAATCAACTAATAAACCGATATACCAATAACCAATCACTAATCTACAAATTGGCTACTGATCTACTAATTTTCAAATGGGCAAAGTAAAGCCCAAAACTTATTCGTAGATTTGTAGAATATTTGTAAATTCGTATCATTATTTATTAAAAAAACCAGTTTAAAAATAAACTAGCTTGATTTAATTATATAATATATGCTTTTTTCTGTCAACCACGCCGTTCGCGAACGGCGTGGTCAAACTTGACATTAACCAAGAAATTTATTAAATTTAAATCCCAAAAACAAAAAAACGGATCTAACAACCTGTTTTTTTATTTTAAATTGCCTTATGGTGCCTTATTTTTGCCTTTTTCTCTTCTTTATCTATTTCTATAGCCAGACAATCAAAACGGAAGTTTTCATTTTTAATTTTTTCTTTTTCCAAATAGACTAAGGCGGTTTTCTCCATCTTATTCCGTTTTGTTTCATTAACTGCTTCTTCAGGTAAACCAAAATTCCTGGAAAAACGAGTTTTTATCTCAATAAAAATTAGCTGGCCATTTTTTTCCGCAATCAAATCAATTTCGCCAGCCAAACAATGAAAATTTTCTGCTAAAATTTTGTAGCCCTTTTTTTCTAAATATTCTTTAGCCAACTGCTGGCCAAATTTGCCTCTTTTGATTTTAAAATGCATTGGCTCTTATTTTTTCTTAACATTAACTAAATATTTGCTAAATCTTTGTTTTTCTGACAACGCTTTCAATTCTTTGGGCAAATTGACAAAAAAATCTCTGAGCAAAAAGCCCAGCCAAATCAAACCGCTAATTATCCAGACCAAAACCCAAAATCTGCCGCCTAAAAAAGGAATGGCCTCGTAGCGGAAAAAGAAAATAAAAGTAAAAGAAACAGCCATAGTCAGGCAAAAATTACCGATCTTATGCCAGAAATTAGCCTTAATAAAGTTGCGGTTGGCTATTAGTCTTTTTTGTAAAAATTTACTTAGAAAATAAAAAAAGTAGCTGATGAAAAATACAGCTAAAAAATACTTCTCAAAAAGCGGTGATAATTCACCCGGACTAACTTCCAACCAAAAAGGCATGGAAAAAATTTTCCCCCAGTCAATTCCTAGAAATACCATAGTTGCTAAGAATATTAATAATTAGTTATTAGGTTATTGGTTATTAAGTTATTAGTTATAAGTATATTTTAATTTATAAAAACTTCCACTCACTAATGACTGATAACTAATAACTATTAACTCTTTTCAAATATCAACCCCCAAAAATAATCTCCATAATCGCGCTCTTCAAGCAATTTCAAGTCAAGCTTGGCAGCTAATTGTTTAATCTCATCTGAATCTACTCTTAATTGAACTGCTGGACCAAAAGGAATGCCTGTCTTTTTCCAATCAATCACTACTAGTTGGCCGCCTTTTTTTAGCATGCGTACGGTTTCCTCTATCATAGCCTCATGTTTTTTATTCTGAAACAGCACATTAATCAGCAAAGCTAGATCCAGGCTGCCAGAAGGGATTTTGGTTGAGCCAATATCTTCCAAATTTGACCAAACTGTTTCCAGATTGGTTATGCCTTCTAGCTTGGCCCGGCTTTTCACGCCATCTAAAACTGCTTTTTGAATATCAACAGCATAGGCAATGCCTTCTTTGCCCACTAATTTGGCCAAAGGAATAATAAAATAACCCAAATTACCACAGCCTAAATCAGCTACTTTCATGCCTTCAGTAATTTTAACGCTGTTAATTACTTCCTGGGGATTTAAAAATTGTGTTCCGCCTCCATTGGGCATACTCTTAAATTTAAAATTAAAAATACAAAATTAAAAATTTTGGAAATTTTATTTATATATTAAAATATTATTTAGGTAGCAAAGGAGAAAAGACCCACATAACTATACCGCCAAATAAATCAAAAAGAAAAAGCAGGCCGACAAAAATTAAAAGCAGGCCTAAAATTTTATAAAAAAAACGAGTACCGCCTTCAGTGCCTAGCTTTTCTTCAGCCCAGGCAATGCGGCCAAAATTCTCCAAAAACCATTCTGACTTGATGACTAAGAACGTGCCGCCAATTATGAGGACTATGCCCAAAATTCTTTGCCAAATCATAAATTATTTTTTAATACTAATTATATGATAGCAAAAATTTAAAATCTTGTCTAAAACTGCTTGTTTTGATATATTTAAACAAAGGCTAAATTTTTAATTTAAAATTTAAAATTATAACACTATGAAGCCAGTAGTTAACCAAGAAACCTGCATCGGCTGCGGCACTTGCGAAGGCGTTTGCCCAGAGGTTTTCCATCTCAAAGACGGGAAAAGTTATGTTAAAGAAATGGAAGATTATACTGCTTTGAAAGATAAAATTCAGCAAGCAGTTGATGCCTGCCCTGTCCAGTGTATTAGCATTGAAGAATAATCCAAACTTGTAACCAAATTAAAAAACCCCGTCTTGGCTAAAAGCCGGACGGGGTTTTGCAGTAGAAACTTTTTATCAGCTAACGCCGATATCCTCGCGCCAAACAAGCGCGCCCTCATGCTGGATGCTGTTAACGATCTCATACGCATGGGCTCTGGCCTGGGCAACATCTTTACCCTTGCCCATGACCATGAGCACCCGACCACCAGCAGTCAGGAGTTCCCCATTTTCCCAGACCAGGCCTGCCGGATGAATCAGTCCTGGCGCTGGCAACGGATCAGGGATGAAAACTTTTTTGCCTTTCTCATAAGCACCCGGGTAGCCTTTGCTGGCCATGACCACACCCACAATGACCTTGTCTTGGGGAATTATGACCTGCTGGGTGATTTCCGACCGGCCTTCTACCGCAGCCAGTAAAAGCTCGTGCAAAGGCACGCCTTCCAAAAATTCCAGCTGGCCTTGGGTTTCCGGATCCCCTCCGCGAACATTGACTTCCACGAGATAATCAATGTCCCACATGCGGTTCAGTCCTTCGTAGAAAACCCCGCAAAGTTCAGTGTCCCAACGGCCTTTAAAAGCCTGCTGAATCAGCCGGACTTTATCCCGGCGGCTGGCCATGTCCTGAAGGCCAAACCCAGGCGCTGGCGTAATGATGCCCATGCCGCCCGTATTCAAGCCGTTAAACAGCTTATGATCTTTGGTGGGCAGTAAGGGGAACCAGAACCCGTTAGGTCCGACCAGACTCATGGCCGACCATTCATTGAGCGCCCAATAGCGATGCTCTAGCAACACGGCATCAGCTTTGAAGCCCAAAGGTTTTTTGGGGTCAAACATCAACGCCAGCTGGCGCCTGGTTTCTCCCCAATAATCCGGGCGGTCAAGCGGCACAATGATCACGCCTTTGCCCAGGGCCGCACCATCACATTTGAGCACAATGGGCTGGCCTGCCTTTTCCAGTTCTCTGAGGCTGTATGACGCCAGTTCTGGGCTAGTGACTAAAAGTGCCTCTGCTGTGGCTATGCCGCAGTCTTTGTAAAGCTTTTTACAAAATGATTTACTTCCTTCCAGCTTGGCACCGTGCCTTGTGAAGCCGAAAACCTTGAAACCAGCTTTTTGCAGTTCATCAGCCGCGCCCAGGATCAAGGGATCTTCCGGCCCGAAAATGATCAGGTCTGGCATTACTTCCCTTGCCAGCTGAAGAAGGCCGGCGATGTCGTTGGCCTTAACCGATGACCACAGCTTGACCCGGCTACGCTCTTCTTCGGTCAGGAAATAGAGCATGCCGCTCAAGCCCGGCACCACGTAAACGAAAACATCCAGGGTCTGCAAGAGTTTCTTCAGGATTGCGAATTCCCGACCGCCCGACCCCGCCAACATAACCTTAAACATGTTTTTCATCATTCTCCTCCCTTCGTCCGCCAAAGCTCCAAAGGAGCGAAGGCGGACCTTTGTTTTTTCCAAAATTTAAAAGAACCTTAAAAAGGTTCCCCCTTGATTACTTAAATTTATAATCTCAAGAATAATAAATCGTGTCAATAAAAATTTCAAGCTTGACTAAAGGATAAAAATTATTTATAATAAAGCTATCATTTTTTAAAATGATTTTTTTATTTGTCCGAGGATTTGCCGAGGTGGCGGAATTGGTAGACGCACTACCTTGAGGTGGTAGCGGCCATAAGGCTGTAGGAGTTCGAATCTCCTCCTCGGCACAGATTAAAACAATTAACAATTTACAATTAACTTTTAACTAAAAAAATCATCTGCAATTGGTTAATTGTAAATTGTCAATAGTTAAATATTATAAGGGCGCTTAGCTCAGTTGGTTAGAGCGACTCGTTTACACCGAGTAGGTCGAGGGTTCGAATCCTTCAGCGCCCACATTCGTCCTCCGTAGCTTTATGCGAAGGAGAGCACTTCTTAAAAACACCCTTTGTCATTCTGAGTGAAACGAAGAATCTGTGAGGTTACAGATCCTTCACATTATTCAGGATGACTGATGAGAACAAAGGGTGATTTTTTTATTTTATTTTTTAATCATTTTTATCGGCTTTTATCCAAATAAAAAAGAAAGGGAGCAGTCCCTTTCTTGGCTACAAATAATTAAGCTTTAGGAATAGGTGCTAATCTGGCAAATTGCGCGTCTTTAGAGTCGCCCTGTTCATAGCAGTATCGGCAACTTTCAAGATAGAGCACAACCAGCCAATTTTTTAATGTCTGAGGTTTCACCCCAGCTTCTTTTAGCGCTCTAGCCAGCTCTGTTGGCTTTAGTTTGTCATAACTTTTACACTTTTTGCAAAAGAAAACCGGCTTTTTGGCGCCAGAAAAAATTTTTTTTAGACACTCCTGGCAAAAGCCAGATTTGCTAACTAATTCTTCGCCGCATCTGTGGCATTTGCCCATTTTAAGACCTCCTTTGTATGATAGAATTCAGTCTAACTAAATAATAACTTACCTTAGCAGGAGGATTTGAAATTGTCAAACCCAATTTGCGCGCTTTGTCTGCAAAGTATGAGTAATCTGACCGCCTTTATAATCAATCCATTCAAGATAATGGGGTTTATCTTTCCTAAAATCAGGAAAACCCATAATTTTAACATCTGCCTTATATTCATCTTTATATGGATTTTGAGTAGTATCCAAAGCGCAGTAAATTCTTCTACCTTGCGGATCTATGAATTCAAAAAATCCATCAACGCCATTATAATAATCTATTGGAGCGTGAATTGAACTAAAAAAATGCAGATGATTCTTTAAATATCTAATATCCTCTGGGTCCAGGCCTAAGCCCTCTGCCACTTTATCATATAAATCCCGGGAAACTTTTGTTTCTGGTAAAATCGCTCGATCTTCTGGATAATGCTCTTCTATAAAATCAATACAAGCTAGAGGAGGCATATATTCATTATTATCTAAACCTTGAGATTTAAAAATTCTTTCCCAATTAATTTTAGTGCCAAAAAACATATCCTCAAATTCCGGGCCTGTCACACCTGGTAGTGAAGCATAATAAGCTTCCAGATCCTTGCCTTTTAACCTTTTTTCTTCTTTCCATTTTTCTACTTTTTCTCTCTTAACTTTTCTGACGCCTGGTCTTACTTCAACAGACAAAGGTTCACTTCCCCTGGACGTTTTTCTCTTTGCTTCTGCTTCTGATATTTTTTTAATTTCCGGGCTCACATATTCTTTTTTGCCAATCATAACTTTAGAATTTAAATACTTATGACTTATTTTTTCTGGCCCATTTCTTTGGCCAACTTTTCATTTTTAATTTTCAACCTCAGATAAAAAGTTGAGCCTTTTTCCCTGCCTTCACTTTCAGCCCAGATTTTACCGCCA
>CAYNWH010000019.1:0-17591 GCA_964400885.1 uncultured Gammaproteobacteria bacterium
AAAAGAAAAACCGCCGCATCCGAAGATGGGCGGTTTGGTTGTTGTTTGGCTGCCCGTTACTTTTGGTACTGGGGCAACACTTTGTCGCGGTCGTCCTTTTCCCGCATTTTGAAATACCACTGATGGTACAGTGGCGCCACGAAAATCGTGGCCAGGAGAAAAAGGACGAAAAGGGTCAGGCGATAGCCGGCGTCATGAGCCAGGCTCCAGTCCTGGGACAGGTAGGCGGCCAGGCAGGCGAGGCCCAGAGAAAATCCCCAGCCCAGCACATAGTCCAGCGGCACTTTGCCTAAGATCCAGTAGGATTTGGCGTGCCACCAGATTTTCTCCTTGTTGAAGTTTTCCAGGCCGTAATGGGGATTGAGCACGAACCAGAGAAAATCCCATAACGGCGCGAACGCGAAGTACAAGGAGAAAATCAACAGTTCCTGGTTTAGGCTCCAGGTCAGCCCTTGGAAAAACTGGGAGTGGAAAATGAGCAGGGGGAGGATGAACATGAAGCTGTGGTAGCCGGTCAAAGGCTTGCCAGCCATGGCCAGCCCGTAAAGACGGGCGACCCAGCCATCGGTCCTGTACCAGGTGGGCATTTTTTCGGCCCAGCCATACTTGCCCTCGGCCTCGATCTCCAGGCCCGCAATGACCAGAGCCATTACGAACCAAAACAGGGAAGAGATAAAAAGCTGAAAAGTGAGCATCTTTTTCTCCTTTTTTCTGATAGCCGGGTTTCGGGTTTTGCTGTCCTTTTATGCTTGTCCTCTTTAATTATATTTTAAATTACAGTATCTATATTTTAGCATATTTTGAAGATTTTGTCAATACTAAAAAGAACCCCTTTAAGCGGGGTCTTTTTGGCAGTATCAGGGGAGATGAATGTTGTGAAAGAACAATCTATATAATTAATTACTGCCAGTGTTGGTATTAGTCGCAGCTGGATTCTGATTTGGATTTAAATTCGGTAAATTCGGTCGCAGTTGAATAGTTTGAGCAGTCAGACTGCCATCGTCATTAGCCTGTCCATTGACCATCAATGTTTCACCAACTTGCAGATCATTAGTAGTCGCTTCAATTGTTTTAGAAATTTGCGTGGAATCAGAATAGAAAATTATTTTAGACCCGCCATCACTAAGTTTGAGCGTTATAGTACTATCATCTTTAGAAATAATTTCACCAGTAGCAACATTTTGGCCATTGCCAAAGCGTGTGCCCGCACTGCCCGCTTGCCCTGCACGTTGTTGTATCTGTTCGGGTGTCAAATTGCGGAAATTTTGAAAATTAGCACTATTTGGCCGTTTGCTTTCCGAATACTTGATGCCGCCAAAAAAAGCACCGCCACCAATAATTAACACGGCCAGAATAATCGGAATAATTTTTTTGTAGTTTTTCATAGTTATCAAATTAATTAATAATTGATAATGGATAATGATTAATTCCAATGACTAATGCCTAATACCCATCATTATTCATAACGTAAGGCTTCAATAGGATTTAAAGCTGCTGCTCTTTTAGCCGGATAATAACCAAAAATTACGCCAATAGCCGCTGAAACGCCAAAAGCTAAAATAACCGAAGTTAAAGAAACACTGGTGGCAATGCCAGCAAATTGTTTAATGCCCAGGGAAATCAGCCAGCCCAGAATAATGCCTAAAATGCCGCCAATAAAAGTCAAAGCTAAAGCTTCAGTTAAAAATTGCCGGTTAATATCGCTTTTAAAAGCGCCAATGGCTTTGCGTAAACCAATTTCTCTGGTTCTTTCAGTGACTGTAGTTAACATCATATTCATAATGCCAATGCCGCCGACGAGCAAAGAAATAGCAGCTACTGAACCTAGTAAAATAGTAAAAGTGTTAGCCACAGAAGAAGCAGTGGCTACAATATCTTCCTGATTCAAAGTACTAAAATCTGCCAGTTGAGGATCAGCAATATTATGGCGTTCTAATAAAAGATTAGTAATTTGCTGCTGCAATTGGGCCATAGCGTTTTGGCTGACTGCTTGAACATAAATAGTGCTGACATTGTTACCGCCAGCTAAAAACTGCTGAGCTGTGGTTATAGGAATATAAATTTGGTCATCCTGGTTATTAAAACCAGTGCCACCTTTAGCAGCTGTTACGCCAATAACTTTAAAATCAATATGATTAATTCTAATACTTTGGCCTAGGGCGCTGGCATTTTCGCCAAACAAATCATCTCTGGCAGTCGGACCTAAAACAGCAACTTTGGATAAGCTTTTTAAATTTTGGTCAGAAATAAATAGGCCTTCAGCAATTTGCAAATTACGCACACCAGGGTAGGCAGTAGTTGTGCCAATGACTGAAGTATTAGTATTGGTGCCTTTGGCTGTGATTTGGCTGCGGCTGGATAATTCTGGCGCTACTGCCTGGACCAATGATAATTCACTAGCAATTGCATCAGCATCTTCTCTGGTTAATGTTTGGGCAGAACCCCTGCCCTGGCTGACTTGCGTGCCTACGCCCCTTTGCATGCCAGGCGTAACCATAATCAAATTAGAACCAAGAGACTGAATACTAGATTGGATCATGCTTTGCGAACCTTGGCCAATAGCAATCATGGCAATGACAGAACCAATGCCAATCACAATGCCTAAAACAGTTAAGCCAGAACGGGCTTTGTTAGCGATTAAGGCAAAATATGTTTCTTCGAATAAATCAGCTGTTTTCATAATTAATTTATAATTTTATTTATGTTTGCCATTTTTAATATCTTCTATAATTGAGCCATCTCTGATACTGATAATGCGATCAGCATGATGAGCTACACCTTGTTCATGGGTAATTAAAATAATAGTGCGTTTCTGTTCCTTATTTAATTTTTCAAAAGTATTAAGCACGATTTCGCCGGTTTTAGTATCTAAATTGCCAGTCGGCTCATCTGCCAGGATTAAAGCCGGATTATTGACCAAAGCGCGGGCAATAGCCACACGCTGCATTTGTCCGCCAGATAACTGGTTGGAAAGGTGAGAAAAAAAATCTTCTTGCAGGCCAGCATTAAGCAAGGCGTTCTTAGCAACTTCATCCCGTTTTTCTTTGGCAATATTAGCATAGACTAAAGGCAGCATGACATTACGCAAAACCGTGGCGCGAGGCAGCAGATTGAAGGATTGGAAAACAAAACCGATTTTATTTTTTCTGATACTGGCTAATTCATCATCAGTCATTTGGCTGACATTTTTATCATCAAACAGATAATTGCCACTGGTGGGCTTGTCTAAAGCGCCTAGGATGTTCATTAACGTAGATTTGCCAGAACCAGACGGGCCAATAATGGCCACAAATTCGCCTTCAGCAATTTTTAAAGACACGTCTTTCAAAACCCGGGTTTCAATCTCGCCATTCTTATATATTTTATTGATATTTTGACATTCAATCATATAGAGAATATGTTTAACGGCCAAAGCCGCCCGTCTGCATTCTCAATGAACCTCCACTGCCGCCCATCTGGAGTAAGTTTTGACCAGTTGGGGCGGAACTGGTGCTAGTAGTGGAATTGCTTATAGTGCGGACAATAATCCAGTCATTTTCATTTAAACCATCAGTAATTTCAGTCTCTGAATCATTGGCAGCGCCAGTTTGGATCTGTTGCTGTTTTAAAGGATTTTTTAAAGTGATGCCATTATTACTGGTGGCTGAATTAGCATCCACTGTTTCGTCAGGCATTTCCACATAATCTGTCTGGCCCATAGATTTAATGGCAGAATTAGGCACTAACAAAACATCTTGTTTGGCATCAGTAATAATAGCCGCTGAAACACTCATGCCTGGTTTAACACGTTCATCCTGGGTATCAAAAGTTATGGTAATGCCATAAGTTACTACGCCTTGGCTGACTGTGCCGATCATATCAACATCAGTGACAGTGCCTGTGATATTCAAGTCTTCAATGGCATCAAAAGTCAATGTCGCTTTTTGGCCAACTTTGACTTTAGCCACATCAATTTCATTCAGAGTGATTTCTGCTATTTTTTGCTGAGTCATTAAAGTGGCTAGGGCAGTGCCTGAAGAGGCATCATCACCTTTTTTGGCATTTAAATTAATGATAATTCCGTCAAAAGGCGCACGAACAGTGTAATTAGCGATTTTTTCCTGAGCATCTGCCAAAGCATATTGGCGTTGCTGAAGTGACAGCTCTTGAGCTCGCAAGTCCAGGGCATCAGGACCGGCTTTCAAATTATCCAAGCTCATTTGTTTTTCTTCTAGCGAAGCTTCAGCAGCAGCCAAATCAAGCGGCTGGTTCTGCTTCATGGTAGCTAGACTTTGAGTTGCATTATCCAGGCTATTTGAATTGTCCTGCAGACTATTTTGGACAGAGAGCAAACTGGAATAATTACTGTTAACTTTGTTAATAATGTCTGATAAATCATTTTGATAAGCAGTGACTGTAGCAAAGACTGTAAAATTATTTTTACTGCGGTAGTCTGCCCAGGCATCTAAATAATTACTTTCACTTTTAGCTGCTTGAGCAATAGCTTTGACAGTGGTTAATGTTTGATCCAGCAATGTATTAATAGCATCATTTTCCGCATAGCGGCTGGTTGTTTTATAATCACTTAAATCTTCATTATAGAGCGAGCGGGCTTGGTCATAATCACTTTTGGCAGCCATAGCAAATGGTTCAAAGTTAATGCGTTGCTGGCTGGGCACGCTGTTTAAAAGCGCATTTATATTATCGCTGGAACCGCCAGTATTTTCTTTATCACTAATGCCGTTACCATAAACAATGTCATCCATTTCTGTCATGATCGCTGGCAATTCTAAAAAAGTATTAGCCACAGAATTGTAAGCGTCTTCATAAGCTTTGGTAATATTATCCTCAGCTTTTTGTTTGGATTGCTGGGCTTGCTGCAAATCAGTCTGTTGGCTGACTTTAAGTTTTTCTAAACTGTTTTGGCTGGAAGCTAAAGAATTTTCTGACTGTAAAATAGAATAATCATCAGCTGCTTGTTTTAATTTATCTAAAGAAAGCTGGGCATTTTCTAAGCTAAGCTGAGCATCGCGGACAGTTTTATAAGCATCTTTAGCGTCAAGTTGCGCTAAAACATCGCCGGCTTTAACTTCTTGTCCGTTTTGAACTAGGACATCTAAAACTTCGCCGGAAACTTTAGTCTTAATGTCTAGCTGGTTAGAAGCAGAAACTTGGCCGCTGCCAGAAACCGAAGTAATTAATGTACCTTTCGTTACTTGAGCTAATACATAGCGTGTTTCTAAAGTATCGCTTTTTAAACTGCGATAAGCTACAAAAGTTCCGCCGACAAGGACAAGAACAGCAACACTGGTTAGAATTTTTTTCTTTTTAATAAACTCAAATATTCTTTTTATCATAAAATTTTAATTATAAGGCATTATACATCCGCAACCTGGTTTGTGGGCCTGTTAAAGGTCTCATGCCTTGAGGGCCTGCTGGTGTGGGAGGCATGACTCTAATAAATTTGGCTTCAATTTGTCCAGCATCATTAGGTTCGCCAATTACTACGATATAATCATCAACCTTTAAATCAGTTAGTTTAATCGTATCTTTTAGGCGTTCAATCGTTGTTTGGTCATTAGTTATTACAATCTTTTCTACATTGTCACGGCCTTGAACCACTAAATTTGCGCCGTCAATTTTAATTATCTGGCCAAAGACGCCACTAGCTTCAATAAAATCACGATCACTAAAACCAGGCATAAAACCTCCTTGCGGACCGGCAAAATTGCGGTGGTAATTTTCACTCCAGCGATAAGTAAAACCAGCTTTTCTTTCGCCAACAAGCATGCCTAATTTAAAAATAAGCAATAAAACAATTAAGCTAGCTACTAGCCAGGTTAATATTTTAAAAGTTTTTGATTCAAGGATTTTTTTAATTTCCATAATTTTGTTAGTTATTATTAAGATAAATTTCTTAGTGAGTTAATATCGATAAAGGAGCTCTTAATTTTTTTAGGTCCTGCAAAATAATGCGAGCTGAAATTACAAGGATTAGTAATGAGCCTAAAAAGAGAAGTAAACTGTTGATAGGCAGTGTTTCTAATAAAGTAAAAGCATAATTTTGCCAGTACATAAGGACAATATGCAAATCGGAAAATAACAAAGAGAAAAACTGATTAAAACCAGATTCAATAATTTTTATCCTGACTAATAAGAAAGTCAAAATAAGGCCGACTAATGAAGCCATGCTGCTTAAAGAAAAAATGATTAATTGCTGTTTTATTTTCTTTCTTTCTTCCCGTTTAATGCGCAGGATTATTTTATCTAAAAGATCAGTTGCCGGCTGAGGATAATCCATCTGGTCAAATAATTTTTCATAAGATTGGTTCATAAATTTTGGAGTAAAATTTAAGCTAAAATTATATAAATAAAAAAGATCCTATACTAATTATATATACGTAAAGGATCTATATTTTGGTGCATTTTATTGTTCAGTTAGCAATTTTTTTAAACTGATCAGGGCCCGACGCTGGCGGCTTTTGACTGTATTAATTGATTCATTCATAATTTCTGCGATTTCTTGAAAAGTGAAATGTTCATTGAAATATAAAAAAAGGATTTGTTTATATCTAGCTGGTAATTTATCAATAGCAGTATTTAGCAGATTTGCCAGGTCAGCTTGCTCAAAAATTTTGTCTGGCAGGGGAGAATTATCAGCTAAAGTTTCCATTAATAAATTTTCACCTTCTTCATTTTCAAACTGAGAAAACGGAATGGCTTTTTTCTTGCGTAAATAATCAATGGCTGTATTTTTGGCAATGGTAAATAGCCAGGTTTTAAAATTATGGTCGGGTTTGAAACTTTTAAGATGTTTCCACATTTTAATAAAAACTTCCTGCGTTAAATCCTCAGCCTCGCTAGTTTCGCCTGTCAGAGTGTAAATAAAACCATAAACTGGTTTTAAATAGCGAGCAATTAAAACCTCCAGAGCTTTTTTATCGCCTTTTAAATATTGACTGACAAGTTGTGAGTCAGAAAATTCAGACATATTATTATTAACTACTAATAAAAAGAATAAACTTTTTTAATAAAAAATTCAAATAGATAATTTTTATATCAGGCAAATTGTGGTATAATAAATTTACAATTATTTAGCTGTTTTTAAGGTCGTTTTTATTCCGGCCTAATTTTAACTTTTTGCTTATGGCCAGGAAAATTATAAAATTCAATAATCTTACCTGGGTAAATATTGATGATTTTAACCAGGCAGAACGAGATTTTCTAAAAGCAGAATACAAATTTCATCCTTTGGACATGAAAGACTGCTTTGAACTGGAACAAAATCCCAAATTGGATGTCTACGAGAATTATATTTTTTTAATTTTGCATTTTCCTCAATTTAATAAATCTTTAAACCGTATTAGTTTTGATCCGATTGCTGTTTTTCTAGGTAAAGATTTTGTGATTACTATCCATCGCAAATTTAAAAAAATGAAAAAGATTTTTTATCTTTGCCAGCAAAATACCAAAATAAAAAAAGACTTTTTGGATTATGGGTCTGATTATGCGCTTTATAAATTAATTCATTATTTTTTATCTGAAAGCAGCGAGCCTATTGTCAATAGCCTAAAAAAAAGAATTAAAGATATTGAGGTGGCTATTTATGAAGATAAAAGACGTAAAAAGTCAGTCAAAGCAATTGCTGTAGTAAGAAGGAATATTTTAAATTTGCGCAGTATTCTTGAGCCTCAAAAATTTGTTTTAAAAAGTTTATCATTATTAAATAGGCCAGAAATAATTAATCCTGATCTAAAGGTTTATTTTGATGATATTAACGATTATATTGATAGAGTTTGGATGATTACTTCCAATCATAAGGAATTGCTCGATGGTTTAAATGAAACTAATGAATCATTGATTTCATATCAGACAAATCAGATTATTACTACCCTGACTGTGATTTCTGTTGCTCTTTTGCCATTGACTTTGTTTTCTAGTATTTATGGCATGAATATTCCATTGCCTTTTGCACGTCAGCCCGGCATTGTCTGGTTTATTTACATTGCTATTTCTCTTGCTATTTTATTAACGCTTTTATATCTAAATAAAAAAAATAAAATTTAATCTTATGTCTCAAGTCCCCGTTGAAGTTTCCGCCCGCCATTGCCATTTGACGGCTAAAGATATAAATAAGTTATTTGGCAAAGGCTACAAATTAAAGATTTTAAAAATGGTTTCCCAACCAGGCCAATGGGCTTCAAAAGAAGAGATTAAAATTAAAGGCCCCAAAGGTGAATTAGCTTTGCGTATTGTTGGACCAGTACGCTCAAAAACTCAGGTAGAATTATCCGTAACCGAATGTTATCGGTTGGGTATTAAGCCGGTTTTACGGGTTTCTGGCGACCATCATGGCACGCCAAGTGCTGTTTTAATCGGTCCTAAAGGCAGGGTTACAATTAAACAGGGAGTGATGGTGGCGCAGCGGCATGTGCATTTAGCGCCATCCGAAGCTAAGCAATTAAAAGTTAAGCCTGGTCAATTCGTTTCAGTGAAAGTGAAAGGTCCGCGCGCTTTGACTTTTAGCCAGGTTATTATCCGTTCAGGCGAAGGCCATAAGAAATCTTTTCAGATTGATACTGATGAAGGCAATGCCTGCGGCTGGACTCCGGGCATGAAAGGTGAGTTGTTAAAATAATATTTTAACCAATAATTAATAATCATATGGCAGATAAATATGCAAAAGTAAAAGTCTTATTAATCGGCTATTTTAAATGGCTTGGTTTGGGCAGGGAAGAATTTAAAGCCAGCTCAACTGTAACCTTAATCCAGGATAATGGCACAAATATTTTAGTTGATACAGGCAATCAGGAAGTTGAAAAAAAATTAATTGCTGCCCTAAAAAAACAAAATTTAGATGTAGATGATATTGATTATATAATTTTGACGCATCATCACCTTGACCACACAGCTAATAAACATTTGTTTAAAAATGCAATTATTACAGACTGGCTGACCAGCTATAAAAAAAATAAATTCCTTGTTGATTTTGATATTATTAATAAAGGTAAAAATATTATTACACCGAATGTGTACATAAAAAGCACACCTGGTCATGCTCTAGATGAGGGTAGTGTGATTGTTAAGGCTAAGGACGGAATAATCGCTATTGCCGGAGATTTATTTTTTAATGACCAGACTGAAAGAAATATCTTTATCCATGATAAGAAAGATTTTGAAAGAAGCCGGAAGGAGATTTTAAAATTGGCTGATTATATAATACCTGGGCATGGAGGAATGTTTAGAGTAAAGAAATAATGAAAGTTATTAGTCATTAGTTATTGGCTTCTTAATTTTATTAAGAGTATGCAAAAAAAATACATTCTAGTCATTAATGCTGGTTCAGCAACTTTGAAATTTAAAATATTTGAAGCTGCTGATTTAAAATTGGTCAGAGAAGGTATTGTCGAACGCATTGGCTTGATGAATTCATTTATTAGGATTGGTGAAAAAAAAGAAATTTATGAAGTGGAAAATCATGAAGAAGCTTTTCAATTAGTCATAAGAAAAATAGAAGATTTATGCAAAAATATTATTTTAGTCGGTCATCGGGTAGTTCATGGCGGAGAAGATTTTACTGCGCCGATTAGGATTACTAAAAAAATATTTAATAAGCTTAAAAAATATAATAAATTGGCGCCTTTGCATAATCCTGTCAATTTAAGCTGTATCAAAGCGAGTGATAAATATTTAAAAGAAGTACCTGATGTGGCTGTATTTGATACAGCTTTTTATCAGACATTGCCGCCCCATGCCTATATTTATGCTATACCCTTAAAATATTATCAGCGCAATAAAATACGTCGCTATGGCTTCCATGGTATTTCTCACCAGTATATGGCAGAAAAAGCTGCTTTGCTGCTTAAAAAAGCCTTAAAGCAAGTTAATCTAATTACTTGTCATTTGGGTTCTGGTTGCAGTATTACAGCCATTAAAAAGGGTCAGGCCATTGATACATCCATGGGTTTTACTCCTCTAGAAGGTTTAGTCATGTCAACTAGAAGCGGCAGTATTGATCCAGCTATTCCTTTATACCTGATGCGTAAATTTAAAATGAAAGAAGAGGAAGTTAATGATTTATTAAATAAACGTTCTGGTCTTTTTGGTTTGAGCGGCTCTATGGACATGAGAGAAATTTTGGTTAAAGCTGGTTATGAAGTATCAGGCTTTCAATTAAAAACCAAGGCGACTAAAAGGGAAAAGGAAATTGCTAAGTTGACATTAGAGATTTTTATTTATAATATTAAAAAGTATATAGGCGCTTATGCCGCTATTTTAGGCAGAGTTGATAGCTTGGTTTTTTCCGGCGGCATTGGCGAGCGCAGTCCAATTATTCGTCGTTTAATATTAAAGGATTTTCCTAAACTAAAGAATTTAGTTATTCCGGCGAATGAAGAGCTAATGATTGCTATTCAGGCTAAAAAGGCGGTTGGTTATTAGTTATTATGTCATTAGTGAGTGGTTATTTTTTATTTATAACTAATTTTTAAATAAATGAAAGTAGATAATAAAAACAGGAAAGCTATATTTGGCAAATGTTTAATTACTGTTGGTTTAATTGTTTTTGTCAGCGGTTTATTTTTACCATCAATTCATTCTGCCCTAGCTCAAAGTGCCCAGCGCTGTGAAGTTGACGCTGAAACCGGAGCAACAGGCGCTTGCAATGCTCAAGGTTTAGAATTAGCTTCTTTATTGGAAAATCGAGGTTTAAGTTTTTCCTTAATTGTTATTGCTGGTTTGCTGGACGGCATTAACCCTTGCGCTATTGGTATGCTGATTTTACTTTTAGGGTATTTGTTAGTATTTGCGCATCGACCCAAAAGAATGGTGCCTATTGGTTTGATTTATGTTGTGACAGTTTTTATAACTTATTTTTTAATTGGTTTAATTTTTTCCCATCTTATTTACAATCTTTTGGCATGGCCTCTTTATCAGGCAGTTAGTCATATTATTAAATATGTGATTGTGGTTTTGATCTGGCTGGCTGCTTTAATTAATATTAAAGATGTCTTTTTTTACGGCAAATGGTTTAGTTTGGGCGTCAGCAAAGGGGAAGTGCCGGTTTTAATGCGTTTGATTAAAAAAGTTGACTGGCCAGCTACTATTTTATTAGGCATGGTTGTAACTATTTTTGAATTGCCTTGTTCCTTGCCTTTATATGTCGGTGCTATTGCTATTATGACCGAAGCCTTTAATTATTTCAAAACTATAGAATATCTGCTGGTCTATAACTTAATGTTTGTGACGCCTTTAATTATAGTCTTTGCAGTTTTAGTCAAAACCCATCACATTTTTGAAGCCAAAGATATTCAAGAACGATCTAATAAATGGATGAAACTGGCAATGGCAATTGCTCAAATTGCAATTGGCATCGGTCTCCTTTTAATTTAAGATTAGAAAATAAAAGTTTAAAATTGCATTTAAAATGTAAAATTTTTGTATTTTTATGATAAAGCGATTGTTAAATGGACAATCAAAAACAATTACTTCAGCAGCAATTATAATTGGAGCGGCTTCTTTAGCAAGTCGTTTTTTAGGTGTTATCAGAGACAGAATTTTAGCCGGTGAATTTGGCGCTGGTGATGTCTTGGATACTTATTATGCAGCTTTTCGCGTGCCAGATTTAGTTTTCAATTTATTAGTCTTGGGCGCTCTTTCTGCTGGTTTTATTCCGATTTTTACTCAATATTTGCAAGGTGATAATAAGGAAAAAGCCTGGCATTTAGCTAATGAAATTATTAATGTTTTGCTGATTAGTTTATTAGTCATTTGCAGCGTTTTTTTTATTTTTGCGCCGCAATTAATGCAATTGATTACACCAGGGTTTGATGCAGAAAAAATAAAGTTAACTGTTGCTTTAACCAGAATTATGTTTTTGAGCCCCTTGCTTTTAGGCATTAGTTCGGTTTTTGGCGGCATTTTGCAGTCATTTAAAAGATTCTTAGTATATTCTTTAGCGCCGATTTTATATAATGTGGGCATTATTATTGGCGCTTTAGTTTTAGTTAAATTCTGGGGCATTTATGGCTTGGCCTGGGGTGTGATTTTAGGCGCTTTGATGCATTTGCTAATTCAGATTCCTACCTCAACTTATTTGGGCTTTCGTTACAAATGGATTTTTAGCTTAAAAGACGAAGGCTTGAAACGAATTTTTAAAATCATGGTGCCTAGGACTTTGACTCTGGGCATTACACAAATAAATTTAGTGGTCATTACTATTATTGCTTCAACTTTGGCAGCTGGTTCTTTGGCGATTTTTAATCTAGCTAATAATCTGCAAATATTTCCAGTGGGGATTTTCGGCATCTCTTTTGCAATTGCAGCTTTCCCGACTTTATCAGCTTTGGCTCTGCGCCAAGATAAAAAAGAATTTATTGAAAGTTTTTCCAATACCACCAGAGAAATTTTATTTTTTATAATTCCAGCTTCAGCCTTGCTTTTAGTTTTACGGGCGCAAATAGTCCGCGTTATTTTAGGCACAGGCAATTTTACCTGGGAAGATACAGTATTAACTATTGATGCTCTGGCCATGTTTTCTATTTCTTTATTTGCCCAAGCCTTGATCCCGCTTTTGCTGCGCGGTTTTTATGCTTTTCAAAAAGCAACGACTCCTTTTATAATAGGGCTATTTACAATTGGCGCTAATGTTGTTTTAAGCCTTATTTTAACCAGACCTTTTCAGTTCTGGGGCTATAATTTTGATCTGGGCGTAACTGGCTTGGCTTTGGCTTTTAGCTTGGCCAATATATTAGATTTTATAATCCTCTGGCTGTTTTTAAGAACAATGACTAAAAGTCTGGATGAAAAACGCATTATTTGGTCTGTTTTAAAAATTTCCTTGGCAACTTTAGCCATGGCCATAGTGACGCAGTTTATGAAATTTGGCATCGAACCATATTTTGGCACCACAACATTTGTCGGTATCTTTTTGCAGGGCTTAATTGCTGGCCTAGTAGGAATTGCGGTTTTTATTGTCGCTGGTTTGGCTTTACGCTCGCAAGAAATGTATACTTTTATTAATTCTGTAAAACGCAGATTATTTAAAGAAAAAGCCAATTATCCCAAAATGGGTATTGACGAAAACGTAGAAATCTGATAAATTGTATCTTAACTTGAGAAAAGGAGGAAAAAGCATGAAGGAAAAGATCATTTTTATCTTATTGATCCCGTTTATTTTTGTGGCTGTTTTGATAGAAGATCTTTTTGAAGGGCCTGACGAAGATGGAAACTGGGAGGTTCCTCAGAAAAATGAGGAAGCGAAATAGTTTAAAACCCAAGAAGCTGTTCCAGCCAAATTAATAATTTTTCAGGTTCAAAACCGGGCGTAGTTAGCTCGGTTTTTTTGATTTCCTAAAAACGGGTAGCCGCGAATTTATTCGCGGCGCGAAATCGAGCGACGAATGAATTCATCGCTACCCGAGGGAGGAATTGATTATTACAAATATTTTTGCTAGAATATTCGTATATGAACCAGCAAAATATCAGAAATTTTTGTATTATTGAACATATCAATCATCCACCTTCGCTCTAGGCTTCGGCGGCCAGGACTCAGAATTATAATATTTAATTTATGGAACAATCTCTCATCCGTAATTTTTGTATCATTGCACATATTGACCATGGCAAGTCAACTTTGGCTGACCGTTTTTTAGAATTGACTGGCACAGTGGAAAGACGCAAAATGAAAGAGCAAATTTTGGATACAATGGAATTGGAACGTGAAAGGGGGATTACCATAAAACTTCAGCCGGCAGAAATGGAATATAATGGTTATATTTTAAATTTAATTGATACCCCAGGCCATGTTGATTTTACTTATGAAGTTTCCCGCTCTTTGGCTTGCGTGGAAGGCGCAGTGCTCTTAGTTGATGCTACTCAAGGCATTCAGGCGCAAACCATTGCTAATTTATATTTGGCCTTAGAACAGAATTTAATTGTTATTCCAGTGATTAATAAAATTGATCTGCCCAATGCAGACATTGACAACACCAAGCTGGAAATCCTTAATTTGCTTGGCTGTCAGGAAGAGGAAATCCTTTTATGTTCAGCTAAAACAGGCGAGGGCGTTAAGGAAATTTTAGATGAAGTTATAAAAAAAATGCCAGCGCCTTTAGGCCCTCAGGATAGTCCTTTTCGGGCTTTAATTTTTGATTCATTTTACGATGAATATAAAGGCGTGATTGTTTATGTCCGGATTTTTGATGGTCAGCTAAAAAAGAATGAAAATATTTTAATGCTAGCCAATGATGTTAAATCCGAAGCTTTGGAAGTTGGAGTTTTAAAGCCAGATTTAAAGCCTTTGGACATTTTAGCAACCGGCCAAATCGGCTATATTGTCTCTGGCTTGAAAGATGTGGAAAAATGCCGGATTGGCGATACTATTACTTTGCAAGGAGAAAAAGTTGAAGCTTTGCCTGGCTATAAAGAAGTGCGCCCTATGGTTTTTGCCGGTGTTTTTTGCAAAGAAGGCAGTGAATTTAATAGGTTAAGGGAAGCTATTAATAAATTAAAACTTAATGATGCGTCTTTAGTTTTTGAGCCAGAACATTCAGCGGCTTTGGGTTATGGTTATCGTTGCGGCTTTTTAGGCTTATTGCATTTGGAAATTTTTCAGGAAAGATTAAAAAGAGAATTTGATTTGGATTTAATAGTGACTGTGCCCAGCGTAGCATATCGGGTCACTTTGAAATCTGCTGGATTAAAAAAAGAATTAGAAGCCAAATTAAAATCACGGGGCGATTTTGAAACTGCCAGTTTAGAGCCTAATCAGATTATAATTAAAAGCCCGATTGATTTGCCAGATCAGAATTATGTTGAAAAAATTGAAGAGCCGCTGATTAAGCTTGATATTGTCACGCCCAAAGAATATATGGGCGCGATTATGCAGCTGGCCATTGAAAAACGAGGCGAATATTTAAATACAGAATATCTCTTAGCTGAAGCCGAACGCGACCAGCGGGTGATTTTGCATTACAAAATGCCACTGGCAGCAATCTTGACTGATTTTTATGATAAGTTAAAAAGTTTAAGCGCTGGCTATGCCTCTTTAAATTATGAATTTACTGGTTATCAGCCAGCCGATGTGATTCGCTTGGATATTTTAGTGGCAGATGATCCTGTTGAATCTTTGTCAACTTTAGTTTATCGCGATGAAGCATATAGAGTCGGTCGGCAAATTGTTGAAACACTGAAAAAAAATTTACCCAAGCAATGGTTTGTGGTAAAATTACAAGCAGCGATCGGCGGTAAAATCATTGCAGCTGAAAGATTAAGCGCTTTAAGAAAAGATGTAACAGCCAAGCTTTATGGGGGTGATGTGACGCGCAAGCGTAAACTTTTGGAAAAACAGAAAAAAGGCAAACGAAAAATGGCAGAATTAGGCGCTGGCAAAGTGGATATTCCCACGGAAACTTTTTTAAAAATATTGAAAAGCTAAATTAGCTATTAGTTATTAAGTTATTAGTTATTTGTGAATGGAAATTAATTAATATTATGAAATTAAAACGCAATACAATTATTAAAATCATTTGGCTGGTTATTGCCTTAATAGTTATATTTACGATGATGATTTGGACGTTGGGACCCGCTTTTTACTAGTATGAGAATTGAGTAATCAGTGTGAGGGGAATTTAATTAATTATTCACTTATATATTCATGGAGAAAAAGTGGGTTTTGGCAAAACCAGTAAGTTTAGAATTTAGAAAAAAGTTTCCGGAGATTCCTAGCCTGATTTTGCAATTGCTGCATAACCGAAATTTAATTACGCAGGATCAGATTGATGAATTTTTAAACCCTGATTATGGGCAAGATTTGCTTGACCCTTTTTTATTTTCTGATATGGAAAAAGCTGTGGCCAGGGTTTATCAGGCTGTAGAAAATAAAGAAAAAATTACTGTGCATGGCGATTATGACGCTGATGGAGTAACATCTTCAGTTTTATTGGCTGATGTTTTGCAGAAAATGGGCGCTGATTTTAATGTTTATATTCCGCATAGAGAAAAAGAAGGCTATGGCTTGAATGAGAAAACAATAAAGTATCTGGCGAAAAAAAAGACAAAATTAATTATTACAGTTGATTGCGCAATAAGTAATGTGGCAGAAATTGAATTGGCCAAGAAAAAGGGGATTGATGTAATTGTTACTGACCATCATGCTGAGCCTGCTGAATTGCCAAGGGCCTATGCATTGATTGATCCCAAAGTAAAAAAATGTAATTATCCTTTTTATGATTTAGCTGGTGTGGGTGTAGCTTTTAAATTAGCCCAGGCAATTATTGCCAAAGATAAAAAAAATATTTTCCCAGTTGGTTATGAAAAATGGCTTTTAGATTTAGTGGCAATTGGTACTGTTACTGACATGATGCCATTGCTAGGTGAAAATCGGACTTTAGTTAAATATGGGCTGATGGTTTTGAATAAGACAAAGCGTATTGGCTTGCAATTGTTAGCAGATAAAGCTGGCATTTTGCCAGTAACAGAAGAAGAATTAATTAATTCAGAAAATATTGGTTTTGTTTTAGGGCCGCGCATTAATGCGGCTGGACGCATGGATCATGCTAATGCAGCTTATGAGCTTTTAATCACCAATGATTACAATGAAGCTAAAAAACTGACTGACAGTCTGGAAAAGAATAACCAGCAGCGCCAAAAAGTGACAGAAAAAATTATGAAGCAAGTGGTTAAGGATATTAAAGATATTGATAAGCAATATTTAATCTGGTCTGAAGGCAAGAATTTGCCTTTAGGCATTATTGGCCTAGCGGCTGGTAAAATTAAAGATGAATATAATCGCCCTGTTTTAATTGTTAGTAAAAGATTGCAGAGAACTTCTGGCTCAGGTCGCAGCATTGACGAGTTTAATTTAATTGCCGCCTTAAACCAAGTGGCTGAATATTTTAAAATTTATGGCGGTCATGCTGGTGCCGCTGGATTTACTTTAAAAAATAATAAGTATTTAAAAGCTTTAAAAGAAAAAATATTTAAAATTGCTAGAAAACAATTAGGCAACAAGGATTTGAGGCCTAAATTGTCTATTGAAGCAGCATTGGATTTGCAGGATTTGAATTGGGAGCTTTTTGACCAAATGGAAAAGTTTGAACCTTTTGGCACTGCCAATCCCAAGCCAGTCTTTTTGGTTAAAAATTTAAACGTGGAAAATATCAGGACAGTAGGCAATGATAATAGCCATTTGAAATTATTTTTAAAACAAGAAGGTATGATTAAGGGATTTGATTGTATTGGCTTTAGAATGGGGAATTTAATTGAGCAAATAAAATATGGTGATAAATTAGATGTGGTTTGCGAAATAAATTTAAATGAATTTAATGGCACTAGGAAATTAGAGCTGCAATTAATAGATATAAAGAAAAAATAAAAAAGAAAACCCCGGCGGAAGGTTTTCTTGTCTGTTGTCCGCCGGGGTATTGTATGCCGAGGTTGCTTTTCGTTGCAACCTCGTAATACTTTTGGGCTCGTTCCGCGATTTGGATACGGGGCAGAGTCCGTTGTTTTCGTGCGATTTTTCGTGCGATTCTTGCGACTCGGGGTAGAGGGAAGGGGATAATTTCTGCTTCTTGAGGCAGCAGGTTGTTTTTTATCCACTCTTCTTCAAA
>CAYNWH010000020.1:0-17019 GCA_964400885.1 uncultured Gammaproteobacteria bacterium
TTAAATTTTTAAGCCGATATTTTAAAATTGCTCAAAATAAAATTCAGATAATCAGTGGCTTAAAATCAAGGGAGAAAAAAATAAAATTGAACATTTAACTTTGCTTGACATAGAAATAAAAATCCTCTAAGCTTGAGTTTTAAGGAGGGAAAAATGAAAAAAGCTCGTTGGGAACTGCTCTTGCTCTGTGTTTTAATCGGACCGCTTTGTTCAGGCCACCAAAACAACACCAAGGAATACAAAAATGCTGAATTAGGAATCTCTTTTTCTTATCCTGACACATGGATACTGAATGCTGACTCGGTGGAGAAAACAAGACTGATCAGCCTCTTCTCTTCTGAAGCACTAGAAACAAAAGAAACCACAATGGATCTGGTCAAGGGAGTAAAAGTTGAAATTTATTTTCTACAAGGAGAAGTAGAGGAGACTTCCCAGCAAAAACAGTGCGGGTTACTAACAAAACAGTCTAAACGCCTAAGGCAATACTGCCAGGAAGCAGATTCTTGTTTTATTATCATCACCAGAGAAAAAATAAATGGTCAGCTTTATTCTTTTCTTGCCTATATCCCTGAGAAAGAAAAAAGAAAGGAATACTGGGCAACTTACAATGCCATTATCTTATCTTTTGCTTTTACAAAAAGCGGCTCAAAATGAGTCCGCTTTTTAACTTTATCGATTATTGACAAATTTTAATTTTCATGCTAAAGTTTACTATTAAATAGAACATTAAAAAATAAAAAAGGTTGACGGCTATAATGTTTTGGGAGATTAAATGCTCTCAAGGCCAAAATAGCTTGTTAAACAAAGTTAGCAAGCAAACCCATTAAAAGGGAGGAATCCGATGAAACAAGCAAAATTGTTACTCGTTACTTTCTTACTGGCGATGACTGTCTTTTATTTATCATCTTGCGATTGCCGGGACTGCACCGAAGAAAATCCCATATACATCGTTAAACCCCCGGTTGATCAGGATGGAGATGGCTTTTGTTCACTTTTGGATTGTGATGATGGCAATTCTACCATCAATCCTCTGGCCCAGGAAATTTACGGCAATTCAACAGATGAAGATTGCGATGGGTATCTGGGCTATTTTACAGATCTTTCAACTTCAACTGAATCAGAACCCTTTACCGGCTATTACTCTCTTGATAACGGACAGATTTATATGAATACGACAGCGAATCTTTGGGCTTTTGGAGATCCCTCATACAGAGACGGTGATTATGTCTTGGGGCTTGCCACCTTTGACATAAGCACACTGGATCTCTCAAAAAGAATTGACAGAATCCAAATTTTACTCTTTAAAACCAACTGGGGTAGCTATTGCCCCTACCCACAGATAGAACGCGCCTACATTTACTACTGGTTTATTAATGAAACGGAGTATAATCAACTCTGGCAAGATTGCCTTTGTGATGAAAATCAAAGCTGTTTTGTCAAAAACACCACCAGCGCCTGCTCCATCCCCCTCTTCGATTTCCAAACAGCGCCTTTTGTAGAAATCATCAATGGCGGCGGATACGGCGGAGGATTGTCAAGCTGGATTTATGACAGTGATGAGAACTTCAAAAATATTGGCATACTGGCCCCGTGGGAAGCAACGGATCCGGAATTTCTTAAGGCGATCCAAGAAAATGCCACCGGTAACTTTTTAACAATTGCTGTTTCCGGATTTTGTTCAACGCCCTTTGTTTCAGGAGGGGATCTTTACTCGCCAACAAACCTCTATTTCAACAGAGATGGCTATCATGGTCCCAGATTAAGAATCTGGTATCAGGAATAATTAGACCAAAACGTGCCCAGCTAAATAGCTGCGGCACGTTTTTTAATATATTTATATTTAGTATTTAAATTTTCGGATCTAGAATTCATTCAGGGCACAGGATCATGGCCGCCTTTAGAAAAAGGGTTGCAACGCACTAATCTTTTAGCGCCTAACCAAACGCCCTTAATTACTCCATACTTAGCAACAGCCTCATATGTATATTGGCTACAAGTCGGATAATATTTACAGCCCCAAAAGGGGAAGATTTTTGCTAAAGGCCCATGGTCAAAAGAAAGTGTTTTTTGATAGAGTTTGATTACAAAAAGCAAAACCATCCTCAGTTGAAAGCTTAAATATTTAAAAATCTTTTTCATAATGCTCCCATCTTTTTAAAAAGAGAAAGTAGGCCATCTTCTATTTCCTGGGACTTTAAAACCTTGCCTTTTTCATTAATAATTTTTGGAGAAACAATAATCACAAAATCAAACCCTTTTTTAATTTTAGGCTGGTTTAAACGAATTATCTCCCGAAGCCTGCGCTTTATCAAATTACGTTTCGTCGCTTTTTTAGAAACTTTATTGGAAACAATTATCCCGAACCTTGACAATGGCAAGCCATTATCCGCGTACTTTAATAATAAAAATGGGGAATAAGTAGATTTTCCCTTTTTAAAAACAAGATCAAATTCTTTCTTTTTAGATAACCGTAAATATTTCTTTAACATATGCTTATATTATAAAAAAACTAGACCTTTTTGCCTAGTTTTTGGGGAAAATTTAACTATTTCTTGCCTTTTCTTTCATTAGAAACCGTTAATTTATAGCGCCCTTTGGCTCGTCTTCTTTTTAAGGTTTGATGGCCTTTTTTAGTTTTTTGCCTAACGCGGAAGCCATGAGTTTTTGCTCTTTTTCTTCTTTTAGGCTGATATGTTCTTTTCGGCATATGAGAGAATTAAAGATTTAAAATTATGCATAAATAATATCACCTGTGGAAAAATTTGTCAAAAATATAATATTATATTAAGCTAAATCCACAGTATATCAACAGGCCATGAACATTTCCTGGCATTGTGGAGATTTTGCAATAATTTTTTTTATGTTATTCTTTTTATATATTATAAAATTCTACTAATTTATCAGGGGAACTATGAATACTCAACAAATTTGGCAAGCTGTACTTGGCGAATTAGAACTCTCTTTAAGTAAAGTTAACTTTACGACTTGGTTTAAGGGCACTTTTATTTTTGAGTTTGGCGAAGAAGATATTACAATTGGGGTACCAAACGCCTTTACTAAAAGCTGGCTAGAAAAAAAATATACTAGTGAAATTTTAAAGGCAATCCGCAATATAACGGAAAGGGAAATCAAAAAAATAAGTTTTAAAGTTGCCTCCATTAAAAAAAGCTCGCCGCAAGAACTTATTAAAGAAGATGCTGATCAAAATCAAAAAGCTCCAGAGCATTCCTCTCTGGAAAAACTTACGGCAAAAACAAAAAATCTGCCAACTAGTGCTTATGGGTTAAATCCTAAATATATTTTTGACACTTTTATTGTCGGCAAGCATAATGAATTAGCTAGAGCAGCCTCCTTAGCAGTGGCTGCTAATCCTGGACTCACCTATAATCCTCTTTTTGTCTATGGCGGAGCTGGATTAGGTAAGACGCATTTGCTCCAAGCAATTGGCCATGAATGCTTAAACAGATTCCCTTCTAAGAAAATACTTTATATTACCTGTGAAAAATTCACTAATGATTTTATTAATTCTATTTCCAATGGCAAAGCGACTAATTTCAAAGATATCTATCGCTCTGTTGATTTATTGCTAATAGATGATATTCAATTCCTAGCCGGTAAAGAAGGAACGCAGGAAGAATTTTTCCATACGTTTAACGCCTTGCATCAAAATAACAAACAGGTGGTAATTTCTTCTGATCGTCCGCCAAAATCGATTCCAGCGCTGGAAAACCGACTATTAACCCGTTTTGAATGGGGCATGATCGCTGATATTTCCTTGCCAGACCTAGAAACTCGCTATGCTATATTAGAATTAAAATTAAAAGAAAAACAATATTCTTTAGAAAAAGCTATTTTAAATTATCTAGCGACCAATATTTCCAGTAACATCCGAGAATTAGAAGGAGCTTTAAACAGGATTATTGCTTTTCACCAATTGAATGATACCTCTCCGACTCTGGATTCGGTTAAAAAAATATTGACCGGGCTGACAACAAATCTACAAAAAAAATCTCTAACCCCAAAAGATATTATCCATACAGTTGCTACCTTTTATGACATTACTCTCGACGATCTAGTGGGTAAATGTCGAGAAAAAAAATTAGTTATTCCGAGACAAATTATTATGTATTTAATGAGAACCGAAATCAAAAGCTCTTTTCCCTCAATTGGGCAGGAATTAGGAGGCAGGGACCATACAACGGCCATGCATGCAGTTTCTAAAGTTCGGGGTGATTATGATAACGACGAAAAAGTCCGAAGAGAAATAGAACAACTAAAACAACGCTTGTATAATTTATAAAAATTGTGTGTAAAAAAAGTTTATAACTTGCAATTTCCTGTTAAAAACCTTTTGAAAAACTAGTTAAAAGTTCTTAATAAAAAAACACAGAGATTGCTCTCTTGAAATGGCTTAACAATTTATTAACTAGCAAGGGAAGGTGTTATCCCAACTTTATACTCAAGTCTTTAATTCTAAGCTTCGCGTAAATTTTTACTTTTTCTTTACTTATTAACATACTTATTATCATTATTTCTTAAATAAATAAAAAATAATTAATTTAAAAATATTATGAAAATATCATGTACTCAAGAAAATTTAAATCAAGGATTAAATATTGTTTCACATATTGCCAGTAAAAACACTTCCTTGCCGATTTTAAATAATGTGTTATTAAAAGCAGAAAAAGGCGTTTTAACTTTAACTACCACTAACTTAGAAATCGGCATTAATTTGCAGGTTAGGGGAAAAATAGAAAAGGATGGCAGTTTTACTGTTAATTCCAAATTACTTAACGATTATATTAATTTATTACCCAATCAAAAAATTGATATTGAGTTAAAAGATGATAATTTGGAAATAAAGACGGAACAGCAGGAAACAAAGATTAAAGGCAGTAGCTCTGATGAGTTTCCTTTAATTCCCAAAGTAGAAAAGAAAACTCCATATCTTTGCAAAATTGAAGATATTTTAAAAGCGCTTTCTCAGGTGCTTTATGCTGTTTCTGTCTCAGAAACGCGGCCGGAAATTTCAGGTGTTTATTTTCATCTTAAGGAAGATTTGATGACTTTAGCCGCAACAGATAGTTACCGTCTGGCGGAAAGAAAGATTAAATTAAAAGGCAAAACAACAGAAGAACGAGATGTTATTATTCCGGCGAAGACAGCGCAAGAACTTTTTAGAATTTTGTCAGGTGTTCTGGGCGTTAATGAAGTGGGTTCCGAAGACTCGGGGGGGACTCAACTGGAAATTTACTTTGAAGATAATCAGGTGCTATTTTGCTTTGACAATGTTGAATTGGTTTCTAGAATAATCGAAGGCCAATATCCTAATTATAAGCAAATTATCCCAGCCAATTATAAAACCAAAGCCTTGATTAATATTACGGATTTTATTAAAGCAGCTAAGACCGCGGCTTTATTTTCAAGAACAGGTATTTTCGATATCAATTTAGAATTAAAAAAAGGCAAGCTAATCGTTTCTTCTACGAATAATCAGCTAGGTGAAAATAAATCAAATCTTGATAGTCTAACAGAAGGAGAAGATAATAAAATTATTGTTAACTATCGGTACCTCTTGGATGGCTTGCAGAATTTAGATGCTTCTAGTGTTATTTTTGAGATGACAGATTCTGCCAATCCTTGCGTTTTAAAGCCGGCTGAAAGTCTGCCAGAAGGAGAAAAACCCATTGCGGCAGAAGATTACCTTTATATTATTATGCCGATCAAGCAATAAGTTTCATTTTTCACCTGATTAAAAAGAAGCGACTTTGTTAGCTTCTTTTTTTATGCTAAAATTAAAGAAAGAATTTTTATTAAAATAATTAGTTATATGCCTAAATTAATTTTTGATATTGAAACTATTGGAGAGGATTGGACTTCCTTTGATAAAGCAACTCAAGAGGCTTTAACCAGTTGGGTTAAAAGAGAATCTTATTCCGAGGAAGCATATAAGAATGCCTTGAATAATGTAAAAAATGGCTTAGGATTTTCTCCTTATACAGGCGAAATTGTAGCGATTGGCGTTTTAGAATTGGAAAGTAATAAAGGCGCTGTTTATTATCAAGCCCCAGGCGAAGATTTTAAAGAGTTTGAGGAAGAGGGCATTAAATTTAAGGCCTTGACTGAAAAAGAAATGCTGACTAATTTTTGGCAAGGAGCTCAAGAATATCAGGAATTTGTTAGTTTTAATGGACGTGGCTTTGATGTCCCTTTTTTAATGATTCGCTCAGCTGTTTATAAAATAATTCCCACTAAAGATTTAATGTCTAATCGTTATTTAAGCAATCAGAAATTTAATGCGACCCACTATGATTTAATGGATCTTTTAAGTTTTTATGGCGCTGTGTTGCGGCGGCCAAAACTTCATCTTGTTTGCCGCGCGTTAGGGATCAAAAGCCCTAAAAGCGACGGAGTTGACGGAGAAGATGTCACTCCACTTTTTAAGGCAAAAGAGTATGAAAAGATTGCCCGATATAATGTAGGGGATTTAAGAGCGACACGCGAGCTTTTTATCAAGTGGGATAAATATTTGAATATAAAATAAATGTTTTGGCTTTATATCACAATTAGCGCCTATTGTCTTTTTGCTCTGGCAAACGTGGGTGATAAATTGGTCGTGAGCAAATTTAAAACAGAACCTATTGTTTACGCTTTTTATGTCGGATTTTTAGGACTGGGGACTTTAGTTTTTATTCCTTTTGGAGTTATTTTTCCCGGCACCTTTCAGCTTTTTTGGTCAGGGCTGGGAGGATTAGCTTTTGTTATGGCCCTTTATTGTATGTATCAGGCCATAGAATCAGGAGAAACAACTAAGGCGATTACTTTATTAGGCGGATCCAGCCCCATTTTTACTTTTTTATTTTCTTATTGGTTTTTAAAAGAAAGATTAGATCTTCACCAAATTTTGGCTTTTATAATTTTCGTTTTAGCCATTATTGTCATTTCTTGGCCGGTCGCTGCCAGCAGAAAAGAAAAAATTAATAAGCGTCTGCTTTTTTGGGGAATTTTAGCAGGAGTTATTTTTGCCGCTAGTTATGTGCTGGCTAAATATGTCTATTTTAGCCAGCCTTTCTTATCCGGTTTTTTTTGGATCAGAATGGGCGGTTTTTTAACAGCAGTTGTTATTTTTTTTATTCCTCATAATAAAAAGCTCATAAAACGTGACTGGAAAAAACCAAAAGAAGAAAAAGGCACTCTTATTTTGCTGATTCAGGTTTTAGGCGGGGTAGGCGTCATTGGCCAAAATTATGCATTTGCTTTGGCCAGTGCGACTTTAGTGAATGCTTTGCAGGCAATTCAGTATGCGTTAGTTTTTATTTTCGCAAATATTATTGGCTTGAAGTTTCCAGTTTTGCGTGAGAAATTAAAATTGCCCCAGATTTTACAAAAAGTCATTGCTATTATTTTAATAGCAATTGGGTTATATTTTATTGTTTTAAAATAAAATTATGCTTAAAAAACTTTCCATTGCCAAAAAAATAATTTTGATTGTTGTGGCAATTATTATTATTTTAACAGTAATTTATTTGATTCTTTCTTCTCTTAGTTATAATCCCAATAGACAAATAACCTATGGCGTTACTTTTTCTAAGAAGTTTGCGAATTATTTAGGTCTAAATTGGCAAGAGGCATATTTAGCAGCTTTGGACGAGTTAAAAGCTAAATATATACGAATTCCTACTTATTGGGAAGATATAGAGCCAGAGCCCAATATTTATAACTTTAAAGATATTGATTGGCAAATAGATGAAGCAGAGAAAAGGGACATTAGAGTCATCTTAGTCGTGGGGCGTCGCCAACCACGCTGGCCAGAGTGTCATGATCCTGCATGGGTCGCATCTTTGACTCAAGAACAAGAAAGAACAGCTATTTTAGATAATATTAAGACAGTTATTAATCGATATAAAGATAAAAAAGCCATTGAAATTTGGCAGGTAGAGAATGAGCCTTTTTTGGATTTTTTTGGTCAGTGTCCTCACATGACTCGACAAGAATTGCAGGAGGAAATCAATTTAGTCAAATCTTTAGATAAAAGAAAAGTTTTAATTACTGATTCTGGAGAATTAAGCACCTGGTATCCTGCCATAAAAATGGGAGATTTATTTGGGTCAACTTTGTATAGAGTGACGTATAATAAATATATCGGCTATTGGCGCTACTTTTTTATCCCAGCTTCTTATTACCGCGTCAAAGCTTATATTTGGGGAAAACCCCAGGACGCTACTTATGTCGCAGAATTACAAGCAGAGCCATGGTTTCCTGGGGATCCTTTAAGCGCTCCTTTATCCGAACAATTTCGCACTATGAATGTCGGGCAATTAAAGAAAAACGCCGACTATGTTAATAAAACAAATTTTAGCAGGGCTTATTTTTGGGGGGTAGAATGGTGGTACTGGTTAAAAGTTAAGCAAAATAATGATTCAGTCTGGGAAGAGGCTAAGCAATATTTTTAATCTAGACGATAATGGTTTTACAACAAATATTTTAAAAATCCCGAAAAATAATTTCGGGATTTTTAGCTGTCTTGAAGATTGACAGAGCATTCGTTTTTTGTTAAGGTTTTTGGCAAAGGAGGCTCTAATGAGGAAAGCTAGGAGGGTCAGAGAAAAGCAGCATATATTTTCTGAAAAATTCCTTAACTTCCGAGCTGAAGAAAAAGCATTAAGGGAAATGGGGGCAAATGAGGACGATTTTTATGAGCCCCTGATTAATTTATTGGAGGAGTTTATTATTAGTCTCACGAAAGCAGAAAGGTTCGCAGCAAGAAATGCAAAAATTTATTTAGATTATCGATTCTTTGCTTTATCTGAAATAAATACTTTTCGCATAATCGGTTCTTATTTTTATTTAACGCCGAAAAGAATTGGGCAAGTAATTCACAAAGTTGATAGACTCTTACGGCTAGAAAAGACTAGAGCCCATTTCAAGAAAGAGCTTTATGAGCGGGTTTTAGCTAATGTCCAGAATAGGACTCCCCGTTAAAATATCTATTCCTTTGCCGTTCCGTCAGGTTGCTTGAATTATTGTGTTTCCTTCTTGACTTTGCTACGTTCCACTACAGTAAAAATAAAAAAGCGAGACCATCAGTCTCGCTTCTTTTATTCTAGGATGTTAATCTTTAGTTTATCTGTTTGCGTCTGAGTACCGTCTGTTTCTTCTAAAATAGCATATATTTCATATTGGCCTGGACCAGGTGAATTTGGCCATCTGATGCTTAGAGTTGCCTGAGGAAATTGATTTAATTCAGCAAATTTATTGCCATTATAGAAAAATGTCATTTTTTGCAAATCAGTCGTTCTTGATAAGGCGAAGTCTAAATTTAAGGGGAAGTTAGATGAATAAAATGATGCATTTTGGCGCGGATTTAGCCAGGTTGTATTTGGAGGAGTTGCTGGTAATTTTAAATTTAGTTCTATTTGGACAGAAGTAGCATTATCAATATCATCAAATGCCATGACTTTTAACTTGTGGTATCCATTGGCGACATTAAGACTTGAAGATTGTAATGAAAAGGGGTAATTCCTGACAACACCAATAACCTGACTGTCAATTTCATATTGAACTCTGCTAATGCCTCTTGGTGCATTCGCTCTAACCTCAAAATTAATAGGATAATTTTCAATGGTTTGATTGTTCTGCGGAGAAATTAAGGTTAACGTAGGAAAATTTTCCGGGACATGAAGATCATCATATTCGGTTGGTGGCAATTCTTGTACATACTCGGATCCACTTTCTTCAGCTTGTTTTTGAACCCATTTTTGTACCGCATCCTCCCAGGGTTGATACATTGGATCTGCACTAGGATTTTCAGGTGGTGGCCCTGTTGGGTTATCCTTATTTACATAATATAAAATGCAATGATCCTGCCTATATTTCTTTTTTTCTATAAATGATTCTGGCGTTAATGGAGTTGCTAATTTACCAGAGGCTTTATCGATATCTACTTCAACTTCACCTGTAATTTCTCCTTTTAGCACTGGTTGCAGATCAGGATTTAAATCCGCTGGGGCTTTAAAAGCTTCAACAGGCATGTCTTTTAAGCTTTTTTTCATATATTCATTCCAAATAGGCGCAGCTAGTCCAGCGCCAGTCGCAGAGCCTTTCATGTCTGTTCCGTCACTGTTGCCGACCCAAACACCGGTCACAATGGAAGGTGTAAAGCCGATTGTCCAAGCATCATTATTATCATTAGTGGTGCCTGTTTTGGCTGCTACTGGGCGATCAGGTAGGGTTAATAGCGAGCCCGCTCCGAACATATAGGCCCTGGCATTATCATCCGATAAAATACTGTCAATTTCTCTAGCGGTATTTTTTTCTAAAACCTTATGTTGTTTTGGTTGGAATTCCTGCAAAATTTTGCCATTTTTATCTTCCACTTTTAAAATAGCAGCAGGTTCAGCCCTGTCACCGTCTTGGGCAAAGGCAGTAAAAGCGCCGACATGATCAAGCAATTTAACTTCACAGCCGCCGAGAACTAAAGAGAGTCCGCATTGGGATTCGGGAGTAATAGTGGAATATCCCATATTTTGCATTAAATTTTTTACATTATCAATGCCCGCCAAATATAAAGTTTTGACCGCCGGGATATTTAAAGAGCCGGCTAGAGCTTTGCGCATTGTTATGGGGCCTCTCTCTTTTAAGTCATAGTCATGAGGTTCATAAGGTTTCGGATTTGAAGGAAAGACAGTATTAACATCATATAAAACCGTTTCAGTGGTAAATCCTTTTTCAAAAGCTGCAGCATAAGCAATTGGCTTGCCAGATGAGCCAGGCTGTCTAGGCATGATAGCAACATTAACTTGGCCATCTATATCCTCATCATTGAAATCCATTGAGCCAACCATGGCTAAAATTTCTCCTGTTTTGGCATCAAGCGAAACTAAAGCTGCATTTGTAGCGCCATATTGATTCAGCCGGTCCTTAGCATTATGCACAGCATCTTCAGCTATTTTTTGTTTATCTATGTCTAGAGTTGTGAGCACTTTTAATCCATCTTGATCTAAAGCTTTTTCTCCTAATTGTTCAGCCAATAATTCTTTTACATAAAAAACAAAATGTGGAGCAGTTATGCCAGAAATCATCTCTTTTTTAAATTCGATTTTTTCATTTTTAGCTGTTTCAGCTTCATCTTTACTAATATAACCATCTTGTGTCATTTGATCTAGAATCCAATGTTGGCGTGCAAATAATTCGTTGGTATGAGAACCGTAAGGTGAAAGGCGTGTTGGTGCTTGAGGCACAGCAGCTAAAATTGCAGCCTCAGCTAACGTTACATCATTGGCGGATTTGCCAAAAAAATAATTGGCGGCTGATTCCACTCCGTAATTCACCGAGCCGTAAGGTATTTCATTAAAATACATTTCCAGAATTTGATCTTTGCTATATCTTTTTTCAATCCGATAGGCTAAAACCCATTCTTTTATTTTGCGAGAAATTGTTCTTTCATTAGTTAAAATAGCATTTTTGGTTAGCTGCTGGGTCAGGGTTGAGCCGCCTCGGATGCCCTTGCCTCTTAAAGGATCTAGTACAACAGCTTGGATAATAGAAAAAAAGTTTATTCCGTGATGTTCATAAAAATGCCGATCTTCAGCAGAAATGGTTGCTTCTTTAATATAATCAGAGATTTGATCAAGCTTTACGCTTGTTCTTTTTTCTTCACCATGAATCTCATATAGCAAATTTTCTCCTGTCCGGTCATATATTTTAGTTGATTCAGCCACAGAGCGCTCAAATAGTGCATTTACATTGGGTAAGTCTCGAGAGTACCAAGCTAAAGCACCAATAAAAATAATGCCGCCTAATAAAAGACCAGCTAGCCCAAGAACTATCAACCAAGAGATTATTCTTTTCGCTAATTTTTTCCTTTTAGATTTACTGGAATGTAATTTGGCTGTTCTTTTTTTATCTTTGCTGTATTTTTGCCAATTTTTGGGAGATTTTGTTAATTGCGATATTGGCATAATAAAAGTTTAAAATTTTGAAAAGTTTATTTAATACAACTATTATATCTTATTTTATAATTATTTTCAAGCCTTAACCTTTGGTTTTCTCTAAATAATTTCTAGCTTGCAAGTAAGTTAAGGCAATAGCTAAAGCATCAGCGGCATCATCTGGTTTAGGGATAGTTTTCAGGTTTAACAGTGTTTTGACCATATTTTGCACTTGGCACTTGTCAGCTTTGCCATAGCCGCAAACAGCTTGTTTTACTTGCAATGGTGTAAATTCAAAAAGAGTCAATTTGTTTAAGATGGCAGTTAATAAAATTACGCCGCGAGCTTGCCCTACATTAAGGGCAGTTTTCACATTCTTAGCAAAAAATAATTGCTCCACGCAAATAGTGTCTGGGCCGTATTTTTTTATCAATTTGGTTAATGATCGATGAAGATATTTCAATCTTTCAGTGAATTCCTGCTTAGCTGAAGTTGTAATGACTCCGTAATCTAAAATATCTAATTCTTTATCTTTTTCTTTAATAAAAGCAAACCCCGTAGTCGCAATACCGGGATCAATGCCTAAAACTATTAAATTTTCTTTTTTTCTTTCCATCTCTTTAAGTTTAGCAAATAAGCGGCAGGGAGCAAAGATTGACATTTTTAGCTAAAAATGATATTATTTTATATCATCAAGAAAGAGTCCTTTAAAATAAATTTTTAAGACGGGTGTTTTTCAAGCCAAAAGGAGGAACAATGAGCAAAACCAGGCAGTTTCTTTTAATTTTTAGCCTAATTTTTTTCCCAATGCTCGGCCATGCTCATGAAGCAGGAGTCAAAACTTATCAATGGCAAAATCTAAAGGTTATGGTTTGGTACCCTGCTAAGCCCAGTGCCAGAACGGCTTTTGATTATTACGGCTTTATCAAAGGCCAAGCTGTCTACCAGGCAGAAAAGGATCTGACTGGGGCGCCTTACCCACTGATCGTGTTTTCTCATGGGCTGGGCATGTGCGCTTATCAATCAGTTTTTCTGATGGAATCTTTGGCCAAGGAGGGCTTTATTGTCATTGCTCCCGACCATAAAGATGCTGCATTATGTCACATTGGCGGCGGCAGTGATTTAACTTATCAGGAGATGGTTAACGCGCTTTTGCAAGGTGCGGGCAATTTTGACCGGACAGTGACAGCCCTATTTCCTCAGCAAATAAATTACATAAAAGATCCTGTTTATCGGCCAGAAGAAATCAGGGTTGTATTGACCAGCTTCTTGGTTGATTCAGAATGGTCTGGTCTCATTGATTTCTTTCGTATTGGCGGGCTGGGACATTCTTTTGGCGGTTGGACAATGGAAGCCTTGGCTGGGGCAGAGATTGATTGTCATGTCCCGGCTGATTATGGCCCTGAAGTCTGCTCGGCACCGAGCCAGAAGCTAAGCACAGCCCAAATGCAAAAACAATTATGTTGTTTGCCTAAATATCAAGGAAAAATTTTCAATTTTTATGATTCAAGAATAAAGGCAATTGCAGTTTTAGCGCCAGGCAGTTTTATTTTTCCCCATTACGGTGCTTTAAAAATCAATGTGCCTGTGATGTTTGTCGCAGGCGACCATTTTGAAGTGGATTGGAACACCAATTTGCAGCTGCCCTACAATTTAACGGTTAGTCCGAAGTATTTGGTCAGAATGCGTGGAGCTGATCATTTGACTGCCAGCGATCTGATGTCAGAATACTTTGGGGCAAAGTTATTCTTGAGCGGCTACTGGTTTTATCCCTGTAAACAGGGCCTTTATAAAAAGGATCTTTTTGCCTTCTTTAGAGCCTATTTAGAGGATGATCAAAATCTCCTCGAGCAGCTTTTGTCTCATCCTTGTTTTTGCCAGCAAGTCTGGTATAAAAAATAATGAGCAATTTTAAAGAGCGGTTTTGCAACCGCTCTTCTTTTTATTCTTTTAAATTAGTGTAATAATTGTCAACGTCTTCATCTTCATCTAAAGCTTCAACAAGGGCTTGATTTTTTTCTTTGAGTTCAGGATTTAAAGTTACAGTTTCTTTAGGCACATATTCAATTTCAGCATATTCAACTTCAAGGTCAGTGTCTTCCATTCCTTTTTTTACTTTTTGCAAATCTTCAACTTTTGTATAAATAACCCAGGAATCAGCAAGCATTTCAATGTCTTGAGCACCCCAATCAATCATTTTTAATTCCAGCTCATCAAGATTTTTGTTTTTTAGCTGATCGTTAGAAATCCTAATGACTCCTTTTTGTTCAAATTGCCACATGACAGCATTAGGGCCAGCTAAGGAGCCGCCAAATCTTGTTAAAACATGCTTAATTTGCTGGGCAGTCCGATTTTTATTGTCAGATAAACACTTAATGATTAAAGCAGTGCCTCCAGGTCCAAATCCCTCATAAATAATTTCTTCAATTGTGGCTCCTTGAATTTCACCGGTGCCGCGTTTGATAGCTTTTTCTATGTTATCTTTGGGCATATTAGCAGCTTTAGCTTTTTCAATCGCTAAACGCAGTGAAAAATTAGTTTCCGGATCGTCCCCTTTATCTCTAGCGGCAACTGTTATCGCCTTAGAAAGTTTGGTAAAAATAGCTGATTTTTTGGCATCAGTTGCAAATTTAGCGCGTTTAGTTGTTGCCCATTTGGAATGGCCTGACATATATTGGAATTAGTAATTGGTTATTAGTAATTAGTGAATAGTTGCTTTGATTTTATAGGATTTCATCAAAAAATTCAAGCCCTAAAAAAGAGCTATCCACAGATTTTTCTTGCTTTAATTTTGAAAGCTGATATACTGTTAAATAATATAAATAAGAACTTAAATTTACTATGTTTAATAGCCCTGCGAGATTGTTTTACTGCCATGCTTAGTAAAAGAATCAGCAGGGTTTTATATTGTCTAATAATATGATCATTTTTTTACTAATTATTTTAGTTTTGATTTCATTGCTGTTAATCTTTTTTTATTTAGGCTTCTTAAATTTAGCCTTATATCTGGCCTGGTTGATTATAATGGTAGGTTTTCTTATCTTTTGTTTGTTATTGGTTGAATTTTATCGTGTCGTTTTTCGGGGTAATGCCCCTTATATAAGAACAGACAAGAAACTAATAAATAAAATTATTCAAGAAGTCGATTTTAAAGAAGGTGCATTGGTCTATGAATTAGGTTGCGGCGATGCTAGATTTTTACGTGCTTTGGTAAAAGAAAAAAAAATTAAAGCAGTTGGCTATGAATATTTTCTCCTGCCTTATTTGCTGGCTCTATTTTTTAATTTATTTTCCTCAGAAAAAGTTGATCTTTATTTTAAGGATTTTTTTAAAGCTGATTTATCTGCTGCAGATTATATTTTCTGTTATTTGATTCCAAAGGAACAAGCTAGATTAGAAGATAAGCTGAAAAAAGAGCTAAAACCGGGATCCATTATAATTTCTAACACTTTTACATTTAAAGATTGGCAGCCTATAGACACTTTCATTTTGAATGATAAGAAAAAGACTGGTTTAAGCAATAAATTTTATATTTATAGAAAACAATAGAATGTCTGCAATGGGATTTTATTGCTAATTTTGCTATAATTTAAACATGAGGCCTTTTTCTATTTTACTAGATAAAGTAAAAAAACTGATTGCAGAAAATCAGTTTATTTTGTATTTGATTATTTTTTTTATAGCTTTTTTTATTTATCTTTGGATTCAGTCAACTTCTAGTTTTTTAGATCCGGATTCTTTTTATCATTTAGAAATGGCAAAATTAATTGCTGAGCGCGGACCGATTTTGAATTTTCCCTGGCTGCAATTTACCAGCTTAAAAGAATATTTCGTAGATCATCATTTTTTGTATCATGTTTTATCTATTCCTTTTATTAAAGTTTTAGGCGATTTTGCAGGCTTTAAATTTTATACGGCTGTTTTAGCTGCTTTCTTCATTTTTCTTTCTTATATTATTTTTAAAAAAGAAAAAATTCGCTGGCCAGAGATTTTTGCTTTAGTTTTGCTGTTTTCACCAGCTTTCATGTTTAGAATTTCTTTGGCTAAAGCAACCGCCTTTTCTTTGATTTTATTATTTTTGGGCATTTATTTTATTTTTAAGCATAAATATTGGCTTCTATTTTTTTTGTCATTTCTTTATGTTTGGTCTTATGGCGGATTTTTACTGATTTTGGTTATGAGCACAATTTATGCTTTGGCCAATGCTCTTGACCAAACATTTATAAATAAGCCGCTTTGGCTGAAATTGAAGCAGTTTATTTGGCCGGCTAAACTTAAAAATTATTGCCTTGTTTTCTTAAAAAACTTATTCTCATTTGATAATTGGAAAATAATTGTTGCTTCTTTTTTTGGCATTATTGCTGGTTTAGTGATTAATCCTTATTTCCCTAAGAATTTAAATTTTTATTGGCAGCAGATAATTGAAATTGGCCTGATTAATTTTCGCGGCCTAGTGAATGTCGGGGGCGAATGGTATCCTTATCCGGTTTTGCAGCTTATCAATGACAGCGGAGTAGCCATGATTTTAGGCATTATTGCTCTGTTTTTATTTCTAATTTTTTATAAAAAACAAAAAACTAAAAGTCTTTTCTTCTTTTTAACGACAGTTTTATTTTTTATTTTGACTTTAAAATCGAAACGTTATGTGGAATATTTCATCCCTAGTCTGGTTTATTTTTCAGCTTTTACTTACAGTTTTATTTTGGGAGAGGTTGACATTTGGGATTTTTTCAAAAAGCTGAAAAATGAAAGTCGGTTTATTGGTTTTTTAGTTTCTTTTGCTTTAATATTTATTGCTATCATTTTTCCTTTAGTCATGCTTAAAGATGCCTATATTACGCGGGAAAGTTTTAGAGGCGGCATTAGTTTTCAAAGATTTGCCGGCATTGCCAATTATCTTAAAGAAAATTCTGCGCCCAGCGAAATTATAATGCAGACGGATTGGGATGATTTTCCTATGCTTTTTTATCAAGACAGCCAAAATTATTATATTGTCGGGTTAGATCCTACTTTTATGTATAATTATAATCCTGATTTATATAATCTTTTTGCCGAGATTACATCAGCTAAGAAGAATGACAATTTATAT
>CAYNWH010000021.1:0-1328 GCA_964400885.1 uncultured Gammaproteobacteria bacterium
CAATTAGGGATTAATTATTTGAAAAATCCGAAATTGCTTAAAGAATATTATCAAAAATTTAAAGCAGAGAAAAAAATTGATAAAAGTAAAATTAAGGAGTATATAAATACAGGCCTTAGTTTGCTGTTAATTCTTATTTTTTTCCAGGTTTTAAGAGCCAGGTTTAATGAATTTTTAAATCCTTATTTTGGCCAGCTGGCAACAGCTTCATATTTTTTAGCTAGTGTGGCAATTTTTAAACCTCTTAGAGCTTTGCTGCAAAAAAAGATAATTTTAGCTTCTATTTTTGTTGCCTTTTATTTCATTTTAGGCTTTATCTTTTTTCGCCAGATAGTCTATGGCGATTTGCATAAGATCTTTGCCTTACAAATGGTCTTAATGGGTTCTTATTTTTATATTTATAAATATGGCAAAGATTTGGGCCAGTTTTTATATAATTCAGCTGAAATTAAATTAGTGCCTGTTGAAGCATTAGAGCCCGGAGTTTTTATTAATAAAAATTATATCCAAGGCATAATGGGTTCAAGGACTAATTTAGATGAATTTAAAAAAGAGCTGGATCCCTTATTAGAAGAAACCGAAAAAAGTGAGCTTTGGCAATTAATTGGGCGCAAAACCAATAAAACAATGATGGAAAAACAAAAATACCAATTACTCTCTCTTTACCGTTATTTTAGGCTCAATTCTTTACCATCTCTAATTAAGCAAATTTATGGATATAAAAAACAAAGAGATTTGGATAAGTCACTCTTAGCTAAAATTTCTGAGAAGTTGAATGAGCAGCAAAAACAAAAGCTGGAGCAGATTATTCATAATACTGACGAAATTAAAGAATTTTTAAAATCAATTCGGGGCAGGTTAAACGCAGAGCAAGCTAGCCAGCTTAAAGCCATGTTAAAACAACGAAATGAAGAAATTAGCCAGCAAGGCTATGAACCTGTTAAACAGCTTATTTTGCATAAGACTTTTTCTTTTGCGCCCTGGATGCTTTTGGGCGTAGTTATTACGTTACTGACTAAAAGTTCTTTGATTCATCTTATTTATCAGTACATTTTGCATCGCTAGGAAATTTTGCTAAAATAAAAGGCATAAGGTCAAAAACGTCCTTTGTCATCCAGAGCGTAGCGAAGGATCTCTATGTCCAAGGAGATCCCTCACTTCATTCGGGATGACGTAATGCGAGGACAAAGGACGTTTTGTTTATTAAAAATTATGATAAAATTATTTAATACACTTACTCGTAAAAAAGAAGAATTTAAGCCGATTAAGGATAAAAAAGTGGGGCTTTATACATGCGGTCCCACTGTTTATAATTATGCGCATTTAGG
>CAYNWH010000021.1:1428-3962 GCA_964400885.1 uncultured Gammaproteobacteria bacterium
AAAGATTATACCAAACTTTCTCATCAAAAATTAGAGGAACTGCAAGAAGGCGCGCGCGTGGAAAAAAACCCTGAGAAAAAAAATCCAACTGATTTTGCTTTATGGAAGTTTTCGCCTCAAGATCAAAAACGGCAAATGGAATGGGATTCACCCTGGGGCATGGGTTTTCCGGGCTGGCATATAGAATGTTCTGCCATGAGCATGAAATATCTTGGTAATGAACTGGATATTCATTGCGGGGGCATTGACCATATTAATGTACATCATACTAATGAGATTGCTCAGTCAGAAGCGGCGACTGGCAAAAAGTTTTTTAATTACTGGGTGCATGGCGCTTTCTTAAATTTAGCCGGCGGGGTGAAAATGGCTAAAAGTGATGAGAATTTTTTAACCTTAGAAAATGCTTTTGTGAAAAAAAACATTAATCCTTTAGTTTATCGTTTTGCCAGTTTTTTGACTCATTACCGCAAACCCATGGAATATTCCGAAGCTTCAGTTGCTTCAGCGCAAAATGGTTTAGATCATTTATATAATCAGATCCGCAGTTTGGGCAAAAAAAAGGGCAAAGTAAATCAGGAATTTAAAAAGAAATTTTTAGAGGCAATTGATGATGATTTAAATATGCCTCAGGCCTTGGCCATGGTGCAGGAAGTTTTAAAATCAGATTTATCTGATGCTGATAAACTGGCTACGGTTTTGGATTTTGATCAGGTTTTAGGTCTGGATTTGGTTAAAATAATAAAAGAGAAAATAAAAATACCCAAAGAAGTTCAGACCTTGGTTAAAACCAGGGAAGAGGCGCGTAAAAACAAAGATTGGCAAAAATCCGATAAATTAAGGGATAAAATAAATAATCTGGGTTATTCAGTTGAAGATACGAGCGAGGGACAGGTGGTGAAGAAGAAATAAAATAGATTATAGATTATGGATTATAGATTAAGAATTTAGATGTCATGGTTCGACTAAGCTCACCATGACATTTCATTTAGAAAAGGTTTTATTATAAATGGATGAATTGTTTAAAAATAAATATCGGGTGCCATCAATACGTTTACAAGGTTGGGATTATACTCAGCCTGCCATGTATTATGTAACAATTTGTACCAAAGATAGAAAATGTTGTTTGGGCGAAATTAGAAATGGGATGGTTTATTTGTCAGATATAGGTAAGATCGTCTTTGCAGAATGGTTAAATACGCCAAAGGTCAGGCCAAATGTGGCATTGGATGATTTTATTATAATGCCGAATCATTTGCATGGGATAATTGAAATTAAAAATGATAAAGATTTTGATGATGGAAATTGTAGAGACGCGCCGCGGCGCGTCTCTACAGGGAATAAATTTGCCCCATTACCATCAAAATCTTTATCATCAATCATTAATCATTTTAAGGGTACGGTTAAACGCCTATGCAATAGAAGAGATTTGGAATATTTCGCATGGCAACCCCGTTATTATGAACATATTATTCGTGATGAAGATGATTATATGCGCATTAAAAAATATATTGCTTTAAATCCTATTAATTGGCTGAAAGACAGAAATAATCCCATAAACATAAAATGAACACATGAAAAATTTCTGGGAACAATTTAAGAAACCGATTTTGGCTTTGGCGCCCATGGCTGGCATTACTGATTCAGCATTTCGCCAGATTTGCAAAAAATACGGCGCGGATGTGGTTTATTCAGAAATGATTTCTGTTGACGGCTTGCATTATCAGTCTGCTCGCACAGTTAAAATGTTGGAATATTCTAAAAAAGAAGAGCCGATTGTTTTTCAATTATTTGGCAAAAAGCCGGAATTTTTTATTAGCGCTGCTAAGTTAATTGAAAAAAAAGGCGGAGCAGGTATTGATCTTAATTTCGGTTGCCCGGCGCCTAAAATTTACAAATACGGCGGGGGAGTGAAATTAATGCGCGATTTGGATTTATGTTACGAGATTGTTAAAGCAACTTGCCAGGCCGTTAAAATCCCTGTTTCCGTTAAACTGCGTCGCTCTATCAAAACTTTGGATAAAAAGAAAGAAATTACGGCTTTGGATTTTATTAATAAAATAAAAGATCTGCCAGTGTCTGCCGTGATGATTCATGGGCGCAGTTATGAGCAGGGCTTTAAAGGCGAGCCTGATTATGCCATGATTAAAAAAGTCAAACAAAAATTTTTGGGTATTGTTTTGGGTAATGGGGGAATTTATAATCCGGAATTGGCAAAATCGATGCTGGACAAAACAAAAGTTGACGGGCTAGGTCTGGCGCAAGGAGTTTTGGGCAAACCCTGGCTGTTTCAGCAGATTAAAGATTATTTGAGTCAAGGGAAATATGAAAAATTTACTTCAGCGAAAATTAAAAAAATAATTTTAGAACATAGCCGGCTTAATTATAAATTAAAAGGCAAACGGGGGATAATGGAAATGCGCAAGCATTTAGGCTGGTACGTGAAAGGTTTTGCTGGCGCTGCAGAAATTAGAAAAAAGTTAATGCAGGTGGAAACTTTGTCAGCGATTAAAAAAATATTAAATTCAAAATTATGG
>CAYNWH010000021.1:4062-5209 GCA_964400885.1 uncultured Gammaproteobacteria bacterium
TTTCCTTGGGATTTTGTTGCAGCTTTTGGGTGGCGGCAAGATCTATGTCTTGCCATTTTAGATAGCCTTCAATCTCATAAGCAGCCATTGTACCTTCAGGATTATCTTTAATGAGATTTTTTAAATTCTTAAGTGATACGCCTTCCATTTGAGAGAGCGTGACGATCTCGCCTGTTTTTAGCACTACTTTCAATTGTGGCCTCCTTTCTGCTTTAAATCCACTTTTTATGTTTAAAATAGGCAAACATTAAAATAGTCGCTCCTAACATTATAGCAATTATTTTCCAAAAGTCAAGGGGTGTGCCGACAAACGGCATATAAACCACATTCATGCCAAAAATAGCAGCCATTAAAGTTAAAGGAAAAACAATAACAGAAAAAATCGTCAAAGTTCTCATGATATCATTTAATTTGAAAGTGACCAGCGCATTATTAGTGTCCTCTAAGGCATTAATAGTCTGCTGGTAGTTTTCTAAAAGATCCCAGATGTTTTTGACGTAATCCAGCAGGTCATTATAAAAAATAGCAGTTTTTTCTTTGCGGCCAGAAAAAACAAATTGCTGGCTGATTAGTTTTTTGAGTATATTTTTATGGACCTGCATTATTTTTCTAAAATAAACAATATTTCTTTTGATAATTAATATTTCTTTGACCATTTGCCTTTCTTTGCCGGCAAACATATTTTTTTCAATCGCATTGATATTTAAGCTGATATGATCAAGCATGGGGAACACTGAAACATAGATTCTATCCAGAATTTCATATAAAAGCATGGCTGGCGTATCATTCAAGTAAAGATCTTTCTCATTTTTATCTTCCTTGCAATTTTTGAAAAAGTCTTTTAATGGCACTAATTGGTTGTAATGCAGTATGATTAAATGGTCTTTAGTTATAAAAATGTCAATTTCAGCCGGCTTGATTTCTCGAGTCTGCCGGTTATAAACAGGGAAAAGCAATACCATAAAATAATAATCAGGCCTGATGTTTAATTTTGGCCTTTGTGCATGTTTATGGGAATAAGAATCTTCCAAATCCAGCTGATTGAATTTGAATTTCTTTCTTAAATAATCAATTTCTGTTTCTGAAGCTTGGGTTATATTGAGCCAGCTTAATTTTCTGGATTTTATGATTTGGCTTTCGGGCATGG
>CAYNWH010000021.1:5309-12038 GCA_964400885.1 uncultured Gammaproteobacteria bacterium
GTTGTTTTAGAGGGAGAGCTTTAACTTTTTAGCCAAATATAGTATAATTTTATTAGATTTAAAGTCCTATTAAATTAAAGCTAATGCCTAAGAAAATTCAAGATATAACGCCTGGCCAGGAAAAGCCAGAAAATACAGACCCTTTTAAGCCAGAGAAAATTGAAGAAGCTCCGGCTCAGTTTGAAGTTGAGAAAAAAATTGAAGTGGAAAGGCCAGCTGAAGCTAAACCAGTTGAACAACTTCCAGCTAAACCAGCTGAAATGGCTGAGGTGGCTCCAGTTACAACTGCTCCTGCAAAGCCAGCGGCTAAAAATCCGGCCTTAGAAAAGATAGAGGATGTTTTAGAAGAAGATCTGGAAGAAATCTATTTTCAGCTGCCGCCGGAAAAGCAAGCTGAGTTTAAACAAGCAGGTGAAGAAACAGCCAGTAAAATAGAGCTTTTGCTAAAAGCTACAAAAGTAAAAATTAAAAAGGTTTTAGAGTTAATTTTTAATTGGTTAAAAATTATTCCTGGTATAAATAAATTTTTCTTAGAACAAGAAGCTAAAATTAAAACTGATAAAATTTTAGAGATAAAAGAAAAAAGTCAGATGCCTCCAGATCAAGATAAAAACAAAATTTAATCCGCCTTCGCCCATCCTTCGCTTGCGCTTCGGAGTGACTTCGTCCTTCTATGGCAGGATGAAAGCTGGCAGATGAAGAAAACAAAATGGAAAATTTAGTGATTCAATTAGGTTTTGTTGAGATAACTGGCCCCAGATTATTAATAATGGCAGGCTTGTTTTTGCTTATTATAATTTTTGTTGTCATTATTTTGTATAGTTTATCTAAAAAAGTAACCAGGAAACTTTATAAAAATTTAACCAGCTTTAAGCAGTCTGTTTTATTAGTTTTAGTGCCTAAATATGAGGAGGTTGAGGGCGGCAGAGTTGAAGAAACTGAAACCCAGCAGCAATTGATGGAAAAAATTTCCGTGATGGAAGCATTTTTTTCCAATTTAGCAGGTTTAAAAGCGCAAAGAGGAGTTAAACATGAATTTATAGGCAGAACAGACCATTTATCATTTGAAATTGTTTTAAAAGACGGCCTTATCCATTTTTATGTGGTAGTGCCGGAAAATTTAAAAAGTTTTATTGAGGATCAGATTACTGCTCAATTTCCTAATGCTCAGGTTGAAGAAGTTGAAGATTATAATATTTTCAGTCCGCGAGGCTTCATTGTGGGAGCCATGCTGAAATTCAAAAAAGAGTATCTTTATCCTATAAAAACTTATAAAAAATTAGAAACCGATTCTTTAAATGCTTTAACCAATGCTTTAAGCAAATTAGATAAAAATTCTGGTGCCGCTATCCAGATGGTAGCGCGGTCTTCTACGCCCGAATGGCATAAATGGGGACAAAAGACAGCTTCAGCTGCTTATCAAGGCAAAAAAATAGGCGAGGCAATCAGTGAAGCAAGCGGCGGTTTTTCTTTTACCAAATTTATGAAAATTTTTGAAGGCTGGGGAAGCACCAGTAAATCTCCGGAACAAATCCAATCGCAGCAGGAAAAACCATATCAGCTTTCAGCTTTAGAGCAGGAGATTGTCAAAGGCATTGAAGAAAAGGCAGCCAAGGGCGGTTTGGATGTTAATATCCGCATTGTAGTTTCAGCTGATAATGAGCCCAAAGCCCAGGCCTATTTGGATAACATTCTTAATAGTTTTGCTCAATTTAATATTTATGAGTATGGCAATGCTTTTCAAAGATACCACCCTGGCAAGAAAAAATTAATCAGCGATTTCATTTTTAGAGAATTTGATGAAAAAGCCAAGATGATCATGAACACAGAAGAAATTACTTCAGTTTTTCATTTTCCTTTAGGTCATACGGAAACGCCTAACATTGTCTGGCTGCAGGCCCGAAAATCTGCGCCGCCGGCTATTTTGCCGACTGAAGGTTTGTTAGTTGGCTATAATGACTTTCGCAATATTTACCGGGAAATAAGATTGACTGATGATGACCGGCGACGCCATGTTTATATTATTGGCCAAACAGGCACAGGTAAATCAGTTATTCAGATTAATATGGCTTTGCAGGATATTATTAATGGCAAGGGCATTTGTTTTATTGATCCTCATGGCGATGCGATTGATGAGCTTTTAACTTTTGTGCCCAAAGAAAGAGCCGAAGATGTGATTATTTTTGATCCTTCTGATACGGCGAGGCCAGTAGCGATTAATATGCTGGAATTTGATACGCCAGAACAAAAGACTTTTGTGATTAATGAAATGATGAATATTTTTGACAAGCTCTATGATTTAAAAGCAACAGGCGGACCTATGTTTGAACAATATATGAGAAATACCATGCTTTTAATGATGGAAGATCCAGAATCAGGCTCAACGCTGTTAGAAATTTCAAAAGTTTTGGCTGACGAAGAATTTAGGCGCTATAAACTTTCTAAAACCAAAACACAGGTAGTTAAAGATTTTTGGGAAAAGGAAGCAGAAAAAGCCGGCGGGGAAGCAGCTTTAGCTAATATGGTGCCTTATATTACTTCCAAACTGACGACTTTTATTGCCAATGATCTGATGCGGCCGATTGTGGCTCAGCAAAAAAGTTCTTTTAATTTTGCCAAGGCTATGAATGAACAAAAGATTATTTTGGTTAAATTAACCAAAGGCTTGATTGGCGATATTAATGCTAATTTGCTAGGCATGGTAATTATCGGCAAAATTTTAATGGCTGCTTTGGGCCGGGCCGCTATCCCAGCAGAAGAAAGAAAAGATTTTTATCTTTATGTTGATGAGTTTCAGAATTTTTTAACTGAAGGAGTTCAGGTAATCTTATCTGAAGCGCGTAAATACAAATTATCTTTAACGATTGCCCATCAGTTTGTTGGCCAGTTAATAAAAAATAATGATACGCGTTTTAAGGATGCAATTTTCGGCAATGTGGGTACAAAGATCGCTTTTAGAGTAGGAGTGGAAGATGCGGAAATATTTGCCAAAGAATTTGCCCCGGTTTTTAATGAATATGACGTAATGAATGTGCCCAATCTTAATGGCTATATTAAGCCTTTGCTTAATGGTCAGGTTGTGCCGCCTTTTAGTTTTAAATTAATGCCTTTTGACTGGCGGCCAGCGCCTAATAAAGAATTAGCTCAAGCTATTAAAGAATTATCACGTTTGAAATATGGCAGAGATAGAAATGTGGTTGAGGCTGAAATAATTGAGCGCTCAAAAATCGGCACCAGCCATAATTTTATCAATGAGGTTAAGGACGAATTTAGCGGTGAGGATATCTTCGCATAATTAGCTCATTGTAAATATTTTTAAATCAAAAAAAATAAAAAAATAAAAACATATGAAAAACAAAAATCAAAATTCAATTAATATTTCAGCCAGTAAATATCAGCTGATAAAAAATATTTTGACTAATATCCATGATAATCTTGGCAAGGTGATTGAAATTTTAGAGCAAGCGCCGGAAGAAACGGAAAATTTTGATGAGGTTTTGGCTGGCATTAGCCATACTTTAAAGGAAACAGAAAAAGATTTGGCTGATATTGGACAGGAAAGAATTATTGAAGGTGTTTTTGACGGAGAAAAAATGATTGCCCATGACGGACAAGAATATACTGTTCCGGCTAATTATGCTTCCAAATCAAAATTAGTGGAAGGCGATATTTTGAAATTAACTATTGCTAAAAACGGCGATTTTAAGTATAAGCAAATCGGGCCGATTGAGAGAAAAAGGGTCGTGGGGCAGTTAATAGGCGATGAAGATGAGAATTTTTTTGTTGTCGCGGAAAAGAAAAAATGGAAAGTCTTGCCAGCGAGCGTAACTTATTTTAAAGGTTCTTTGGGCGATGAAGTTGTTATTTTGGTGCCTAAAGACGCGGTTAGTAAATGGGCGGCAGTGGAAAATATAGTGAAAAAATAATTAGGCATTAGTAATTAGGCATTGGTTATTAGTTATTGGTTAAAATCCCGGGGAACTGGGATTTTTTGTTTTTTATTATTTATTCTATTGTTCTTTTTGTAACCAAAAAGAACCAAAAAGTTTTTGGGGTGCCAAATTCGCTCGTGCAAATAAAGCCTCTAAAGCATTGATTACGACGCTCAGTTGTCACCCCCAAACCCCCATCTATAGATTGACGTTTGGCTATGGGCATATAAAAAAAATAAAAATAATGATTAAGGATCAATTTTATTTTAATGACTTGATTTTCTCGCTCTGATGGCTTAAAATATGGTTATATGATTTAGAAGATGTAGATGAGCGATAGGAGCTACAGGTGGAAAGGTGAAGAAGTGAAGATATTAAAAATACCTTTATGCTTATTCCCTTATAGCTCTTCTAGCCCATATTACCCCTATAAGTTTATGAGTTTAGCAATTTATCGCAAATACAGGCCGCAAAAATGGGCTGATTTAACTAATCAGAACCATGTTAAGGTTACCCTGCAAAATGAAATAGCCTCAGGTAAGGTGGCGCATGCTTATCTTTTTACTGGTCCGCGGGGCATTGGCAAAACCACGACAGCTCGGCTATTGGCAAAGTCTTTAAATTGCGTAAATAGAAAAGAAGGCCAAAGCGAACCTTGCAATAAATGTGATTCTTGCCTGGAATTAGTTGGCGGCAATGATTTGGATATTTTGGAAATTGATGCAGCTTCTCATACTGGGGTTGATAATGTCAGGGAAAATGTTATTGAAAGCGCGCGTTTTACTCCAGCCAAAAGAAAATATAAAGTTTTCATCATAGATGAAGTGCATATGCTTTCTATTTCCGCTTTTAATGCGCTTTTGAAAATTCTGGAAGAACCGCCGGCTCATGCGATTTTTATTTTGGCAACCACGGAAATCCATAAAGTGCCAGCCACGATTATTTCCCGCTGCCAGCGGTTTGATTTTAAAAAGATTAACAGTGAAGAATTGATTAAACGCTTAAACTGGCTTTGCCAGCAGGAAGGCATAAAAGTTGACAAAAAAGTTTTAGCTGATATTGCTAGGGTAAGCGAGGGCAGTTTGCGTGATGCAGAAAGTCTGCTGGGCCAGGTTTTGTCTTTGGGCGAAAAAGAAATTGATCAGGAAACTGCCAGTTTAATTATTCCTAATTCTAATTACCAGCGGGTAGCTGAATTAGTTGATTATTTAGTTTATAAAAATATTGAGGCCAGTATTAGTCTGATTAATAAATTAGTGGAAGAGGGGATTGATTTAATCCAGTTTACTGATGAGCTGATTGAGTTTTTGCGCAAAATGCTTTTGAATAAGATTAGCAGCGGGCTTAAAGAGTTTTCTCTTGATCTGGATCAGGAGATGGAAAAAAATATTATCAGCTTATCGGCGAATTTTGAACTGAATGATTTAATAAAGCTTATTAACCTGTTTAGCGCTAAGAAGTTTGAAATAAAATCAGCTGTTATTCCGCAGCTGCCTTTGGAAATAGCAGTGATTGAATACTGTGGTGAGCATGATAAGGGATCTGGAAGCGGTGATAATAGTCCGGGCAGTGGCAAGAGTAAAATCAAGCTGGCAAAAGAAAAAACAAATGAAAATAATAAAAGTGGTGATTCAAACACCACTTTAAAAAATGTTAATTTGGATCAAACAAAGCCGCTGCAAATTAGTTTATCAGAGATTAAAGATAAATGGCATGGTTTTTTAGTAAAATTGCAGGATAGCAATGCCTCTTTAGTTTTTATTTTAAAAGTCGCCGAGCCTTTAGAGCTGGCTGGCCGAGTTTTGAAAATCGGTTTTAAATACGAGTTTCATCGGCAAAGAGTTAATCAGGCAAAAGTTAAAGAATCTTTGGAAAATGTTATGGCGGAATTTTTCGGCGATAAAATAGTTATTGAGCCGATTTTACTGGATAAAGAGTATGAAAGCGATTTTATTAAAGAACAGACTCAGTCAGACGAAGTAGTTTTAGTTGATGAACTGCCTGCCTCGCTCGCCTCGCGAAGCGGGCAAGGCGGGCCAGCTGAAGCAGAAGGACAAAAAGAATTAATTGATCAGCTGGTTAAGACTTTTAATGGGAAAATTGTAGATTAGCATTTTAGCATTTTAGAGTTTTAGATTATAGAATGCATTTTGAAATTATAAATCCCGCCCGAAATTAATCAGGCGGGATGATGTGAAAAATCAAGGTGTTAGATGCCGGCGCCCACGGTCTGCTGGAGTTCGCGCTGGCGGGTGCGGCTGTTGGTGGCCTGTTGCCGGCGCTGTTCGAGGATCTGGCCGGCGATCTGGTGGCCGGAGAGCCTTTTGTCCACGATCATTTCGAGGTCGCGGCTGGAGGCTTGCTCCATCTGTTTGGGGGTCATGGCCATGCCTTTGGGCTTTTTGGCGTTGTTGCCCTTGGCCTTGGCCGCGGCCGCACGCTGGACGTAGAGCTGCTCGTTTTTGGCGCGTTGCTGCTCGGCCAGCTTTTTCTTTTTCGTTGCCTTGGCGTTCGGATTCTTGGCCACTGTTAAATCCTCCTTTTTTCCTTGATTTTTTTTAATGTATCTGGTAGTATATCATATAATTGAACTTTTGTCAATATTGATTGGTAATTAGTCATTTGTTATTAGTTATTGGGGATTGGAGATTAATAATTTACCTTTCACTAATAAACCAATATACTAATATACCAATAAATCAAATTCTTGGGGAGTAGCCAAGCGGCCCGTCTCGGCCCAGGCCTTGCCGAGGCCGGATAAGGCACTGGATTTTAAAATGTCAAAATATTTTGTATA
>CAYNWH010000022.1:0-6306 GCA_964400885.1 uncultured Gammaproteobacteria bacterium
TCTGGATTTATTTTCAAGGTTAGACTATCTGCTGTTAGCTCGCTTATTTCCGGCTCTAATGGCGTATTGGCTAGAGTATAGCAGCTGGCTGGCTCTGAAGCTTCTGATACTCCGATAGAATTATATGCCCTGACTACGCGCGTATAATTAACATTTGTTTCCAAATCACCTTCAGTTATTAGCCGGCAAAATATGCTGTCACCTGCCTCATAATCGCAAGCTTTGCTTTCTTCAGTGCTTACTTCTTTTATTATAGTTTCTAAACCATCCACCAGGCTATTAAGATTATAGCCAGTTTCATCTGTATAATAATAATCAAAAATCCAATTAAGGCTGGTATTACTTGTTGCTAAACAGTACAAATTATTAGCTGGCTGAGGCGCCACTGGAGTAGTGCCATGAGGTATTGAGCCGTCATCATTAACAATAGTGCCTATTCCTTGGCTATCAGCAATTGTGGCATTAACCGGGTTAGATAAATTTATATAAAATTGCTCATTACTCTCAGTATTGGTATCACCATTAACAACAACAGTTATTGTTTTGCTAGTTTGGCCGGGATTAAAAATTAATAAATCCGGCAAAAAACTTACATAATCATTATCAGCTAATGTAGCCGTTCCATCAGCCACAGCATAATTAACTTTGGCCTGTAGGCCTGAAGCTGCAGAAAGCGAAACTGTAAAATTAAAATTAACTGTGCCAGCATCTGATTCTGGATGTGTCACATCATTTATGGATATAGTAGGCGGCGGATCATTATCCATTATATTTGCATCAATAAAGCCTGAGAGACCGTCATAATTTAAATCAATGCTAGATAACACTGCATCTACTGAACCAGTATGCGGAGAAGCTTCATGAAGAGCATCATCAACTGCAGTAATGGTCAAGGTCTGATCAGCGCTCCAGTTACCTGTAGTAAATGTCATGCTAAGCGGAGAGACAGTAGTTTGACCATCAGGAGTGCTAAAATCAACAGTAACATCTGCCGTTGGCACAGAAGTTAAATGAATATCTACTGTATCAGAAGTCGGACCTGTTTCATTAACTTGAGTTGAGCCGCCGCTTTCAGTCACGACTAAACCGGCTGTATCATTATCTGTGATATTAACTGTGACACTATTAACAGCTAGAGCGTCATAATTAGGATCAGCACTGGCAGCAGTATGAGTTATAGTGCTGGTATGAGGCCCTTCAATATAAAAATCATCTGTTGCTGTAACAGTAACTATTTGAGGATCAAAAAAATCCAAAGTAGTAAAAATTAATTGAGATTTATCAGCAATGACTTGAGAATTAGTAGTAATGTCAACGTAAACATTGGTTGTCGGCTTGCGTCGCAAGTAGACAAGATAACTATCAGTTGCCCCGCCTTCAGTTACATCAGTCGATCCCGAGGATTCTACTACAATAATTTCAGGTGTTTCATAATAATTGGATAATTCATAACCACTAAGTCTAGAAAGATCACCAGCAGCAACGAATTGATCGAAATCCATATCACCGCAATAATCAGGATTAGCCAAACCCATAACTATTTCTCTCATAATATTCAAATCCAAACCATTTACCTGGAAATTATAAGCTAAATCACCCATCATGCCTATACATAAAGGATTGTGCGTAGGCCAATTATTATCAATAACATTAACATTAAGGCCATTAATAATAATGCCATTGTAATTAGGATCAGTGCTTGAAGCGCTATGGATGACAATTCTCTGTTCCAAGCCTTCAATATATACATCATTTACTGCAGTCAGCGTAACTGTTTGGGGCGTAGACCAATTCACATCAGCAAATGTCAAACTTGAAGGCGAAGCAGTCATTTGACTGCCACTGTCAATTGAAATATTAACATTAGCCGCAGGTTGAGATTCTAAAACTATTTGATATGTATCTGTTATTCCGCCTTCAGCTACTTCCGTATAACCACTACTCTCATAAATTACCACCCCAGCCTGATCATTATCTACTATTTGCACATTTATATTGGGAATTTCTAAACCGTTAAAATCAGGATCTGCACTGGATGAGCTTTGTGTTATTAAGCTAAAATGCTCGCCTTCTAAATTGCCATCATCCACAGCTGAAACCATTACTGTCTGTGGCGTACCCCAATCAGTATTGGTAAAAGTTAAAGTATTAGGCGAAACGTCAATTTGAGCTGCATCATAACTAATGGTAATATTCACATCATTAGTTGGCGCTGAAGATAAAACAATATCATAAGTATCAGCTATTCCATCTTCACTGACAAAAGTATTATTATCACTTTGAATTATTTTAATTCCATTATTGCGCAAATATGAAAAACTATCATTTCCTGGTGTATAATAAGCATAGATTAAGCTGTTTTCACCTCTATTAAGAGTAATGATGTCATCCTTACTATCATTATCAAAATCAGCTGACAATAAATAAATAGGGCCATCGCCGACAGCGAAATTTGTCACTGCATTAAATGTTAAATCACCATTGCCTGTCAAGACAGAAACCGTATTATCATTAAAGTTAGTCGCAGCCACATCAAGATTGCCATCACCGTCAAAATCGCCTGCTGTTACGCTGGTTACGCGCTGGCCGACATTATATACATTGGGAGTTAAGGTAAAACTGCCTGCGCCATTATTTTGGTAAATTCTGATAGAATTTGGAGTTGGAGTACCCGTATAAAGAATCAAACTTGCTACCGCCAAATCTAAATCACCATCAACATCAAAATCTTTTGCAATTACTGAGCGATAAGATGCGCCAGTTGGCAAGGAAACAAAGGTAGGATTAAAACTGCCATCGCCAATGCCCCAATGTACAGTTATTTTATTATTAGAAGCTGACCTGCCGATATTGACTATGGCTAAATCTTCTTTCGTATCATTATTCAAATCAGCGCTAATAATATAACCAGGATTTATCCCACAACTATAATTGGTTGCTGCTCCGAAACTACCGCCGCCAGTGCCTAAAAGAATGGAAAAATTATCTGAACCAGCATTGGTTACGGCCAAATCCCAAATACCGTCAGCGTTAAAATAATCAGCCACAATTGAGCTTGGTCTGGTACCAGCAGTATAAATCGTAGGCAGCAAAGTAAAAATAGGAGTCCCTGGCACAAGAGTATCGTTTCTTAAAATTCTAATGTCTTGGCTATTATAATTAACCACTGCCAAATCAATTTTACCATCACCAGTAAAATCTTTAGCAGCCAAACTTAAAGGCCCTATGCCGCCAGACTGAAAATTGACTGATGGCATAAAAGTCCCGTCGCCATTATTCAAAGCAATGGAAATATAAGAAGAGCGGAAATTAGCCACTGCCAAATCAGGCTTACCATCATTGTCAAAATCAGCTTCAACTGCATGGCGCGGATCATCTAGAACTTTATATTCCTCAGCCTCTATAAATGGATATGCTTTAGTATCTTTTAGCAAATATGTACAACATAGCACCAAAATAAAACAAATAAAAACTAAACCAAAAATTAGCTTAGTTTTACTACTAAAAAATTTCAAGAAAATTAATCTCCTCAATTTTTTTCTCATCTTCCCAACTTTAAATATTATAATTATATTATATCAAATTTTGTACTTTTTTAACACTAATCAATTAAAAACGGAATAACCCTCGCTTTTTCTCCTTGAATTTTTTTAGCTGCCTTTGCAATTCATCCTTAACTTGGTTAATCGCCATATATAGATCTTCGCGCTCTGCCGCAGCGCGTAAAACATGCTTTTGCGGCACATCTAAATTAACTTCAGCCCGAAAAATATTGCCTTTTTGATGATGTTTTGTGGTAAGTCCCACATCTACCCTGGCAATTAAAATGCCGTCATAAAATTTTTCTAAACTGCCAATTTTTTCATTGATATAATCCTTAATAGCTTCTGTAAGCTCTAAATTTGTACCCTTAATGTCGATTTGCATAATTATTTTAGTTAAAAGTTAAAAAGTTTATAAAGTAAAAAGTTAACTTTACAAACTTTCTACTTTCTAACTTTTTACTAATTCTAAAAATTCATTTTCTTTAATTATCTTAACGCCAAGTTTTTTTGCTTTATCATATTTAGAACCCGGCTCTTCGCCTAACACGACATAATCGGTGCCTTTGCTAACAGAAGAAGAAACATCGCCGCCTAATTGCCTTATTTTATCTTTAGCTTCATCTCTAGTTAAAGAAGCCATAGTACCAGTCAGGACAAAAGTTTTACCTGCCAAAACCTGCTTATTTTTTTTAACCTTCTCAATCTTTAAATATTTTAATAAATCATCAATCAGCTGAATATTTTTTTTATGATTAAAATAATCATGGATACTTTTAGCTACGATTTTGCCAATGTCTGGCACTTTATATAACTGTTCCAAGTTAACTTTTCTTATTTTTTCCAAGCTGCCAAAATAGTTGGCTAAAGCAACTGATGTTTCTTCACCAACGTGCCGAATACCCAAGGCGAATAAAAACTTGGCTAAAGACACCCGCTCGCTTTTTTTTATAGCCTCAATAATATTCTGCGCTGATTTTTCGCCAAACCTTTCTAATGGCTCTAAATCGCCTTGTTCTAAATTATAAATATCAGCTGCATTAGTAATTAAACCTGCATTAATCAATTGTTCAGTAATTTGCGGGCCTAAACCTTCTATATCCATGCCAGCTTTAGATACAAAATGATCAATTTTCCTTTGCTGAATAGCAAAACAGCCTGTGTTAGCGCAATAAATGCCGACCTCATCTGGCTTTCTGATTACTGGACCGCCGCAAATTGGGCATTTTTTCGGCACTTGAATTTCCTTTTCTTTGCCAGTTCTTAATTTAGGCAAAACTTTAATTACTTTAGGAATAACATCACCGGCTTTTTCCACAATAACTGTATCGCCTACTTTTACGCCTAATCTTTTGATCTCATCCAGATTATGCAAAGTCGCATGAGTAACAGTTGTGCCGCCGATAAAAACTGGCTTTAAAGTCGCGACTGGCGTCAAAACACCAGTTCGCCCAACGCTGAAATTAACATCTTCAATAATGGTAGTTGCTTGCTCAGCTGGAAATTTATAAGCAATAATGCCGCGCGGCGTCTTGCCAACTATACCTAATTTTTGAAAAAGTTTTATATCATTAATAACGCCAACCACACCATCTGTCCAATAATGAAGCCGTTCCCGTTCTTTATAAACATAATCATGAAAGACTTCAATTTCCTGCAAATCTTTGCAGTGACGATTTAAAGAATTATCTTTAACGCCGATCAGACGCATAATCGTGTGAGCCTGTTCATGAGTAGTCTGGCCAAAATCAGCCAATAAATCATAACCAAAAAAATCAAGTTTGCGGGAGGCAGTAATTTTCGGGTCAAGCTGGCGAATAGAGCCAGCTGCAGCATTGCGCGGGTTAGCAAAAAGTTTTTCACCTTTCTTTTTCTGCTCTTCATTTATTTTTTCAAACACTTTTTTATCCATAAAAACCTCGCCGCGAATTTCTATTCTTTCACCTAAATTATTAACCCTGTTTAAAAATTTCTTTTCATTAATCTGGCCTTTGAATTTTTTCAAAAATTCATTAATTTGTTTTTCCTCGGGCTTATGCAGTCTTAAAGGTATTGCCTCAATAGTTTTGATATTTCGAGTAACATCTTCGCCTATTTTGCCATCGCCGCGAGTTGAACTTTGCACTAATATTTCATTTTCATAAACTAAAGAGATAGCCAGACCATCCATCTTTATTTCGCCAAAATATTCAAATTTAGTATGCGGCACCAGCCTTTTTATTTTAGCTTCCCATTCTTCAAGTTCGGCCGGGCTAAAAACATCTTCAATGGAAAGCATGGGCACTTCATGCTTTACCTTTTTGAATTTATCCAATGCCTCGCCACCGACTCTTTGAGTCGGTGAATCAGGCGTAATAAATTCCGGATATTGCTGTTCCAGTTTATAAAGCTCGTGTTTTAAAGAATCCAAAGCCGCATCCGAAATTTCCTGGCGGTCTAAAACATGATAAAGATAGCGATGATAATTTATCACCTTTTTCAATTTATCTATTCTCTTTTTAGCTTCTTCTTTATCCACAAAATTTATAATCTAAAAATAAAAATTTAAAATTTGCTGACCCCAAAGTAAGACAATAACAGTTGCTGCTGACAAAAAAGTTCCCAAAGGTAAAATATCGCCAAATTTCTTTTTCCCACCAACTAATAAAATCAAAGCTGTTATTCCCCCTATAATATAAGCCAAAGCAATTGCCAAGAGCACTAATGGCCAGCCCAACATAGCACCCATTAGCAAGCCTAGTTTTATATCGCCAATACCTATGCC
>CAYNWH010000022.1:6406-10517 GCA_964400885.1 uncultured Gammaproteobacteria bacterium
GCCAATAAAAAAACAGACTTCTTCCCCCTGAAACAGTCTGTTTTTCTACATTATTCTAATTATTGCCTGGACTATTATTAATCGCCTCGGAATGAGCATGATAAATACCAGCATTGCCTAAACTGCTATCTTTTTCCGTTGCAAAAGTTATATCATAACCATCTATTGAGCCCGTATAAGTATATTGTTTATCCATTAAAGGATCTGTTGGAATTTCTGTCATATAAGTCGTTTCTTGATTACAAGCGGTTTCGGCCGCCACAAAACCGCCTTCTACTTTTGAACAAAGCTTCATAGCACTGCCTTGGCCTAAAACAATTGGCTGATTAATAGCAGGATATGCCCCTTCATCACTATAATAAAATTCTAAAGCGGTTCTGACTTGTTTGACATCACTGATTCTCTTGGCATCACGAGCTTTGGCCCTTTGGCCATTTAGCGCAATAATACTGACACTGGCTAAAATAACAATGATAATTATAATAACTAAAAGTTCAATTAAACTAAAACCATTTTGTCTTTTTAAATTTGTCATATGTTTAAAAGCAAGGCTGGCTTGTTATCCCCGAGTTAGTGGCGCAATTTTTGCCTTTGACAAGACCTTGCTTAGGAAAATTACTTTTTAAAGTAAATTCTAATTGATAATTCTTATTATTTTCAGTTGATTTATAAAAATAACGATTACCTTGAACATAATACTGATTAGGAATCGGGACTAAGATATTTTTTGCACAGCTATCAGCCATTTTACTGAATCCGCTCAGACATAATTTTTCTGTGCCTGCATATACATCATTTAACATTGTGGGTGACTCAGCTACGGGATAAAAATCATTATTTAAAAGAAAAATTTCCAAACTATCTCTAATCTGCTTAACCTCGGAAAGAACTTGAATATCTTGAGTTTTAGTATTTAAATAAGAAATCACTATTACATCGCCGATAATGATAATGATAGCTATAAGAATAACTATCAGAATTTCAATTTTTGTCATACCCTTTTCTGACATTTGTTTGCTAACCTTTATTTTTTATTTTCCTTTAAAATCTTTTTGATCTTGTCCACTACTTCAGAAGGCATAAAATGAGCTTTAATTAAATAACCGACAGCACCTTTTTCAAAACCTTTTTTTACATCTTCTTTTTGCCCTAAATTAGTCAGCAAAATAACCGGAACACTAGCCAGCTCTTTATTCTTTTTCAGAGCGTCTAATACTGCAAAGCCATCCATTTTAGGCATTAAAATATCCAACAAAATGATGTCCGGTTTTTCTTTCTTAACCATGTCTAAGCCTTTTTGGCCGTCTTCAGCTGAAACAACTTCAAATCCTTCCAATTCAAATTTTGTCGTATACATTTCTACTAAAAAAGTATCATCCTCAATCAAAAGTATTTTTATTTTCTTTTCTTTTGGCATATTATTTAAATTTAAAATTCAAAATTATCAACGCCTTTGGCGTGATGCCACCAGAGGGCGGCAAAAATTAAAAATTATGGAAACTTTTTATTACAAAAAAGGAGCTAATTCTTCCGGACTTAAAACTCGGGGATCCCAATCAACAAAGCCAGTTACATTTTTTCCTCGTCTGATATTCTGATAGCGATCAGCAATTGTATAAATCAAATTTGGACTAATCTGATTAATGCTTTGGCCATTTTTAAAAAAAACTGTATTTCTATCTATTAATCTCAATTCGCCATTATCCTCAATCAGGTAAAGGGTATTAGCATTGCTAAATTTTATTACTGAACCTCGCAAAGGCACTAATTCAGTATCAGGCAAAAGTCCTGCTGGCTCTCCATTTACTGGCGGCTGAGCAGGCGGTGAAACTGGCTGACTAGGCTGTGTGGGAATCACAGGCAACTGATTCACATTTTGCTGAATAATAACTGGCGCTGACGCCGGTTTTTTATAAAAAAAATAAAAATAGCTAAAAACCCCTCCTCCTATAATTATAACAAAAAAAACAAATAAAGTTAATCGCTTTTTAAACAGATAACCCCTGAAAGCTGACATAAAATTAACTTCTTGAAATTCTGCTTTTTGCTCTAGTTCTTTTTTCTTAATTTCCTGCTGCCTGGCTTTCTCTTTCTTAATTATTTCCTTTTCTGGTATGTGCATCTCTATTTCGCCTGTTTCAGTCTGTTTTTTAATCGGCTTTTTAGTTTGTTCACTTAAAAGATCAATGGGCATAAAATAAAAATTTAAATAATTTCCCTTATCGCTAAACCCAAAGCGATTGAGAAACGCGGGCCGATTTCCTGCAAAACTGGCTTTAATTCCTCAGGATAAATAACTCTAGCCCAAGGATCTCCCATATAAGTCCGCACATTTAAAGTATTGGTTAAATATTTGTCCAAATAACTTCCCAGTAAAGCTCCCCCACCGGTCAAAATTATTTTATCTAAAGTTTTCTCTTGGCCCATCTGTTCATAATATGATTTAAGCAAATATTTTATTTCAGTCACTATAGGAGCTAAGGCTTCTTCAACCGGATTGGGATAATTTTCCATTTTTTCCTGAGCCATCATAATGCCTAAATCTAATTTATAATCTTCAGCTTCAGAAATCGTTATATTAAGACTATCAGCAATGGACTTAGTAACTGCTGCCCCACCGACTTGAATACTTCTATTTAAAATAGGAATGGTAAAATTGATAATTGACAATGAAGTACGATTTTCGCCAATATCCACGATCATTAATAAAGAACGGTCTGCGCCGATTAAAGACCGCACTAAAGCAAAAGATTCAATATCCAAATTAGTCAGCTGAAAACCAGCTTGCTTAAAAATATCAACATAATTTTTGACAATTTCATTAGGCGCTGCTGTGATTAAAAATCTAACTACTTCTAATTTATCGTTACGGCCAGCTTTTTCCACCTCATCTGTAGGAATTAAGTTAAAATCGAAAACCATTTCTTCCAGCGGGCGCGGTAAAATTTTCTTAATTTCAGCTGATAGTAAATCCTTAATCTTAGCTTTATTATCCAGATCTCTCTTTTGCATATTAGACAATTTTGCCACTGAACTAAAAATTGAAGCATTAGGTAAAGCAGCTACAGCAAAATTTGTTGTGACTTTCGCCCGGTCAGCGACTTCTTTTAACAAAGTAGAAGTAATATTTTTATTGCTGATAAAATCGCCCATCAAAACATCACCTTTGGCCTCTGTATAGCCATAGGTCACTAATTGAGGCTTGCCTTTTTCCGGCCTCAATTCTACAAGTTTTATTGCATCAGGCGATAAATCAACACCTAAAAAACTGTTTATTTTAGCCATGTTTAAATCTAAATTAAGCCCTAAGCTCAAGGCTCAAAGCTCTTAGCTCATTATCTTAATTTAATTATAGCAAAAATAAGCTAAAAAGATAAGCAATTAACTGTGCTTATCCAATTCCAAGTTTAAAAGCTTATCCGCCTCATTATTTAGGCTTCTGGAAATATGCTGATAAGTTACTTTTTTAAAGCCCAGCGCCAGATTCCAAACCCTTATAAAAAGCGGCTGTAAGTCTTTATCTCTCACCCTATATTCCTGTTTCATTTGCTTTACTAAAAGCTCGCTGTCTAAATAACAGTTTATTTCCTGGGGCTTTAATGCTTTAGCTAATTCTAAACCTTTAATCAAAGCCTGGTATTCAGCCTGATTATTAGTCAGCTTGCCTAAATATTCTGCATATTCTTTTAAAACCCGATCATTAGTATCTTTAATCACAATGCCAATAGCAGCAGGGCCAGGATTGCCGCGCGCGCCACCATCAGTAAAAATTTTAATTTTTTTAGGCATATAATTAGAATTTAAAATTTCCTTAATTATATCACAACAGAAAAAATTATATAAAAAAACCTGCAAAAGAAAACATCCTTTGCAGGTTTTAAGCTGGCATTTTGGCCACGAATTCACGAATTATAGCCATTTGCTCAGGCGGAACATACTCAAATTTTAGACCGAAACGGTAATCTTTCTTGATGCCTTCTAGTCTTCCTCTGACTATTTTCCAAATAACTTTGCCAATGGCTACAATGGCTACGCTTTGATTGGTGGCAGGATTAGACAGTAAAAAATTCAAGCCAATTGGCTGGCCAATTGGCAAGGCTGCATTACTTTC
>CAYNWH010000023.1:0-9076 GCA_964400885.1 uncultured Gammaproteobacteria bacterium
GCGGAACGGCTTTTAAAATTTTTAAAAAATATCTTATAACTATTTTTTTACTTTTTTATTTGCTTCTTCAGCTTCTTTTAAAGCTGCTTCAATTCTGTCTCTGGCGCCAAAAAATTCCATTTTTTCCAAAACATCAGCTTTGGACCAGCCATGGCTTTTCAATATTTTTATTAAATTCTTTGTCTTTTGCGCTGACTGGCTTATAATTCCCCGACAAGCCCAGCATTCCTGGTGTGAATTTAAACAAACAGCATTACAGCCAGCTTTAGCAATCGGCCCTAAACAAATTTTACCTTGCTGCAAAAGGCAGGGATTTTTATTAATCTGGCATTCCCAGCAAACTGGGTTATCTTTCAAAGCCCAGGGCTTTTTATTTAGCAAATTATAAACTAAATCCAAAAAGTTCTGGGCATTAATCGGACAACCAGGAATAACATAATCAGCTTTAATCGCTTTAGGCACTTCAATAATTTTCCTGTTTTCAATAGTTTTACATTGCCCGCCATAAACATAACAGCCAATTTTTTTATAATCATGGTAATTTTTTATTTCCCAAACCCCGCCCAAATCAGCGCAATTGCCCAACACAACCACAATATCTGAAATTCTACGAATACGTTTTAAAATGTGCAGATTTTCAGTTGTGACAGGATTGCCTTCTACAAAAGCAATATCATAATGAGAACGCTCCTTTTCATCTTCAATTAATCTAAACTCATCCAAATCAATATATTTAGTTAATCCCAAAAATTTTTCATGCAAATCCAAAATAGAAAACTGACAGCCTTCACAAGAAGTAAGGCCAAAAATGGCAACTGATGGCTTTTTAGATTTTTTAAGCATATAAAAATTCAATAACTTGTTTATTAAATATATTCAAACTTTCCAATGTATATTTTTGTAAATTAGCTAATTGTGCATTGTTGATTTTTTCACAAACCCAGCCCCAATGGATTGTTACGATGTCGCCTATTTTTAAATCCTTGACAAAGCCTTTATCATCAAACTGGGTTAAAACTTCCCTATCAATAATTTCACCTAATTGCAATTGATCATTAACAATTATCAATGGCTGATATTCGACAATTAGGGAGTTTTTTTTCACTTGTCTAACTTTGCCCCAGGAAATACGACATTCATCAATTGACTTCAAAGTATGTTTGATATTTAATTTGCCAGCCCTTAACCAGATATTCATCACATGAAAATTATGATGAGGTTTTGTCCGCTCTGGAATGTAACCTAAAACTTTCTCAATAGTGGATTTTTTTATTTTAGATTTTAAATTTTTATCTTCAGTAAAATGGCGATATAAATTTCTGATATTAACTCCTTCGGTAAGCGAATTGCCAAGCCAGTAGGCTTCAACTACTTCCGGACTAAATTCGTCTTTAATTTTATTATTGCGGGCAATTAATTTTAAATAAGGATGCATCACTTCAAATTCAGATAGTATTTTATTCAAAGTTGGTTCATAATAATTGGCCGCACAATATTCAAATAAAGTGTTATTTTTATCAGGGCCGCAATAACTAAAATAATTGGGCATAAAAGCATATCTGCCACATTGTAAAACTCCCTTAATTAAATTGTCGGACTTGATGTTTAACATCTTTAACCTTTTTAAACGAATAAATAAACAAGCCAGTAGCTAATATAATGCAAAGAGAACTAAGCACTTGATCAAAGCTATATTTATGGCTGACAAAAATATTATTTAGCGTGGTTGTAATTGGCGAAGCTAAAACAAGAATGGAAGTTACTGTAACTGCTGGCAAATATTTTAAAGCTTTATACCAAGTCAGTACATAAGCTAAAAGCAAAACAGACGTAAAGGCAACCCACAACCATTGATTTAAATTTAAAGCCAACAAATCACCAGCTTTACCGATATAAACGATAAAACCCATTAAAATTATTGAACCAAAAAACATTCTAGCCCAGGCCACAATTTCAGGTTCAATATTCTTTAAAACTTTTTTAGCAATAACAAATTCAACTGCCCACATTAAGGTGGCTAGCAAAACTAGCATTTCCGGATAGCCAAAACTAATAGTTTTAAATCCTAACAAAATAAAATTGCCCAGGAAAAGCAAAACTAACGCCAAATATTGCAGTTTGCCAAGCCGTTCCTTTAAAAACCAAACCGCTAGCAAGCTAACCCAAATAAACAAAGTTTTATGAATAAAAGCAGTATTTACAGAGCTAGACGCTAAACTGACTGCTTTAAAAAATAACAGAAAAGGAATACTGCCGCCAATCACAGCAATTAAAATTAATTTTAACCAATCTGCCGGTCTAATTTTTTTCAATTTAGGCATAATAAACGGCGTTAAAACCAAACCGGTCAAAATCAAACCCACTATAATATTTTTAGCTGTGGTATAGACATGAGAATTACCTACTGCCTTGGTAGCAAAACTACTAAAAAACATGGCAAAGCCGGAAATCACAGCAGTACTTAAAACTAAATATAAGCCTTTTTTATTTTTTGTCATATTTATATAAATTAATTATTGCTTTGGCTTCTTGAGCCGAAATTTTTTCTATAGCCAAGTTATTTAATAATAAAACCCAATTACCTTTTTTTAGACCAGATATTAATTTTATATCTATCTCAACTACCTTTTTATTGTTTTTCTTTACCATCGCTTTATGGTCTCTGATTTCTTCGATTTTATATGGTATAGTCAAACACATATCAATTTACTTTAAATTTTTATAGGCTTTAGCATCGCCATATTCTAAAAATTCTTTATGGTGCGCTGGGGCAATAAAATTCGGGTCTTTGGCGTGTTTAATGCCACACCAATATTTTTCAGTCTGGGCGGCTATTACAGTAAAATAATGAGCCAAACCATTACCATAACCGCAATAAGCGCAGTTTACTTTTTCCCAATTAGTTAAATATTTTAATTTTTGGCGATCAATTTTTATATAATGAGAACGCTCAACAATAGGAATGCTATAAAGCCTGAAACATACTTGATGATAAATTTCCAAACATATATCAAACAAGACTAAAGGAATTATCATAAAATATACAAAGGGCATTGAAATTAAGTGACGACAAACTCTTTCCGAATATTTCTTGTATTGCATAATTAAATTGGGCTTAACCAGGATTTAAAATTCATCAACTCTGCATAAGAAAAGACTGGTCCATCTTTGCAAACATAATATGGGCCAATAGCGCAATGCTGGCAAACTCCTTGGGCACAATCCATATGGCGCTCTAATGACATAAAAATATTTTCCGGCTTTAAACCCTGATCTATCATCTTAGCAATAACAAATTTATACATTATTGGCGGGCCGCAAACATAAGCAATAGCATCTGTTGGTATTTTTTTTACATCAAACAAAGAAGTCACCATGCCCTTCTGATATTTTTTAGTTTTAGGATTTTCTAAGGCAATATTCAAATCACAAACTTTTTTCCATTTGGGATATTCTTTGGTAAAAAATAAAACATCCTCATTTTTAGCGCCGTAAAACACATAAACCTTTTTGTATTTATTAGGATTTTTAGTCGCATCCAAAATTAAAGGCCTGATCGGCGGAATGCCACACCCTCCTACCACTATCAAAATATTTTTGCCTTTGGCTGCCTTGATCGGAAACGGCCGGCCATAAGGCCCGCGAATGCCCAAAGTATCGCCTTTTTTCTTTTTGTGCATTTCTGAAGTTAAGGTGCCAACTTCTCTGACTGTAAGCTGGAAAAACTTCTTTTCATTCATGTCGGAAGATATAGAAATCGCTCCTTCGCCAAAGCCAGGAATGGAGACCATCACATACTGGCCAGGGGTAAAACTAAAACCTTTATAAGGCGGGGTTAAAGTGAAATTTTTAGAATCAACTCCTTCTGGCTCAATTTTTAGGATTTTGCAAGGATAAGTTTTATATTCATTAATCATATTATTTTTTATTTTTAGCTTGTCCTTTTGTTCTAGCAGCTAAAATATCTTTAATCGTGGTAAAAATATCAATATTAGCCGGACAAGTTCGGCTGCAGCGGCCGCAGCCCACACAGCCAGGTAGAGAAAAAGTAGCCGGTGTCCTGACAAAATGATGTTCATACCAAAAATATATTTTTTGCGCTGTAGTATTCATTAAGCGATATTTGGGCGCTGCTGGGGCTGCGCCAGCTACCTGGGTAAATTCATTATAAAAACAAGTATCCCAGCAACGATTTCTGGCGCCAGTGTCTTTTTCTAAATTTGCCTGATCATACATGCGAAAACAAAAACAAACAGGACAAGCAATAGTACATTTGCCGCACTGTATACAACGTTCATTTAAGCCATCCCAAATTTTCTGGTCATGGTAATTTTGCATGCCATCCATAACTTCAACCATTTGCTTATCCAACCCCTCTTCCCTAATAGGACCTGCATATTCAATATGCTGATAGTCTTTATAGCCAAATTTATCCAATAAACGCTGGCCATCTTCTGAACCCGAATAAATTTTATAGCCAGTTTTTTGCACAGCTAAAAAAATATCAAACTGCAAGTGTTCTAATTTATTTTCCTCAAAATTTTCAAAAAACTGGTAAAAATTTTCCTCAGGTACCAAAGAAGTGCCAATGACAATAGTTTTCTTTTTGATTTCCTGATAATAAGGATCGCGCTCAAAAACTTGATTTAAAAGCGTTAAAGCCTGCATATCCAAAATAGAAACGCCTAAAAATATCTGGCTCTTTATTTTAGTCAAAGTTTCTTGCATCTTATCGCCCTTATATTCAAACATCTGCTGATAAGGCGGGGCAATATACCATTTCCAAGAATCTAAAGGCAATTGAGAACCTAAGTATAAATCGGCTGAATCTTTTAATTCATTTAAATGCAAAACTCCCTCAACATTAAATTGAGGCGCAATTACAAAGTTATTCCTTAATAAAAAATCAACAAATTGTTTAAATTTAGACTTTGTCATCTCTTTAAATAATTATAGCAAAAAAAACAAAACTAGAGAAATAGCTCGAGATTATTTTTCTTTCTCTTTTGATTCAAGCGACTCATCATGCCAACCAGGCTCGTGGCACACTAAAATTTCCCTTCTTTCCGAACTGAACATATTAATTTTAAGCAAAAAATAAAAGCCGGCTATCCAGGCAGATAGCCAGCTTTATCAAACAAATTTATTTTTTAAGTTTTACCATTTCCACCATTTCAACTAAACGGCAGGAATAGCCGTATTCATTATCATACCAAGCTAGAACTTTAACCAAATCGCCATCAATAACTTTAGTAAATTCAGGTTCTACAATCGCAGAATAAGTTGAACCCAAGATATCTGTAGACACCAATGGGTCTTTAGTTACAGCAATTATATTTTTATAAAACGGATTTTTTGAAGCATCAATAAAAGCTTGGTTAACCTGTTCAACAGTCACTTTCTTTTTCAAGACGGCTGTAACATCAATAATAGAACCACAAAGAGACGGAACTCTAATAGAAATCCCGTCAAATGATCCTTTAAGCTGTGGGATGGTTAAGGTTGTGGCAATTGCCGCACCTGTTGTTGACGGCGCAATATTAGCTGCAGCCGCTCGACCTCTTCTAAAATCTTTGGCTGCCGGGCCATCAACTAGACTTTGGGTAGCTGTGTAAGAATGCACTGTAGTCAGCAGGGCTTTTTTAACACCGAATTTGTTATTTAAAATTGCCACGACTGGAGCTGTACAATTAGTCGTACAAGAGGCATTGGAAATAATCTTCTCGTTTTTTTTAATCTTTTTCTCATTGGCGCCTATAACATAAGTCCCAACATTTTCTGATTTTGTAGGTGCTGAAATAACTACTGCTTTAGCTCCCGCTTTCAAATGAAGTTCAGCGCCTTCTTTTTGAGTAAAAAAACCGGTTGATTCTATTACCACATCAATTCCTAAATCTTTCCATGGCAATTGAGCAGGATCTTTTTGAGCAAAAACTAATATTTTCTGACCATCAATAATTAAAGAGTCCTTAGCCGCAGTGACTTTATGTCCTTTCCATGGTCCATAAACACTATCATACTTCAAAAGATAAGCTAAATTATTAGGGTCAGTCAGATCATTGACTGCGACGACTTTAAACTTGGCTTTTTTATTAATAGCTGCTTTGTAGGCTGCCCTGCCAATGCGGCCAAAGCCATTTATTGCAACTTTAAGCATAAACTTAAAATTATTTTTTTAAATTATTAAAGAGAGAATCTTTTTTTTCTTGTGAAACATCGGAGATATCCCCTATCTTTTCAGGAGGCAAGGATGCTTGAAAATTAAAATCCTCATTATCTTCTTGTTTTACATTTTTATTTGCTTGCTGATTAGTCTTTTGAATATTTAAAAGATTATTACTAATATCAATCAACATAAAGCTTAAAGGTATAAGCAGAATAACAAAGACAATTAGTAATTTTAAAAGAATTACCAATTGGGGCTCAGCCGATTTTTTAATTGTTTTTGAATTATTATTAGGCATATATAAAATTATTTACTTATTAATATTTTACCATATTTACTACAATAATAAAAGTCCACTATTAGTATTATAGGGGACTTTTAGGAATTTTTAAATAGTTAAGAGAGATTATTAAGCGGTACTTCAAAAAAAGCGCCTTCTTCATTCTCTAATTTAACACTAACTGATTGTTTTAAAAGATGCCATTCCATGACCTGCCCCTTGCCCCGTGGAGTTTTAACTTGAGTACCTAAGGCAGGAAATTTTTCTGACAATTGTTTATATAAATCATTTTCATAGCGCAGGCAACATTTTAACCGATTGCAAATACCGGAAAGCCTTTCCGCACCGCGATGAGAAACCTGCTGCAATTCAGCCTGTTCAGCACTAACATTGCCTAAAACCTTCAGATGAGACTTACAGCATTGAACAATGCCGCAAGCGCCTATATCGCCATTTATTTTCGCTTCATCACGAACGCCTAATTGCTGCAAGCGAATATTTTTTTGAAAATTTTTCGTTAATTCTTTAACTAATTGCCTAAAATCAACACGGCTTTCCGCAATAAAGGCAAAAGTAATTTTCTGATCATCAAAAGAGAAATGAACATCTATTAATTTCATGGGCAATTGATTTTTGTCAATCATCTTTTTACAAGCAAATAAAATCTTATCTTTACCTTTTTCATAATTGGCTAACTTTTCTAAATCCTTAACTGTGGCCTTGCTAATTATATCGCCTATTATTTCCTGCTGATATAGTTGTTTAGCTGATTCCTCTCTTAAATCTTTAATCTCAATAACTTTAGCGATTTCCTTATTTGAATTAATTTCAACAATAACATAATCGCCTGATTTAAGTTCTAAATCATTAACTTTAAAGGGATATAATTTGTCCCATAAATTAATTTGTATTTCTGCAATCTTCATAATAATTTAAAGGTTTCAAAGTATAAAGTAAAAAGTTAATTCACTTTCAACTCTCAACTTTCTACTTTTAACTAAATTAAATTTGTTTCCTACAAAAACTGCCGACTTTAATTTTTTCGCCTAAACTAGCGATTTTTTCATTGATTAAATCCTCAATAGTAATATCTTCATTCTTTATAAAGGGCTGTTTTAATAAACAAACTTCTTCATACCATTTTTCCAGTTTACCTTCCATAATCTTATCAAACATATTTTCTGGTTTTCCTTCAGCCAAAAGCTGATCTTTAAGCAAATCTTTTTCTTTATTTAAAACATCTGCTGGTATATCTTCTGGGCTTAAATATAACGGATTTTGAGCAGTTATCTGCATTGCCAAATCATTAGCTAAATTTTTGAATTCTTCATTTTTAGCCACAAAATCAGTTTCGCAATTTAGTTCAACTAAGGCCCCAATTTTATTATTAGCATGAATATAAGCATAAATTATACCTTCTGAAGCTTCCTTATCTGCTCTCTTATTAGCTATCTTAGCACCTTTTTTTCTCAAGATTTCTATCGCTTTATCTAAATCGCCATTAGTTTCTTCTAATGCTTCTTTGCAATCAGCGACACCAGCACCAGTTTGATTTCTTAATTTAGTAATTAAATCTAAATCTATTTTCATATTTCTCTTAATTAATAATAAATTATTTTGTTTTTCCTTCTTTTTCTGTCGATCTTATTTGATTATCTTTTTTATATTCAATAATACAATCAGCTATATAGGCAATAATTAAATCAATTGCTTTAGTTGCATCATCATTAGCAGGAATAACATAAGTGATGCCTTCAGGATTAGTATTTGTATCACAAATGCCTATAATAGGAATTTCCTTTTTACGGGCTTCTAGAATGGCTGTCTTTTCATTTTTCACATCCCAGACAAAAATAGCTTCTGGCAATTTTTCCATATCTTTAACTCCAGAGATGACTGAATGCAATTTTTTTATCTCTCGCTCAAAGTTTAATTGTTCTTTTTTTGTATATTTAGCTAATTCTCCACTTTCTTTTTTTTGCAGCAAATCTTTATATTTTTTTCCTAATTTAATCACAGTTGAAAAATTGGTCAAAAATCCGCCTAGCCATCTTTCTGTGATATAAGGCATACCGCATTTTTTAGCTTCTTTCTCTATGACTGCCTGAACTTGTTTTTTTGTACCCAAAAATAAAATAGTTCCACCTTTAGAAACTATCTCTTTGATAAATTCTTGAACTTCTTGCAGCTGCGTTACACTCTTTTCTAAATCAATAATATGCACTCCATTTCTAATGCCATAAATATATGGTTTCATTTTTGGATGCCAGCGTGAAGGTTGATGGCCAAAATGCGCACCAGCCTTTAGCAATTCTAAAACTGTTGGTACTTTTATCATATTTTTCCTTTCTACCTCCATCCAGCGCCCTTTTTAATTTAGGACATATCCTGCCCAAGGCAGGACAAGGAAATAATGCCAGATGTGTGAGATTAAATGAGTAAATTAAATTTATTAAAACTTGATTCCTATTTTAACATATAGCTTTTAAAAAAGCAAGAGTTTAAAACCATTAGGCCTTTCTCAACGCCACATCCAAATTCACAATCTGTTCTTTTTGGACCAGGTCAACCGGCTTGATTTCCTTGGATTGGTAACCGGCTTTTTCTGTTAATAGCTGGTAAATATTTTT
>CAYNWH010000024.1:0-5108 GCA_964400885.1 uncultured Gammaproteobacteria bacterium
TGGCGGTTAGAAGATTGTTCGTTCTTTGGATTTTTTAATGTATTTCATGGCTTCTTCGGCTGTATCTACCACATGAAAAAGCTTAACATCCCCAGGTTCAATTGTTCTAAATTCTTTGATTAAAGTATTTTTCATCCAGTCAGTTAATGGTTTCCAGAATTTTTTACCGACTAAAACAACCGGCAGTTTCTGCATTTTTTTTGTCTGCACTAAGGTAATCATTTCAAAAAATTCATCAGAAGTACCAAAGCCACCAGGAAAATATATATATGATTGGGCTGATGCAGCCAGCATAACTTTACGGGTAAAAAAATAATAAAAACCTTTGCTTTTGGTAACATAAGGATTCGTTCGTTGTTCTGTTGGCAACTGAATATTAATGCCAATTGATTTTCTGGGATCAACTAAATGAGCGCCTTTATTAGCAGCTTCCATAATGCCGGGACCGCCGCCGGTAATTACAGTATAGCCTGATCTGGCTAATAATTTACCCAACTTTTCAGCTTCTTTATACCATTTATTATCTGGTTTTAAGCGGGCTGAACCAAAGACAGTGACCTCCTTATGGAATTGAGAAAGAAATTGAAAGCCTTCAACAAATTCTGACATAATACGAAAAATTCGCCAGGTTATATCAGACATCTTTTTAAGGCTGATTTGCCGCTCCATGGGATGCATGGGTAATTTTGAAGCTGGAACATTGTATTTAGGTTTTCTTTCTCGGTTGTTTGATTTTTTGTTTTTGGTGGGCATAAAAAAGTTTAAAGGTTATAAAGTTATTATATCATTTTTTCTTTGAGTATAAAAAGGCGGCAATAAGTGAAGTTAAAGGAATGACGGCAATAAGACCAATACTGCCGCTTAAAGAGCGAACAATTTCATCAGTAATAAAATCAAGATTAAGGAAATTTATATAGCTATCTCCGAATTTACCATAGAGTAAAAGTAAAGGAAATGAGACGCCAACATAAGCAAAGATTAAAGTATTAGACATTGTGCCCATGATATCCTTGCCGACATTAATGCCTGATTTAAAAATGTTTCGAAAATGTAGATTAGGATTAACTTTTTTAATTTCTGTTAAGGAACTGGCAATAGACATAGCGACATCCATAACAGCGCCTAAAGCAGCAATTATTATGCCGGCAAAAAATATGCCTTGCGAATTTATTTGCGGGGATTCATAGAATAATGTTCTGGCTTCTTCAGTAGATAAGCCATTAAGATATGTTAATTTAGTAAAAATATAAGAAATAATCACGGCAACAACCAATCCCCCTAAAGTCCCTAAAATCGCGATTAATGACTTTTTATTATAGCCGGTGATAAGAAATAAAGTAATAATAGTTATTAAAATAGCAATAATTAAGGCAATAATTACCGGATTATGACCTTTTAATGTTTGGGGAATTAAAATTTTAAAAATTAATATAATGGATATTATTAAGCTAATAACAGTTTTTAATCCCTGTTTTCCTCCCAATATAATTAATAATATTAAAAAGAGTAAAAAGAGTGCAATTATGCCTGATAATCGATAATAACCGGCAATAAATATTTTATAATTATTATTTGGATATTCTTCGATATTAACGAGGATTTTTTCATTTTGTTTTAATTTTAAATCATAAGGATTATTGGTAATCTCATTAATAACAGTAAATTCTTTATCTTTTAATTTGCTGCTTAATAATTTTAGAGTTACTTCTTGTTTTTGGGTGACTTGTTTGCCTTGTCCTGTTTCTTCTTCTATTTGAGTTTCATTTATTTTACTAATTAAAGCCGTAGCATAGAAAACAGAAAGAGGATCCATTATCTGTAATTGATTTTGATTATCTGTTGTATCCTCTGCCGCTACAGCATCTTGGGTTTTAGTTGCAGTATTTTCTTCCTGGGCCAAACAAAAAACCGGCTTAATTAATAAACTTATTAAGATAATGGCAAATAAATATTTACATATACGTAACATATTTTTAAATTATAACATTTTTTATTTTCTTTTAAAATTTTTTGCCAGTTGATCCAGGGTTAGCTCCATAATAAAAGGTCGGCCATGCGGACAAGTATTAATTTTATCCATAATTGTTAAAATATCTTCCAGTAATTTAATTTGTTCCTGGCTGGTAATTTTATCATTAAATTTTATAGCTGTCCGGCAGGCAGCATATTTAATAACTAAATCTTTTTTCTCATCAATTGATTTTGTCTGGTTAAAATCATTGTCTTCTAAATCACTGATAATGCCCAAAATAGTTGTTTTTATGTCTAATTTGTCCAAATCTTGGGGCACAGCATTAACAATAAAGGAATTATTACCGAATATTTCAATGTCAAACCCTAAATTGCTTAAAAATTCCAGACTTTGATTAAGAATTTCTACTTCTTTAGCTGATAATTCCAAGGTCAATGGTAAAAGTAATTTTTGGCTTTTGATTTTTTGACTGCCAAATTGTTTTTTAAATTTTTCATAAAGTATTCTTTCGGCTGCTGCATGCTGGTCAATAATTAAAATGCCTTGAGGCGCTTCAACTAATAAATAGGCATTATGGATTTGGCCTAAAAGCCGCCAATCCCCTACCTTTTCCTGATTTTTTTGTTCAATAAAATCTGCCTGCAGTATTTCTTTAGAAAATTTTAAGGCTTGGTTTATTTTTGAAGCTTCGGGTTTGATGCTTTTAAAACTAGACTGATAACTGATTTTTGGCTGATAACTTCTAAAGCTTGGCTCTGTTTTTAAAGTAAATTTTTTAACCGCTCTTTGGTCGCCTAAAATAATTTCTTGGTCAATATTATTAGTTAAAGATTTTTGCACTGCTTGCAAAACTGACAAATAAATCTCCTGAGTATTTTTGAATTTCACTTCTGCTTTTCTAGGATGAACATTTACATCAACCAAATCTGGCGGCAGTTCAATATTCAAGACAAAAGTCGGATATAATTCTTTGGGTATAAGAGTGCTATAGCCTTCTTTGACTGCTTTAGTGATTAAGAAATCGCTGACAATTCGCTTATTAATAAATATGAACTGGGCTTTGCGATTATTTCTGGCAATTTGCGGTTTGCCAATAAAACCAGAGATTGCAACTGTACCCTTTGCAGCTACTGGGATTAAATAATTAGCAATATCAGTGCCTAATACTTGTTTAAGTCTAGTCAGCCATTTATCAGTTTTTGGCAGATTTAAAATCAATTTATTATTATGTGTTAATTTAAAGCTGATTTGCGGATTGATTAAAGCAAATTGAGTCAATAGTTCTAAGATGTGATTATATTCTGTAGTAGCAGATTTAAGAAATTTTTTTCTGGCTGGCACATTATAAAATAAATCTTTTATTGTAATTTTTGTGCCTTCGGGGCAACCGTAACTAACAATTGACAATTTACCATTAACAATTGACAATTTTGTGCCTTCGGCTGAATCTTTTGTTTTTGTTTCTAAAGTAAATTGGGAAACAGCAGAAATGCTGGCTAAGGCTTCGCCGCGAAAACCTAAAGTCCGGATATTAAAAAGATCTTCAAGCGAGAAAATTTTGGAAGTGGCATGGCGTTCAATAGCAAGTTTGGCATCTTCTTTTGACATGCCCGAGCCATTATCTTGCAGCATGATTAAATCAATACCGCCATTTTTTATCTCTAAATTTATTTGTTCTGCTCCAGCATCAATGGAATTTTCCATTAATTCTTTAACAACAGAAGCTGGCCGTTCAACCACTTCGCCGGCCGCGATTTTATTTATAAGATCTTGGTCAAGTTTTTTAATCATATGATTTATAGTAGCAAGTTATCTAAGAGAAATCCATATGTTAAAACAAAACAGTAAAAAGCAAAATAAAAGATTAATAATCTCCTTTTGCTTAAATAAAAAGTTAAAAACGGGAGTAATATAAGTAAATACCAAGCATGCAGCCAAAAACTAGCCAAAAGAAAATAGATTATGGTAATCATGATCAGCGGCTTAAAAAAATTATAACCGCTTAAGTAGTAATTTCTATTTTTATAAATCAGGCTAAGGATGAAGAACAAACAAAGAAGGAAAAAAGTCAGTAAAATAGTGCGGCTAGCCACGAGATTAAAATTTAGTCTGGCAGCAGCAAGTAACAGCCAATGATTAGTCTGGCTTCCAAGTTTTTGCCAACCTGACCAAGTTTGAGGTCCTTGATAAAAAGGTAGCCAGCTAAGAATAAATATCAAACTGCTTACAATTAAGGAGCCTAGAAATTTTAAAAGTGAATATTTTTTTAAAAGTAGATAAATAAAAAATATGGGTAATAAAATTAGACTTAAAGGTTTGATTAAGGCCGAGATAAAGATTAGAGGTAAGACCCAAAATAATTTGTTCTTGAACAAAAAATATATTGCCAAAACTAGCGGGAAAATCATTATGATATCATTATGGCCATTAAGCAGTGTTTCATAGAAAATTAAAGGATTAGTAATAAAAAAAAACAAACCAGAATAAAGTTTTTCTTTATTATATTGCTTTAATAGCTTAAATATTATATAAGCAGTGGCAATGATTAAAAGCAGATTAACTAATTTTAAGAAAAAGATGTTTAGGTAAATGTTGGACTGACTGAGTAAATTAAGTAAAATAGTTAACCCCGTAAAAAGCGGGCCATAAACCACTGTCATTAAGGGATCAGAAATATTGGCAGTTAAAATGTCATTAGGAAATTGCGCTGGCGCTGTGACATAGGGATTGGCATGATAGAAATTATAGATTTTTGCTTGCATTATGTATTGCCAGGCATCGCTGGAAGTAATTGGCGGTAAAAAGAGCAAGACTACAGCTATTAATAAAGAGCAAATAATTATTAATTTAAAATATTGTTTAAAATCTTTTTCTGGCAGTTTAAAAATAATCAGCAGGAATGAAACAATTAAGAAAAAATAGATCAAGATAGTCAGAGGGCTTTCTAAATATTTGAAATTAGTATTGCCAAATAAGCGGTTATAAAAAAGATGATTAGTAAGGGCAATAATAATATAACCAGCCAGGCTGACGATAAAGTATATTAATAATAAAAAAAGGTTTTTATTTAATAATTTGAGCATAAACATACTCTCAATTTAGCAATTTCTAGTCTTTTTTTCAAATTAAAAAGCCA
>CAYNWH010000024.1:5208-8484 GCA_964400885.1 uncultured Gammaproteobacteria bacterium
TAACGGCTAAACGGTTCATGGAAAAAGTGATAAAGAAGCTGTTTGATTTTGATTAATTCATCTTCTTCGAAAACTAGATAAAAAGGCTTTTTGATTTGGCGTTTGGCCAAAACCCGAATAATGAGTTCACGTAACGGCTTAATGCCGTCAAAATTGGCTGGAATCGGATAAGAGCGCCAGCGTTTTTTGCTGTCTTGCACTATTATTTTCATGGGCCCCTCCTTTGCTTTAATGTTTTAATTTAACAAAAAATATATTTTTTTGTCAATTGATTATAATTTATATTGACTTTTTAAAAAAAATAAGTTAAAAAGAAAGATAATCAATCTAAAAAGGAGGTGATCAGGATTGGCAAAGAATAAAAGGAAGAATCAGATTAAATCGCATCAAATTAAAAAAAGGAAAAAAGGACAGAAATGTGCTTGCGGCAGTAGCTGGTATCGGCTTTTCCCCGACGGCACTAAAGAATGCGTGCATTGCAAAAGCCCATGTCCTGAAATTAAATAACACCCCAAGTCTTTCACGCGGGGTGTTTTTTATATTAAATAAAAAAAGCCGCAAGCGGTTGCCGGCGGCTGAAAGAATTTATTCTTGCTTAGAAATTATTTTTAATAACAGAGTTCTCTTTTAATCTTGATCACTAGTGTTGGCAATAAAGTCAGAGCCAAAGCCCAAACTATCAGCCAATAAGTTCCGAGGTCATGACAAAGATCTATTAAGGCAAAAGCGCAGAGTAGAGACCACATTGCGGTGGGTAAAGCAAAGAGGTAAAGAAGATTAAAAATGTCCTCATCCATTTTTCGTTCCAACTCTTTCAAAAATTTGTTTAATTTTTTAAAATGCATCAGCAAGATGCCAATAAAAAACCAGCCAATCACCCCCTGGACTAGCCAGACACTGAGGTCAGTCCAGCCGTAAACCGGCATAAGCTCATCTCCAACAAAAGCAATAATACTGTAATACTCCATTTTCTGCTTTCCTTCTTTTTTATTAATTTATAATATTAACATATAATTTTATTTTTGTCAATTTTAAAGCCGTCCCGAGGAAAAACAAGGGACGGCTATTTTTTTATTTTTAATATTCGCACAAGTAGGAGCAGGTTTCCATGGTCGTGAAAATTATGGGATCTCCGACTTTGATTTCGAAGCGATATCCTAATTTTCCATTGATTGCAAGCTCACCGGTCAGAACAGTGATTTTTTCCGGGGCCTTGGCTATGCCAAAATCCCATGTGCCTGGGCTGACCACGCCGACAGTGGCCTTTTTGCCATTGTCCATCTCAAAAGCCAGTGACTGTACGCCTCCTTCAAAATAGGTACGGTGTTCAATTGTCATCTCTTCCTTCCTCCTTTTGTTTGATTTATAAAATTAACAAGTAATTTTCTATTTGTCAATCTTTGGAAATTTTTAATTCATTTTCCAATTCCTCAAGTATTTGATAAGCCCGGTCAGTTAAAGGCTTGGGCAGACCAGCCAGTTTGGCGACTTCAATGCCATAGGACTTATCAATGCCACCTGGCACTATTTTGCGTAAAAAGATTACGCCGGTTTCTGTTTCTTTGACTGATACCGCGTAATTCTGGGCTTTGTCTAATTTTTCTACCATATCAATTAATTCATGGTAATGCGTGGCAAATAAAGTTTTAGCTTTAATATTTTTATAAATATATTCCACAATGGCCCAGGCAATGGAAACGCCATCAAAAGTAGATGTTCCCCTGCCCAATTCATCTAAAATAATAAAACTTTTATCAGTGGCATTGTTTAAAATATTAGCAGCTTCCTGCATTTCTACCATAAAAGTTGACTGGCCGCGAATTAAGTTGTCAGAAGCGCCTACGCGAGTGAAGATACGGTCTGTAATGCCTATTTTAGCGCTTTGAGCGGGCACAAATGAGCCGATTTGAGCTAATAAGACAATCAGAGCGGTTTGGCGCAAATAGCTTGATTTGCCGCTCATATTAGGGCCGGTTAATAAAATTAATTGATGGTCAGAATGATTAAATAAGCCGTCATTAGGCACATAAGATTCTTGTGATTGCAATTTCTCAATGACTGGATGGCGGCCATTTTTAATTTCAATTGTTTCGCCAGCATTGATTTCCGGTTTATTATAATTATTTAATAAAGCAACATTGGCAAAGGAAAGTAAAACATCAAGCTGGGCAATTATTTGCGCTGTTTGCTGGATAGCTTCAAAATGCTTGGCTACTTCATCCCTGATTTGCCAGAATAATTTTTGCTCCAGCTCAATAATCTTTTCTTCGGCGCCCAAAACTTTTTGCTCATATTCTTTAAGTTCAGGCGTGACAAACCTTTCCGCATTAACTAAAGTTTGCTTGCGAGTATAATCATCAGGCACTTGATTTAAATTGGAATTGGAAACTTCAATATAATAGCCAAAAATTTTATTGAATTTAACTTTAAGCGAAGATATGCCTGTTTTTTGGATTTCGCGGACCTGCAAATCTTTAAGCCAGTCTTTGCCAGACCGGCTGATTTTCCTTAATTCATCAAGTTCAGCATTATAATCATCGGCAATCATTTCACCTTCAGTAATTAAAAGCGGCGGATCTTCAGCAATAGATTTTTGAATTAAGGTTACAATTTCAGTATGTTCATCCAATGATTTATAGCAATGTTTTAAAAGTTTTGCTTCGCAGGATTTTAATATTTTTTTTATCTTTGGAATAATTTGCAGGCTGTTTTTTAAATTTAGTAAATCTCTGGCATTGGCTTTTTTGCATCCCAAACGGCCGATTAAGCGTTCAATATCAGAAATATTTTTTAATTCTTTCTTAAGTTTTTCGCGTAAATCCAATTCCTGATAAAATTCATCAACAGCATCCAGGCGCTCTTGGATTTTATCCAAATTTACCAATGGGTGCAAAAGCCAATTTCTTAGTAAACGGCCGCCCATGCCTGTTTGCGTCTGGTCTATGACACTAAGCAAAGAACCTTTTTCTTCAAAAAACTGATAAGTATATAAAAGTTCTAGATTTCTGATTGTCGCTTCATCCAAAATCATATAATCAGAAAGATTGTAATGTGAGATTTTATTTATATGCTCTAGGGCGGTTTTTTGCGTATCTTTTAAATAGTTCAACAGGTTACCGGCCGCTTCAATGCCTGTTAAATACTTTTCAATGCCAAAACTTTGCAAAGATTTAACTCTAAAATGTTCGATTAATGTTTCAGAAGCTGGTTTAAATAAAGAAGGATAAAAAAGATTAAGATTAGAAATCTGTTCTAATTTAGTTTTTAAACTTAAAT
>CAYNWH010000025.1:0-3421 GCA_964400885.1 uncultured Gammaproteobacteria bacterium
TTAATAATTATTAATAAATTATGATTAATGGGCGAAAACGCCCTAAACTTGACTTTTTACCCATCCTCCTGTTATATTAAAAACAATCGTTCTCAAATCCCAAAAATGTTCAAAGAAGGAGGAATTTCATGCCGGAAAAAGATGTCGGAACTGTCAGTCGTGATCGCAAGCGTGGAAATGGAAAAATGTATGTCAATCCCGAGGTGATACAGATCTTCCAAGACCTTGCGCCTGAATGGCAAGGATTTAGCGGCCGCAAAGTCGCAAACCTGCTTGACCGAAACTTGCCGTTTTGTCCCACAGGAACGCAGTCAATCTGCCTGAATCTGCCTGGCGGCAAAAAGAGAGTTTCCATTCCACTCATGATCGAAGAAGATCCTGCTGGCAACTCCATCCACATCCAAGCCCACCCCAAGAAAAAAGTAGCAATCAGCACCGTCTGACTTTTTTCTCGGATCAAACCCGGCTCTTACCAAAGAGCTGGGTTTTTCTTTTTGTTCTCAAATAACAAATTTTAAATTTAGTCTTCACCAACAATCACTTTAGCCGGAATTATCACCTGCCCATTCAGTTTATATCCAGAATTAACTTCTTTTAAAATAATATCTTTTTCGCCAGGCTCTTTTCCCACTGCTTCATGCAAATTATGGTCAAACTTTTCACCTATTGTTTTGATTTTTTCCAGACCATTTTGCGCTAAAAAATCTTCCATTTGCTTTTTTATCTGAAAAATACCAATCACCCAATTCTCTTTTTCCTGCTCTTTGGGCACATGCTCAATGGCTTTATTAAAATTATCAATAACAGGAATCAAATCGCTTATTAAACCGATTTTGGCAAAACTGGCAACTTCTGACATTCTTTTGTCAGTTTCTTTTTTAAAATTATCATAATCAGCCTTAGCCCTTTGCCAGCCAGCAAGATATTCCTCGCATTGGGCTTTAAGCTGTTCCATTTCAGTTGGTTCTTTTTTTTGTGCTTTTTTATCAGCCATAATTTAATATTAATTTATAGAAATCTACTGGCGAAAACTCCCTTTGTCCTCAGCTGTCATCCTGAGCAGAGCGAAGGATCTGTGAATTACAGATTCTTCGTTTCACTCAGAATGACAAAGGGCGTTTTCGCCTTTAAACCTTTTCCAACGAATTGCGGATATATTCTACCAGCGCCAGGTTTTTATTATAATCCATTCTTTTCGGGCCTAAAATAATAAATAAGCCTGATTTTTTATCTTTCAGCTGATATTTGCCAATAATTGAAGAGCAATCATTGCCAAAAGGATTTTTGGAACCAATTAAAACTTCCACCTTATTAATTTTATTAAAAATTTTATTTATCTTATCATCTAAATGATCGATAATTTCTGAAATGTTGCAAATCAAATTTTGTTCAGCAAATTCTGGTTTTTTAAAAAGATTAGCAATACCAGTGTAATAAATATTATTGGCATCAAAAGCCACAATCACAGTTGCGTCAGCCAGTTCAACTACTGATCTGGCGAGATTTTTCAAAACCTGATCTTTGTCTAATTTATTTTTCAAGACCAGCTCAAAAGACTGGCGCCACGTGGCTTTAATTTCCCGTTTCTCAACAAAATTATCAACATAAAACTGATAGCCTTTTTCTGTGGGCACGCGGCCGGCTGAAGTATGGGGCTGGTAAATAAAACCAGCTTTTTCCAATTCAGCCATTTCATTTCTGACTGTAGCTGGAGAGACTTCCAAGCCTGTTTTTTCCACTAAAAAAGTAGAGCCCACAGGCTCAGCGGTCTGAATATGCTTGCTGATAATCAGGTTTAAAAGTTTTTTCTGACGCTCATTCATATAACCCTATTATAAAACCTAAATTAGCAGTCGTCAAGTGTGAGTGCTAAAAATAAAAGTAGGGTTATTTATTCCCTACTTACTGACCCTTTCAGGCTACTTGCAGTAGCTTGTCATGCAAATGTCCAAATAAGGCTTCCCAACTCTCAAAATTAAGATCTTCAGCCTTAAACCCCTGAGCTACTATAGCCTTACTGATATCTTGCGAAGTCAGCCTTTCAAATTTATCCTGCTGATAAGGCGGTTTTACAAGCAGGAATCTGCCTCCAAATATGATGCAACAAATGCCGCTTTCATACTGGGCTGCAACTAATTTTATCATGATAGCACCTCCTTTGTGGCTATCTTTGTCTTATCATATTTAAATAAAAAAAGTCAATGCTTTGACTGACTTTTAAATTAACCTATCACTACCTATCACTAATAGCAAATAACCTAATTACTAATTACTAACCAAATCATTCTTGCCTCAAGGCCACAATCGGATCCAAAGCTGCTGCCTGCCGCGCCGGATAAAGGCCAGCCAGAATACCTACAATAACCGACATGCCTACAGCCAATAAAAGATATGAAAGTGAAAGATAAAAATGCCAGGTAAAACCAAGAAAATTAGTGGCAATATAACTGATTAAAAATGATATCCCAATACCCAGACCAACACCCACTAAGCCGCCTAAAAAAGTAATAATAATCGCTTCAGTTAAAAATTGGTTTAAAATATTAGAATATTTAGCGCCTACTGCTTTGCGCAAACCAATTTCAAAGGTCCTTTCTGAAACAGAAACATACATCACATTCATAATTCCTACTCCGCCCACAATTAAAGAAATTAAAGCAATGGCCAGCAATAAAAGCCTGATTGCGCCAGTGACTGTGCCTAAAATATCCAAAGCTTCCTGAGCTGTAGTCACTGCAAAATCATCACGTACTGGATCAGTAATATTATGGCGATCTCGCATCAGCAAAGTCAGATCATCAGCTGTTTGCTGCGCAATAGAATTATCATTAAGCTGGGCAAATATAAAAGTAACATAATCAATGCCTAAAACCAATTTTTGCATAGTTAAACTAGGCATAAAAATCATGTCATCCATGGAAAAAATACCAGCAGTACCTCTTTCAGCCATCACGCCAATCACCCGATAATTCTGGCGGTTAATCTTAATCTTTTTATCAATGGCATCTTCATCGCCAAATAAAGACTCCTTAATGCTACTGCCTAAAACCACGACTTTAGCCAGCCCTTTTTCTTCAGCATCAGTATAAAACCGGCCTTCTGCTATTTCACCGGTATCAATATCAATAAAGCTGGCTGAAACGCCAAAAATCATAGATACCTTATTTTTATCCTTATAACTGACGACTTCCTGACCCGCATTGCCCACATAATAATTCTTAATATTAGGCTCTTTGGCTACGGCTTTTGCATCAGCCAAAGTTAAAGTAGTAATAGTAATACCCTGGGCAATACCGCCGGCATTTTCAAAAGAAGTTTTACCTGCGCTGGGTACTTTAACCTCAACTTCCACCCAATCCGTGCCAAATGTAGTCACCTGGCTGGTAATAAATTCTTCAATTGCCTGCCCGGCTGAAAGCAC
>CAYNWH010000025.1:3521-7307 GCA_964400885.1 uncultured Gammaproteobacteria bacterium
GCTTTACGCAAACCAACCTCTCTGGTTCTTTCTGTTACGCTAATTAACATAATATTCATAATGCCAATACCGCCGACTAATAAGGAGATAGCGGCAATGGCGGCCAAAAAATAAGTCAAAGAATTAGTGACTGAAGAAAAAATATCAATTGCCTGAGATTGAGCTCTGATAGAAAAATCATCAACCTCGCTTTGCTTCAAATTATGGCGCTCTCTTAAAATTTCCCGAATATCAGCAATCGCCTGGTCAGTATGTTCACTGGAATCAATTTTAACCCTGGCTAAAGATACATAGTCTATGCCTAGCATTATTTTTTGGCCGGTAGAAATAGGGATAAAAACCAAATTATCCTGATTTTGAAAGCCTTCCACGCCTCTTTTAGGCATTACACCAATAACTTTAAACTGCTGTTTTTTAATTTTTATAGTCTGGCCCAAAGGATCTAAATCTCCAAACAATTCATTTTTCACATTATAACCGAGCACTACTACCCGAGCTAAATCTTTTTCTTCTTCTTTATCAAAAAAACGACCCTCAGCCACATTCTGCTCATGCACTTCTGTATAACTGGTAGTGGTGGCAATAAATGTGCCGTCAAACTGGCTATTGCGCCAGGTCATAGTGCCAGTACCCTGGACATAATAGGTTACAGCCACCACATAAGGCGCATTTTTTTTATCCAAAAGGGCATCAATATCATCATTTTTCAAACTGGTATTTACTGTGCCAAAAACACTGGGTGGCGGACCTTCTTCTTCTGAAGCACCTGGGAAAATCCCGATTAAATTTGAACCAAAACTGCGGATTTGATTAAGGATTAAGCTTTGCGCGCCAGCGCCTACTGAAATAATGATAATCACTGAAGCAATACCAATAACAATCCCGAGCATTGTTAAAAATGTTCGGGTTTTTTTGGATTTTAAGCCAATATAAGCAATTCGTATTGAGGATGCAAAATCCATAACCTATTTAGTTAAATAATTTTCTTTTCTGGCAATTAATCTCTTTTTAACCTCATAATCATCAATAATTTTACCGTCAATGATTTTTATTATCCGGCGCGCATGTTCAGCCGTATATTTTTCATGGGTGACCAAAACAATTGTCTTGCCTTCTTCATTTAAATCCTGCAAAATTTCCATAATCTGCTTGCCGCTTTTTGAATCTAAGTTGCCAGTCGGCTCATCAGCAAAAATAATTTCCGGCTCATTAACCAAGGCGCGGGCAATAGCTACCCTTTGTTTTTCACCGCCTGACAACTGATTAGAAAGATTATCTTTGCGATGATACAAACCCACAGATTTAATTGCTTCAATTACATCTTTATCGCCAATGTTTTTATTGGTGTAAATTAAAGGCAAACGCACATTTTCATAAACACTGGTCCTTTGCAGTAAATTAAAAGCCTGAAAAACAAAACCGACTCCCTGGTTGCGTATTTCTGCCAATTCATCATCTGTCAAATCACTGACCTTTTTGCCTTTATAATAATATTCCCCAGCAGTTGGCTTATCTAAAAAACCCATTATATGCATTAAAGTCGACTTACCTGAACCAGAGGGACCCATAATAGCCACAAATTCACCTTTGTCAATTTCTAAATTAATATCAGTCAAAACCTTCGTTACCACTTCTTCGTTTGTATAATCCTTATAAAGATTAACTAATTTTATTAATGGTTTGTCTGGCATATTATTGCGTTTTGGTATAAGTAATTACTTCTTGGCCTTCATTTAAGCCAGATACAATTTCAATGCCGTCATCACCTTTTAAGCCGGACTGCACATTAACTTGTTCGGGCTGGCCATTTTTTAAAACCTCTACATAGGTTTGGCCAGCTAAAGTTTCCTTGACTGCTCTAGTCGGCACAAAAAGCGCATCCATTATTTCTGCTGTAATAATATCGATATTAGCAGTCATGCCGCTTTTAATTTCTTTATCTGTCTTATCCAAAGTCACTGTCACTTTATAATAAACCACGTCCTGAATCACTGTTTCCGCAATATCAATGGCCACAACTTCGCCTGTGAATTTAACTTCATCGCCATAAGCATCCAAAGTAATTTCAGCTTTATCGCCAATTTTAAGCTTAATAATATCTGACTCTGGCACATCAACTTTGATTTCAAAATCGCCCTGGCCCAGCATGGAAATAACTGGCTTAGCTGCTGAAGAACTGCCAGTAACACCAAAACCAATCTGTTCACCAACATCATAATTAACAAAAGTGATTAATCCATCAGTCGGAGCACGAATAATATAATCATCTAAATTAGTCAGGGCTAAATCCAAACCAGCTTTGGCCTGATTGACCTGCGCCTGATAATAAGCAATGTCAACCGGCCGTGGCATTGCTTTTTTAAGGTCAAGCTGAGCCTTAGCCAGATTATAAGCGCCTAAAGCGCTGTCTACAGAAGATTGCGAATTAGAAATATTTAAGTCTTTATTATTCAAAGCTGTATTTAAACTGATTTGCGTATTTTTAAATGTTTGATTATTTGTCTGAACGGAATTAATTGAGGTAGTAGTATTACTTTGCTCAGTCCTCACATTAGTTTTATAATTAGCTAAATCCAAATCATTAAAATCATAGTTAGTTAAAGAAGCACTCAAAGCTAAAAAAGTATTGTCTAAAGCCAAATTTATAGTATTTAAGGCAGTCAAATTATCATTAACTGCCTGGGCAATATCACTATCAGTCAAAGATTGCTTGGCTTGGGCCAATGACATATTAGCCACTTTCACTTTAATTTCCGTTTCTTCTTTGTAATTTAAAGCATTATCTTTGTACTGATAATTTTCCACACTAAAAATGGGCTGTAAATTAACATTATCAAAAATAACCTCAATAACATCCAGAGAATGGTTAACAGAAATCAGACTATTATCCAAAGCTGTCATTAAATTATCTCTGGCATTATCAACTGCCTGCTCATAAGTCTTGATATCCGAATCAAGTTTACTTAAAAGTACGTCATTATCACGTTTAGCATTCTCATAAGCTATTTGCGCATTATTGACCTGTTCTTCACTGACTTTAATATCCTGCTCACTGGCACCGGCTAATAATTTATTCAAATTCGCCTGGGCAATATCCAAATTGGCCTGAGCTTGCCTGGCCTGAATTTCTACTGGCCCCGCATCAAGCCTGGCCAAAATATCTCTGGCTTTAACTTCATCGCCTTCTTTAACATTAATTTGCGTAACACTGCCAGTACCCTTAAAATTTAAGTCAATTTCTGACTTAGCTGAGACTGTACCAGTTTCTGAAACAGTCTGCCTTAAATCGCCTTTTTGGACTTTTTCTGTCACATATTGAACCTTGGCACCACCCCTAGTAGTTAAATAAATAATTATTCCGATTACAACAATCAAAATAACCCAAAAACTCTTCTTTTTGAGCAATTTTTTAAATAATTCTAGCATTTTTTTCATAATATTAATGAATATTTTTTAAAGCTAATAATTTCTTAGTAAACTTACCTATAAGTTTATCAAACTCCGCTGGTTTTATAAAGCTGACTATTGCTGAGTCTTGAGAAAAAACCAAAAATTTATCGCCCGATTTTATTTTCATCAGTTTTCTGATTTCTTTAGGGATAACAACTTGACCCCTTTCGCCTATTGTCGCCATGCCATAATTTTTTATTTCCGGTATTTTAAATTTTGCCATATTAAAATCTTTAATAATTAAAAATATGAAAAATCATATTTTTCATACTTTCAGTTTATAACAATCAGTTCGAGCTGTCAATAAGCCGGGGAACCTCTTTACTTGTACCGCCA